>NZ_AUGA01000038.1:0-84836 GCF_000426785.1 Bradyrhizobium sp. th-b2
CTCAGGTTTCCTGGTGGCCCATCCCGTACCTTTGCCCTGCTCTGAGACCCCGGCCGAACCGGTAAGCCTGACCATAGCGGCTTTCCCAGTGCTGCCCCCGGATCCAACACGGCGAAGGCTTCAGCACGACCATGATTTCGAGGCTGCCACAGGGCTTCAGTACCCGCTGTCTACGCTTCACGAATGACGTTGCCGTCACCCATGCAAGACTCGCTTCCGGCTGGCGGGCTCCGCCTTTGCCGCGAGGGCGTCGAACCCTCTGGGTCACGTTGAAAGGTTTCAGGTCACATTCTTCCTCCTTTCCAGGACTTATCCTGACGCAAGTTGGGCTCACGCCAGACGCAAGTTCTATGAGGTGCAGCAGGCTACCCGCTCGCCTGTCGCGGCAGAAGCGCTGCGGCGCATCGCCGAGTTCTACGCGATCGAGAATGCCATCCGCGGCCATGCCGCCGATGCACGACGGAGCGTGCGTCAATCCAGATCGCTGCCTCTGGTCACAGCGATGAAGGCTTGGCTTGAGCGGCAGCTTGCTCAAATCCCGCCCCGCGGCAGCCTCGCCGACGCTATCCGCTACTCCTTAAGCCGCTGGGAGGTTCTCTGCTGCTTCCTCGTTGATGGCCGCGTCGAACTCGACACCAACACCGTCGAGCGCGCAATCCGTCCCATCACGCTCGGCCGCAAAAACCACCTGTTTGCCGGATCCGACGGCGGCGCCGACCGCTGGGCAACCATCTGTTCCCTCATTACCACCGCCAAGCTCAACGACGTCGAGCCCTTCGCCTATCTCCAGGACGTGCTCGAGCGCATGTCCAACGGACATCCCATGAGCCAGCTCAACGAGCTTCTGCCCTGGAACTGGCGGCCAGCAACCGTTGTCAATTAATTCGACGTGTCAGAAATGAACGCTTACGATCTGCCAACAGGGTCGGCCGTCATCAGTAGGCGAGTCTGCCAGCTGCGAAAATCGGGAATGGCCACGCCACGCCAAGGTGCCGACGCCGGGCGGCCGCTTTGCGCGAAAGCGCCCCGTTCCAAAAGCGCGCCATTCAGCGAACCTAGATAGCCAGCCGATCGCTGGCGACCCGTCAATGCTCCGTCGTCTGACATAGCTCCCCTCCCCTACGCGCCGCCGTCGAACCACTTCGGCACAAGCTACTCCGCAGCTAGGCTGGGACTGGCGATATCGCGCAATTTGGCGGCAAGATCCATGCTTACAATCCGCAGAAGGTTGGCGCGGAGTTCGGGTCTGCTCGCAGTGAACTCGCGCACGTGCTGCAGGTCCCACTTTGCGAGAATGCTAGGACCGAGAGCCACTATTTCCACCGGACTGGCCAATCCGCTGTAGGCGCTTACATCCCCGATCAGTTGACCAGGTCGAAGAGCCATTCTGGAGCTGCCGCTAATAATGGCTTCGAGGTCCCCGGCAATGACGACGATGGCCTCGGATATGTGCTGCCCTTTTTCGAGAATAATCTCCCCGGGCGAGCAGTCCACCCACCGAGCAAGACTGACTAGCCTTAAGAATTCGCGCTTGTCGATCGAGCTGAATGCGACGCGGTAGAGCTGCTCTTCTTTGTCGCTGAGAACCACCGGCCGCCGCTCCAAAGCGATCGCCACGATGCGAATCGCGTTGACGATCATGAACGCAGCTCCCCAGATAATCGGCGGCCACAGTTTTTCGTCCTGGAAATAGTAATATGGCAAGGTCAGCCCCTCACCGACGATCGCCAATATGCGCAGCTTAAGCACGTCTCGCACCGAGAACGCCACGAGAAACACAATGTTCGATAGGTTAATCAGCCCGTTGATTCCGACAACCTGACCAGCGACGAACTCGTACATCAAAACTCCAACGACGTTTTCTGCGCAACCAAGCCAGGCATCAGGAATTCGAACAGCCAAAGGCCGCGACGGCGGGGCCGACGACATCAGCAATGTCGACGGCGAATGTCCGAGATGCAGACGATCGACCATCCGATACTGCAGCGGTCGACTCCGGACTGGCGCGGCGACCACATCATTGCTTATTCGGCGTACGAATCCGATGGGAAAGTCGACCCATTGGTATAATGACGACATAAAGTCGGTTGAGGACCTGCGTGCAGTTAAGAGCTTTTTTCGCCCGTCATCGCGCTGATTGCTGATGGGATATTCTGGGCCATGCCGGTCCCTGAGGTGACCGGTCGGGCGTTTCACGCTCGCGTCGCCAGTTGGCCGGACTTTGACCAAAGACCCGTCTAAAGAGCCTGCATAGATGTGACTGGTCCGAAAAGCCTACACTCAAGGCAATTTCACTCAGTGATGCCGCCCCGGTGATCATCAGGTGGCAGGCTTTTTCGAGACGCCTTCTCACCACATAGGCGTGTGGCGACTCGCCAACAGCCAGTTTGAATTTCCGGGAGAAGTGCGCCGGGCTTCGACGCGCGATCGCACTGAGATCCTGGATGTGAATGGAACAGTGCAGGTTTTCGTCAATGTAAGCGCGCACGCGAAGGATTTGCCAGGCCGCTAGGCCGCCCCGCGAGGGGCCGTTAGCGCCGGAACAACGTTCGATCTCAGCTTGCAGGATGTGCGATGCCGTGACCAGCGACGCCTTGGCCGCCTTTTGGTCACGCCCCAACTCTCGCCTTGCCGTTTCGACCAGCCTAGCCACCCTGTTAGCAATCAGGTGAAACTCTTGATCGGTTGCAGAGGAAGACTCTGATGCGCTGGCTTGAAACCCTTCCATGGTCACTCCCTTGCCGAACTATCCGAAGCTTCGGATCGACAGGAACGTGCAGTAGGGGGGGACTTTTGGCTCGTTAATCAACGTTATGGAAGGTTAGTTCCTCAGCCGCGGATTGAGTGTTGAATATTATACCTTGCAGCCGAACCTGAGCTCGCGACAGTTCAGAACACCGCCAGGTCACTGAAATCCAAAATGGTACCTGAGACACGAGGACAACTTTCCTCGCCTGTCGCGAAAACATCTCCCACGAAAGCTTTCCACGCGACATGGAGCCCCGGAGACCCTCTCGGCCAAGCGCGGGAACTGTACGCTTCGCCGTTACGACGGGGTTCTTATCGCCCGCCCTGGTCATCGCTCAGACCAAATCTTCCGCGCAGCAGTCACCCGGCATGCGCGCAACATCACCGCTTGCCATGGGATCGGCAGGGCCGGCAGGAATTCCGCTCGGGGCAACCGAAATTGCAACGCCCGGCATAAGTCCGATCAGTCCCTCGCTCGGCGTGGGCATGGGAACCTGCGCTGGCTCCAACGCTGCTGCATTGTCCGGAGCTCCGTTCTCAGAAATTGATCCTCCACCGTCTCTTGTTTCCGTTGAAAACCGCAAGGTCTCATCGGTCGAACGAAAGCACCCCGACCACTGCCGCACTCAGAACCAGCAGTGCCGGATTGAATTTGGTTTGCAGCAGGATCAGCAGAACGCCAGCAGCGATCGCTGCGGTTTCATGCCCGACGATCGCGCCTTTCGCCATGGTGAAGCATCCGGCCAAAAGAAGCCCGATCGAGACTGGTGCAAGCCCCTGTTGGATGGACGTCCGCCATGGCCACCTCTCCAGCTTTATCCAGCAGCGGCCGACCGCGAACGTTAGCAGCGCCGACGGTCCGAAAAACGCGATCAGCACGAGGATCGAGCCCAGCGGGCCACCCGCCCAGTCCCCTATGGGAACGATCATCATCATGTTGGGACCGGGCGCCAACTGCCCCACGCTGTACAAATGGATCAACTGCGGGAAGGTTAGCCACTCGTGCACATCGACGGTCAAGGTCTTCATTTCTGGAAATGCCGCCATCCCCCCGCCAACAGTCAGCAGGGACAGATACGCGAACACGCGAAAAAGTGCCGGAAGCTCGCTTATTGTACCGCCTCCGCCTTCCCCTCGTTGCGAGGCCGATGCCAGAGAATTGCCATGAGACCTACGACGATCAGCGTCCGCAGCACGGATTGATGCAAGAGATCAACCGCAATCACGGTCAACGCGACGAAGACGAAGTCAATCCGCTGCGCAAACGACCTCCTGCTCAGCTGCACCACGGTGGAGAGAATCAATCCGACCGACGCTGCTGCCACCCCTTTTAACGCGGCCGTCGCCCACATATGGTCACCGTGCGCCCGGTAGACGATACCGGCGATGAACATCAGCACACCGCCCGGCAGACACATCCCGAGAACAGCAACGATTGCGCCCAACGCTCCCCTTAATTTCTGCCCGACCAGAATTGCCATATTCGTAGCGTTCAAGCCGGGAAGGCTCTGGCTGATCGACAAAAGCTCGACGAACTCCTTGTCTCGCAGCCATTGCAACTTGGTCACAAGACGGCCGCGTAGATAGGGCACGACACCGCCGAAGCTGCTCGCGCCGATGATCAGAAATTCAAGGAATACTCGGCCGAGCGAAACGCTGCCGGACGTTGCCTCGTCGCCAGTTACCTGCGGCTTCTCGTCAATCTCACTCATGGCTCTGTGGCGCAGCTCCCTTGAGCCGATAGACCATGGCAGTCTTTGTCACGCCGAGTGCAAGCCATCCCGCCACCTCGCGCTGCAACGTGACGTAAAGCTGAGCCGCGAGCTTTTTCTGCTTCGCTGCGATGGCTTCCTTTCGATCGAACTTGAGCTGATACGCAAACTCCCCCACTAGCGGCAACTGTTCACCACGAGTGCGCCACACTGCGACGTCGCATTTGGCTACCAACCCCTTCCCGAAATCCAGGCTTCCCAGCGGAAGGAGAACTTCCTCGACAATTCCTTCATTCACCAGGCCGACCCATTCCCTGTGAGGCCGCTTCAACCTGGTCAACGGTGGGAAGACCTTGTCCAGCGTGGCGATGGATATCTTGTCTTGTGCATGTGTTTGGCTCAGGGCGAACTGGCAATTGTGTGAATAGAGGATCCGATAGCCCCCGATCTCATCCTTCAAAGGCAGCGCCTCCGCCTTGAACTTGATCCGGTACTTGCCGTCGATCCGGGGGCGGACATCCAGGGCCGCCGCTTTCTGCTCATCGGGATGACGAAACTTGAACACGATCTCAGGATCGCCCACGGGAAAGCCGTCCACGTAGGAGACCCGCCGACGCAGAATGAACGCGTTGGTGTAGAGCGCAAAGTCGGGTGTATCGAGGAAGACAATTTCTCTGATTTGCGGTCGAAGGTCGGCTTTTTTGTCCTCGATGAAGCCGACGCCGACTTGCTTCGCCGTTCGCCGAACGATCTTGCTGAAATCGCGGAAGCCTTGCACCGACGTGAAGCCGTCCGGCTTCAGGATGAGCTTCGCTTCCAGATACTGGACCCGGTCGAATGGCGCACGATCGGCATAGGTCGTCACCGCTCCAGACGTATCCGGCGCTGAAGTCATTCTGGCCCACATCCTCTTCTTGGTGCCCGTTTGCACGATGCATGGACGGAAAGACGAACGGTCTTTGGCTAGGCGTTCTCTCAGAACGCCTAGATGCGATTTCCGGCCCTGGAAGCGTACTCCAGGCAGACAAGAGACGCCTCGATCAGAGGAAGTTCTCCTTCACCATTTCCCAGACGTCTCCGCCCCGTCCGTGCAAGACCGCGCGTGTGGTATAGAGCGCCATGCCGATTGCCGGTTCGACGGCCGTGAAAGGTGGCATGACCAGTTGCATGGGATTGACGTGGACGTGCAGCAGCGCCGGCCCCGGCTCCGCGAGCCACACCTTGACGGCGTCTTCAAGCTGCTCGCCCTTGGAAACGGTCTGGCCCCACAGACCCAAAGCCCGTGCCACCTCTGCAAAGTTCGGATTCTTCAATTTCGTGAAGGTATCGAGCATGCCCTCGGCTTTTTGCTCTATCTCCACGAAACCAAGCTTACCGTTGTCAAAGACCGCGATCTTGATAGGTAACGCCTGTTGGACAATAGTCATAAGATCGCCGAAAAGCATTGAGATGCCGCCATCTCCCGCCAGGCAGATAACCTGACGATCGGGCTGCGATTTCTGGAGGCCAATGGACGACGGCATTCCATTCGCCATGGTCCCGTGAAGAAGGCTCGCAAAGATACGACGCTGGCCGTTCGTTTCGATGTGGCGATAGGCCCAGGCGGCCGGGGTACCATCATCAGCCGTGAAAAGCGCATCTTTGGCGGCATGCTGACTGATCACCTTTGTCAAATAGCTGCCGGGAATGCTGCCGTCGCGACCTGCTGCGATCTTGACCTCGTTCGCTTCCTTGTATTTTGCGTAGCGCCTCAGGTACGCATCGCGGAATGACGAATCACTTCGCTCGTTGAGGTTGGGCAGCAATGCCTCGAGTGTTTCCTTGACGCCACCGACAACTCCCTTCGTGACCGGATGGCGTCGCCCGAGATGCGTGGGGTCGATATCAACCTGCACGATCTTCGCTTTGTCGGGATAGAACTGGCGCCAGGCAAAATCCGCGCCCAGCATCAAGAGTGTGTCGCAATTCAGCAGGGCATGGTAGCCGGCCTCGTTCCCAAGCATGCCGGTCATCCCGATGTTGTAGGGATTGTCATGCTCAAGGAAATCCTTGGCGCGCGACGTATGAGCGATCGGCGCCTTTAGCTTCTCGGCAACGGCCAGAATTTCCGTATGCGCTCCATGACAGCCGGACCCGCCATACACGGCGATATTTTCGCCTTTGTTGAGGATTTCTGCAATTTCCGCGAGATCACCCTTGCTCGGCTGGACCACCGGATCCGAGACATGCACTGCATAGGGAACGTCGTTGTGTACGGTTGACGGGGAAACGTCCGCGGGCACGATAAGAACGGCAACACCTCGTTTCGCCAAAGCTGTTTGGCAGGCAATGACGGTCTTGCGACGCGCCTGCTCCGCCGTATAGATCATGTCGCAGAAGACGCTGCAGCTTTGGTAGACTTGCTTGAAGTCGACCTCTTGGATGAAGTCAAAGCCCAGTTCGTCGCGAATGATCTGGCTTGCGATCAGAACTACAGGCGCACGATTTCGATTCGCCTCGAAGATTCCGTTGATGAAGTGCAAGCTGCCGGGACCGCAGCGTCCGGCAACGGCGGTCAAGTGACCGGTCACCTGCGCTTCGGCTTGCGCAGCGAACGCGCCCGCTTCTTCATGTCGGACTGACACCCACTCGATCGTGCTCCGTTCGAGCGAGCGAGCGATCAGATTGAGGGTGTCTCCTACGACGCCGTAACAATGCCTGACACCCGCGCTTTGCAGGGTTTCAACAATGATATCCGCGACCTGCTTGCTCATGACATTCCCTTGCTTGGACTATTCCCGATCGCAGCATGCGCTTTCGCGCGGACACAAGCTTGGATGTGGTTGCAAAGATTTGCATCCAACTGCGCCGACAAATGACATCCGCCTTGGGGATAGGATCAGAAACTGAAAGACTTGCTCGGCCTTCGACGAAACCCTCGGTACCAAACATCGCCGAGTGAAAGCGTCGCTCATGTGGCGCGCAAGCCGGTATGAAATCTGGACTGCATGGCGCGACATCAGCGATTGCGCGGTGACAAATCCATGCCGGGCGCTAGCCCGGGATTAATCTGCTCGGGCGACGTGGCCCCCGGCACCGTTTCGGCAGGAATTGATTCCGTCGGGACGCGCTGGATGGTCATCACGGGCAGACAATTTGGACGCGGCAGCGGGTCGTTGAAGAGATCGGTGAGCCGATCCACGACATCCCTGCGCATGCGCTCGAACCAGTTGGGACGAGCGACTTCTGCTGCCGGTCGCACCGTTACCGTTGCAGTCATCCCGGAAACCAGTGGCACGCCAGACGGGACTGTATCGATCGAAATACGAACCGGCACGCGTTGCGCGAGCCGCACCCAGGTATAGACCGGGTCGACATTGGGCAGCCCTTGCGCACCCGCGGCGGCGTTCGACACGCTGATGCCACGGGTCACCGTGCCCACGCGTCCGGTGACCGGCTGGCCATAGCCCATCAGTTTTGCTTCGACGCGATCGCCGACACAGATCCGCGCCAGCTTCGTCTCTTCGAAATAGCCGTCGATCCAGAAGCTGTCGGTATCGATGACCGAAATATTGCTCGTCCCGGCATGCGCAAAATCGCCAACGCGCATCAGCAAATTGGTGACGTAACCATTAACGGGACTGACAACGCTCGTCCTCTTCAGGTTGATCTCTGCTTGCGCGAGCTGCTGTTGCGCGGCGTCGAGCGCGGCCTTTGCCTGAACGGCGTTGCCGGCAAAGATTTGCTGCTCTTCGGCCGTGGTGGCCAAGTTGGTCAAGTGCTGACGGCGTTCGGACTCGACTTGCTTAACCTGGAGATCGGCGGCCCGCTGCTGGACCGTCGCAACGCCCGTCTGCTGGGCTACTTCAAAATCAAACGGCTCGATGGTGTAGAGTACTTCGCCCTTGTGGACATATTGGTTGTCGACGACCCGTATATCGTTGATCTGACCCGATATCTGAGGTGCGACGTTCGCAACCTGTACACGTACGGTGCCATCCCGCGTCCAGGGAGCCATCACATATTGCTGCCACGTGAGAAGGGCAATCAAAAGCGCGACGAGCGCGATGGCAAGGGTGGCGAGGCGCTTGCCAAGCGAAGCGAGGAAACTCGCGGCGCCACGGCGGGCCCCCGGAGAAACGGGAGCCGACGAACTCTGCTGTCGATCATGGTCGATGTCGGGCTCGCTGCGTGCCACGGGCTTTTGCACCGGTGCCGGATTCGGGCTATCGCTTCCAAGATCCTGCGTTGTAGCGAGTTGCGCATCATGCGTTGCGGCTCGATCTTCAGAAACAGACATTCCCAAGGCTCTCTCCTTTAGAACGATAGCGCCAGCAGCCCGACGATCGCGACATAGAGGCTGAGCTCCGCGATCGATGGATTGCTGAAAAAACTGGAAAATCGAATGAGATGCAGAAGCGGACGCAGCACTATGATGATCGCGACCGCCGCCACGGCATAGGAAAGGATGGGAGCGACCAACACGCCGCCAATGATCAGTTCCCGAAAGGTCTGCGTCATGATGATGTCTCCGCAAGGGATTCCACACCGGAACGCGGCGGAGTGAACGCAACGCTTGCGAGGACGAGCGCCGCGCTGGCACCGGCCACGGAAACATCCCGGAGGGACGCGGCTTCGCGCAGCGCCTGGGCAGCCGCAATCATGGATGCGGGATCCCGCCCCCCGATCGCTGCGTACGCGGCGCGGACCTCCGTCCGCAACGGACCCCGCATCAGGCGGTCCAGCTCAAGCTGGCCGAGGCGAAGGGCAGCAGCCTGGTCAAAAGCAGCCATCGCCTCTTCCACGGCCGCCTGATGCTCATGCGTACTGCCGCCAACGGCCAGAATTTCCGCGATCCGGCCCGCGTCGCGAAACATCGCCTCCTCCGGGGCAAGCTCCTGGTTTTGCCAAGACGGTAAGTGCCTGAGATCCCGACGTGCCGACGCCAGCAGCCGCTGGCGGTGGCGGTCAGGTGATACCGGAGGAATAAGAAAGTCCGCCGCGACCAGAAGGCTGGTCGCGAGCACGAGGAAGAGAACAGAAAACAGAAATGTCTGCGGATTGTAGGTTTCCGGATTGCTGGGCGCGAGAAGAACCAGGATGAAGACGAGATTGAGCCGGCCAAGCGCCGATACGATCCGATTCGGCGCGGTCATCAGGAGCGCGGCACCGATCATGAAGGGGGCCAGCGCGATCGCCAGCAGGGGAAACGCCGTGGCGCCGTCAAGAACGACGAACTCCAGTATGCCGGCCATCAGTGATGCGAGGGGCGCAACCACAACCGCGATCGTCGTGAAGGCCCGCGGATCTGGGGTCGTGGCACGCAACCCGATGATGATCGCGACGAACGACAGCGACACCTCGGTCGTGGACCAGCCGCTGAGCGCGAAGAAGGTTGCCACCAGCAGGAAGCAGGCGGCTGCTCGTACGCCGGACTCGGCCGCAATACGACGGGAACGATACAGAGGCGCGCGCCAGGCTCTTGACGGGCGCGTGCCGGCGACGAGCGCCGTGAGGCTTCCCCGCACTTCACCATCAATTCGGAGCATACGTTCGGTGAACCAAAGCGACGCTGAAGCCAACAGGTCGCGCGAATCCGTGTTGCGCTCGATTGAAACCGCTCCGTGCGGCGGTGCGACTATGCCGTTGGAATTCACCTCCAGTTGTGCAACGACCCGCTCGCACTCCCCAGGCGGAGCGGATACCGGCAACAGCTCCCGGGCACGTATTGCGAACAACTCGGCTACCATCCCTACCATCGCATCACGGGCGGCAGCGCTCCTCGCCGGACCATTGCTCGACTCCGCAGCGAGACTGTTGATCTCGGGGCGCTGCGCGGCGATTTCACGCAACAATCCCGCGGTTGTCATTGCAGGCACGGGTTCTCCGCGCAGAACGCGTTCTGCGTAGCCGGCTAGGCGGCGCCGAAGGGCTTCGAGTTGAGCCGCCAGGCGTGGATGCTGATCCGGCGCAACCAGGAGATCGTTGACGACCGTGACGGCGAGGACGCCGACGGCGATGGCGGCGCCGCGCGCTATGCCGGATTCGAAGACGTGCTGAGGGTTATCGATCTGCTGAACGGCGATGATTGCCACCGTGTAACCGCTGAGCGCCGCGGCGTAGGCACGATTGCCGTCCAGCAGACCCACCGCATAGACACAAATTCCCAACCACGCCGCGAATGCGCTGAGAAGCAGGGCTCCGGTCTGAACGAACATGCCAACGATGGCGACCGATGCCGCCACACCGATGACGGTCGCAATTAGCCGAAACGCCGCCTTTTCCAGCGCCTGACCGCGTGTCGGCAAAGCGAGGACGGCGACGGTTACCGCTGCAGAAGACGGTGCCTCCAATTCGAGCCAGAAGGCTGCGTAGAGCGCCACAACGATAGCCAGCCAGATCCTGATCGCGAAGGCCCACGAGCTTGCCGGAAACCCCGCAAAAGTCATTGGGCGACTGTCTACGGTAGTGCTCAAAGTGCTCTCCGACCTTCATATGGATTGCAGTGTTGAGCCGTGCGTGGCGCGCAGGCTGACATGGAAAGCATGGCCATCATTTTGCGATCTTCGATGCTGGTTAAAACGTAACGGCCCGAGTTGCCGTTTTATTCGTAACCCACATCCGCCACTTTTCCGCGAAAGAGCCTGTAGACCACGAACGTGTATATGAGCGTGAGCGGCATGACGAAGAGACCGGCCCCCCAAAAGATGAAGTTCAGACTTGCCGGAGGTGACGCTGCTTGCTCGACCGTGAGCGCGAACGGAATCATGAATGGCCAGAACGAGCAGGCCAAGGTGCCGAAGGCTGCGAGGAAGATCAGCGTGGAGAATCCGAACGGCGCCAAGTCTTTGCGCTGCTGTACGCTCTTCAGCAAGCAAACCGAAGATATCGCTCCGATCAGAGGGAAGATCAGGAGATACGGACGCTCGAGCCAGCGGCTCATCAAATGGAGATGCATGGTGAGCGCCAGCACAAAGGCCGTGGCCAGAAAAGCAAGGACGGCAACGGTCATCACAGGCAGCAACTGGTAGGCGCGCTCCCTTATCTCTCCCTCGCACTTCCGGACAAGCCAACTGGCGCCGAGAAGGGTGTAGCCAAGCACCAGCCCAAATCCGCAAAGCGCTGCGAAAGGGCTGAACCAGCCCAATGTCCCGCCGATATAGTGACCATCCTTCATCGGTAGGCCTTCGACCAAAGCGCCTACCGTCATGCCCTGGATGAATGTCGCGACGAACGATCCGCCGGCGAAGCCCAGATCCCAGAACCACCGAAATCCGAGCGATTTGTATCGAAACTCGAACGCCACGCCGCGCAATATCAACGCACACAGCATCAACACGAGCGGGAGGTAAAACGCCGACAGAAGCGCGGCATAGGCTGCCGGAAAGGCGCCGAACAGCACCGTGCCGGTGATGACCAGCCAGGTCTCGTTGCCGTCCCAGACCGGCGAGATGGCGCCGAGCATCTTGCGTCGATTGGGTTCGTCAGCAAACGCAAACAGGATGCCGACACCAAGATCAAAGCCATCCAGCAACACGTAGAGCAATGTGGTTGCCGCCAGCAGGCTTGCCCAGAACAGAATCATGCCCGGTTCCCTCCTTCTGTGGTCTCCGGAATCGGGGCGCCGATCACCGCAAGCGGACGCTTGGAATTGGTGCCAAAGATGGGCCCCGGTTCGACAGGCCCGGCCCTCAAGAGGCGATAGACATAGAGAGTTCCGAAGCTGAAGATGATCAGATAAACAGTGACGAACATGGCCAAGGAAACCATTACGGCTTCGACCGTCAGTGTCGGAGTGACGGCGTCGGCCGTGCGAAGCGCGCCGTAAACGCTCCAGGGCTGGCGCCCCACTTCTGCGGTGAACCATCCCGTTAGCGTCGCGACGAACGGAAGCGGAAAGCTCAGGAAGGTCGCCCACAGCAGGAGCCGCTCTCCCTTCCTGCGATCGACCACAAGCTGGAAAGAGCCCAGCCAAGCGACTGCCATCATCAAAAGACCACAGCCAACCATCAACCGAAAGGCAAAGAATGGGATCGCAACAGGCGGCCGATCTTCCTTCGAAAAGCTGGTCAGCCCGACCTCCTTGGAGTCGAGCCGCATCGAGGCGATGAGGCTGCCGAGATATGGAATCTTCAGCTCGAAATGATTTTCTTCCTTCGCTTCATCCGGAATGGCGATGAGGACCTCGCTGGCAGGCTGTTCGTCATGCCAGCGGCCTTCGATGGCTGCGAATTTCGCGGGTTGTTTCTCGTGAACGTAATCCCCGTTCAGGTGCCCCAGAAACAGTTGTGTCGGAACCAGAACCGCCGCCAGGAACAGACCCATTCGCAGCATCAGTCCGCCTTCCACCGCGTATGTGCCGCGCAAGCGATACCATGCGCCGGTCGCAGCAACACAGAAAGCCCCGGTCAGATAGGCCGCGACCAGCATGTGAGGGAAGCGGACCCACACGACCGGACTGAAGATGATCGCCTTCCAATCGGTCGGGACGAAGATTCCGTTCTCAATCGCGTAGCCTACCGGAGCCTGCATCCAACTGTTGTTCACCATGATCCAGAAGGCGCTGAAGGTTGTGCCAAGCGCCACCATCATGGTCGAGAACAGGTACACCAGCGGCGGCACCCGGTTTCGCCCGAAGATCAGCACGCCAAAGAACGAGGCCTCCAGGGCAAATGCCGTGAAGCTCTCGTAGACCAGCAACGGTCCCTGAATGGGGCCTGTCACCTCCGATAGCCGGCTCCAGTTCATCCCGAATTCGAACGCGAGCACGATCCCGGAGACGACACCGAGCCCAAACGTCACGCCGAATATCCTGAGCCAGAATTCGAAGAGACGACGATACACCGGCTTACCCGTGGACAGGTGGAACGCCTCGAGCACAACCAGCCACGCGGCAAGCCCGATCGTGAATGACGGGAAGATGATGTGAAACGACACCGTGAAGGCAAATTGCACGCGAGACAGCAGAAGCGCGGTCCACATCATGTCGTTGCTCCCGTCCCTGCCGAAGCTCAGCGAGTTAGATTGACCTTTGCAAGGTCGATGAGTTGAGCCGCGCGGCCGTCAAGAACCGCCTTCATCGTGAACATCCCGAAGTGGTAGGCCTCATCGATGGTCGTCTTGGGCGGCATGGCGAGCTCCTGCCGCGCACTCACCACGTCCAGCAAGACCGGCCCCTTGTGTGCGAGCCCGGCCTCGATGGCCCCCTTCAACTCCTGCGGCTTTTCGACCCGGATGCCGCGGACGCCCATCGCGTCTGCCATCAGAGCAAAATTCGGATTCTTGAGGTCACAGCCCGTGTCAAGGAAGCCGTTGGCCTTCATCTCCATTTCGACGAAGCCGAGCGTGCCGTTGTTGAGGACGATCACCTTTACCGGCAGCCCCATCTGGGTCAGGGTGAGAAAATCTCCCATCATCATGCTGAAGCCGCCATCGCCCGACATCGAGATGACCTGGCGATCCGGATAGGTCGCTTGCGCACCGATCGCCTGCAGCATCGCATTCGCCATCGATCCGTGATTGAACGAACCGATGATGCGCCGCCTGCCGTTGACTTTCAGATAGCGCGCCATCCAGATGATCGGGGTTCCGACGTCGCAGGTGAATACGGCATCGTCGGCGGCGAGTTCGCTCACCAGGCGGGTCACATATTGCGGATGGATGGTATGGCTGTTCGGACCACTCTCCGCCAGCGAATCGAGAGCTTTCCTGGCCTTCTTGTAGTCGATCAAGGCATCATTGAGATGGCTGGAATCGGTCTTCTCCCTGACCGCGGGCACAACGGCCCGCAACGTATCCTTGACGGTTCCGAGCAGGCCGAGATGAAGCGAGCAGCGATTGCCGAGCGCTTCCGGTCGCACATCCACCTGCGCGATCTTTGCGTGTTCCGGATAGAACGCGCGGTAGGGAAAGTCTGTCCCGAGCATCAGGAGAGCGTCGCAATTCTTCATCGCCGCGTAGCCCGACGCGAAGCCCACGAGACCGGTCATCCCGACATCGTAGGGATTGTCGTACTCGATGAACTCCTTGCCGCGAAAGGCGTGCACAATCGGCGCCTTGAGTTTGCGGGCCAGTTCGATGATTTCCGAGTGAGCACCTGCACAGCCCGCGCCGCAGAACAATGTCACCCGTGATGCTTCGTTGAGAAGGCCTGCCAATTGCCCGACCTCGGTCTCGCCTGGGCGGAGCACTGGCGCAGCCGGCACCATCCATTCCGGGACATCGGCGTCGATTTTCGTCAGCGCGACGTCACCAGGCAACACGATGACCGCAACACCTCGCTTTGCGATCGCGACCCGGATCGCCCGCTTGAGAATCTGTGGAAGCTGATTGGCACTCGAAACGAGTTCGACGTAGTGACTGCACTCCTTGAAGAGGCTCTCGGGATGAGTCGCCTGAAAATAATCAATCCCGATCTCACTGCTCGGGATATGGGACGCGATCGCCAGGACGGGCACGCCGCTGCGCTGGCAATCGAATAGACCATTGATCAGATGCAGATTGCCAGGACCGCAACTGCCGGCACACACGGCAAGGTTTCCGGTGAGGTGAGCTTCGGCCCCTGCAGCAAAAGCTGCAGCTTCCTCATGGCGCATGTGGATCCAATCGATCGATTTTCTTCTCCGCAGTGCGTCGGAAACACCGTTGAGCGAATCGCCAACCACACCGTAGACGCGCTTCACGCCTGCTTTCTCGAGGGCTTCGACCAAATATTCGGATGCCGTTTTGCTCATCGACTCTTCTTTCCTTGAGCGGGTCCAATGTTGAACTCGGATATTTTCGTCCTTCTCCGGCGGCGATCTGTCGGCAAACCTCTGGTCCGCTTCAGCGGATCGAGTTGCCTGATGCTCGCGCAACCGGCAGGACTGAAAGCGAGCGCACGCCCTGCGCGCCGTGGATCAGCACACCCTCGATATCCGCTGTCGCGGACGGGCCGGTATGGAAGCTGGCATAGTGCCTGTCGCGGAATTCGGGTCGGCAATAGGCGTGGTGCAGATTGACGACGATGTCGGCGGGATCGAGGAGCACGATCAGGTGTTGCGCTAGGTAGGCTACGCCGTTGACGCGGAGGTCGGCATCGCTCAGCAGGACGGAGCCGGTCTCCGCGACGGCGAACGATGCCCGGACGATGGCAAAATCGATATCCGCGAGATCCCGTGACGCACCGACGTCAGCGATCTGCCGGTTGCCCCCGATCTCCGGCACGGTAGAGCATACGACTTTCGCATCCGCGATCCTTGTCCGTACCGGCGCCAGGATATCGCCGGTGGCTGGCGGATCGAGGAATACGCCGCCCATGCGATGCAGATTGTCCTTGAATGCAGACAGGAGCGAAGCCGGTGGGTCGCTGTCAAAGAGGGGGACGTCAGGCAGCGGCCGGTCCAAGCGTGGCAGATTGGCTCGGATCGAAGCCAGGATGTCGTCGCGGCTGCTCATGGCTTCGATCCTCGACTCGCCTGATACCAGTTGTGGAACGTTTGCTGGGCCGGATGCGGCACTTCGCGGTGCTTACCCCAGGCGTTCAGGCCGTTGTAGATGACAAAGCGCGGCAGATGGGCGAGCGCCGTTTCGGCCGAGGCAACCGCGGCGCGGTAGGCCGCGGGCCGGGACAACACAGCGCCGGCAGCCTTCATGGCGGCCTTTTTGATAAGCGGTACCTCATGCTGATTCACAAGAACACGCCGCCATGCATATATCTGCTCGTGGATGTTGATCTTCACCGGGCAGACATTGGTGCAACTGCCGTTAAGCGAGGAAGCGAATGGCAGGTTGCTGTATTTCCGCGCGTTGAAGGTCGGATCGATGATGAGCCCGATCGGGCCGGAATAGGTGGCGCCGTAGCTCAGACCCCCGCTGCGGCGATAGACCGGACACGTGTTCATACAGGCGCCACAACGGATGCACTTCAGGGATGTCCAGAACTCCTCCAGGCCGAGGCGCTCCGACCGGCCGTTGTCAACGAGCACCACATGCATCTCGCCACCCGCCCGAGGTCCGCGGAAATGGGAGGTGTACTGGGTCATCGGCGACCCGAGCGCGCTGCGCGACAGGAGGCGGACGAGCACCGCCAGGTGCTCCAAGCGCGGAATGATCTTCTCGATCCCAATCGAGGCGATGTGCAACTTCGGTACGTTGGCCGATAGATCGGCATTGCCCTCATTGGTGCAGATGACGAATGTCCCGGTCTCGGCGACAACAAAATTGCCCCCCGTCATGCCCGCGTCGGCGTTGAGGATCAGTGGGCGAGTGGCCTCCCGTTGTGCTTCCGCCAGATAGTGGACGTCACTATTGCCGGGGTCGGTGCCAATCGTACGCGAGAATACCTCCGCGACATCGGTGCGCAGCTTGTGCACGGCCGGTACGACGACATGGCTCGGATCCTCGTTGTCAAGCTGCTGAATGCGCTCTCCGAGATCGGTCTCGATGACTTCGATCCCGACGGAAGCCATGTAATGCCGAAAGCCGCACTCCTCGGTCAGCATCGACTTGCTTTTGATCAACGACTTCGCACCGTGGTCGCGCAGGATACTGTGTACAATCTTGTTGTGTTCGGCGGCGTCGCGTGCCCAATGCACGTGGATACCGTTCGATCGCGCATTGGCCTCGAACTGGCCGAGATACTCGTCCAAATGGGTAAGCGTGTGTTCCTTGATCGCTGAAGCGAGCGACCTAAGTTCCTCCCATTCGGGAATGCCATGCATCTCGCGGTCACGCTTTTGCCGTAGATCCCAGAGCCGCTCGTCATGCATCTTCTCGTGCTCGGTAGCAGCGATAAAGCGCGCGGCAGCCTCCGCCTGGTCGATCGGTCGGTTGCCGCGGACCTTGGCACCCCGCGGCTGCGGCTCGGGAGCCGGCCGCAGCGGCTTCGACGTTCCTTCGGCGTGATCAAGGCGGCGGCCGTCGCGGATGATAGCATCGGGGTCGGCCTCAGCCCGCAGGTCGGAATGCAACATAGCGGCTTGCTCGCGTGTTGTACTCATGCGCCCGCTCCGTTCAGGATTTCGGCGATGTGAATGAACTTCATCGGAACGCCAATGCGCTCGGCGCAGCCACGCTGATGCATCAGACACGAGCTGTCGGCTGAGACGATGTATTCAGCGCCGGCCTGCGCATGGTCGCTGACCTTGTCGTAGCCCATCTTGGTGGAAACGACCTCCTCGAACACCGAAAAGGTGCCGCCGAAGCCGCAGCATTCGTCCGGGCGCGCCGGCCGCGCGAACTCGATTCCTTCAACTTTCGAAAGCAGGTTGATGGGTTTGGAGAAGAACGGCTCGCGCAACTCGGAAGGAAGCGCATGTTTGAGCCGGCGCAGCGTGCCGCAACTGTTGTGCAGGCCGACTCGATGCGGAAATTTGGCCCAAGGGAACGCGTCGACGTTCTCTATGTCATGCAGGAATTCGACCAGCTCGAAAGTCCGCGAGCACACCTCCTTGACCTCGTCGGTCTGCTCTATCGCGAAATTGTCCCGCACATGGTGAACGCAACTGCCGGACGGTGAGACGATGTAGTCGAAACTTGAGAAGTTTCGCACAAACAGCGCCTCGGTATCAGCGCATTCGGCGTCGAAACCACTATTGGCCATTGGCTGGCCGCAGCAGGTCTGATCGCGTGGGTAGTGGACATCGTGGCCGAACCGCTCCAGCAGTTCGAGCGTCGCGATGCCGACTTTTGGAAAAAAGGCATCAATGTAACAGGGGATGAAAAGCCCGATTCGCATTGGTATCTCCTTGAATTCACAACCGCGATCAGCAGTGTCCGGCGGTTGTTCCCAGCTTTCCTCTGAAGACGCTGTAGCTGAGGAGCGTGTAACCGTTCGCCTCACGCTGGTGCGCGACAAGTTTCAAGCAAGCGCCCCAAGAGTTTGTTAGCTACTCGGGACAGTGTTGCGCCCTTGGAAGGAGCGAGCGCTTCGCACCATAATCAGGCAACTGCTGCTCCGTTCTTATTGGTCGGATCATCCTAGCGTGCGATGATCGAGCATTCTTTCCCACCCCCACTCTCGAAATTTCCCGCGGAAACTGGTGTTCGCGTCGCCAAATCGACGGGCTCTGACCAAAAGCTTGCCGGAAAAGCCTGCACAAATGCGCCTGGTCCGAGAAACCGACGCTCAAAGCAATTTTGGTTAGAGTTTCCGTGCTCGTTACCATCAATTGACAGGCTCTCGCGAGCCGCCGTTTAACGACGTAGGCATGCGGCGGTTCTCCGAAGGCTCGTTTGAATGAACGCGAGAAGTGCGCCTGGCTCCGCTGAGCTACAGCACTGAGATCCCTCGCGCTGATACTGCTGTGTAGGTTCTCCTCGATGAATGCGCGCACGCGCACCATCTGCCAACCGGCTAATGCTGCCGGCCTCGAGCCGTTGGCTCCCGAGTGACGTTCAATCTCCGACCGCAGAATGCATGATGCCGCGGCCAGCGAGGCCTTCGCCGCTTCCCGATCGCAGTCGAGTTCACGCCGCGCCGTCTCAAGAAGCTGAACCAGGCTGTTTGCCAGATAGTGGAACGGTAGAACGGCTGCAGACGACGAGTCCGGTATATTGTTTTGACGGGTTTCTGCTAATTCACGAGCAACGGCTCTCATGCTCCGCTCCACCTTGTAGACACCATAGGCCCCCTGAATCAGACGGAGCGCGAGCGCATATCGACCGCACACCGCTGTGTAGGACCCATTGTGGTGCTTTCGGGCGCTGCAATAAATTACCCGCAGGTAGCTCGCGAGTACGCTCTGGTTTACTAAGCTGAATTCTTGAGGCGACCGAAACGGACAACGCTGAGTTTTGCGGCCGCGGCGCGTTTCAACGATCGAATGGTCTACCTGTTGCCGTGCCCCGTTTATGCCTAACGACGGCAACTAGCGATTATCTGCCAGTATGGTTTGGCAGATGCATTGAGTCTGACACTCCGCGCGCAACTTTCATGGATCCTATTCCGGGGTGGGCAACGTGAATTGAAATAGGGCGCCACGAGGTTCGTTTGGGGCAGCCCACAGCCGGCCTCCATGCGCTTTGATGATGGACCGGCAGATCGAGAGCCCCATTCCTAACCCACTGGATTTCGTTGTGTAGAACGCCTCAAAAACACGATCGAGCTGATCTGGATCAATTCCCGGGCCGGAATCTTTCACCGCAACGAGGGTACCATTTGTCTCGCTTGGCTCGGTTGTGATCAGTAGCTCTCTCTCTCCTGCTTCAACCGAGCCCATTGCTTCGACCGCGTTCAAGATCAAATTCAGCACAACTTGTTGCAGCTGAACGCGATCGCCCCTCACGGGTGACAGGCCATCCCTCAGCCGCGTTTGGACCGTGACCTCATTCTTGCTCAAGGCGCTGTGCGCCAGCACGACGATTTCGTCGATTGCGTTGTTGAGATCGAACCAATCCCTTCGCGGAGGGGCCTTCTTGATGTGATCTCGAAGACGATCGATAATGTCTGCGGTTCGATCGGCATCGCCAACCACACAGTCGAGGGCTTCCTTGACCTCGCCAAGGTCTGGCAAACGCTTCTTTAAGAAATTCAGTGCAGCTCGCGCGTTATTGCGCGCGCTGCCAATCGGCTGTTTAAGCTCGTGAGCTAACGAAGCCGCCAGCTCCCCCATCATGCTCAAGCGATTCATGTGCGCGAGATCTGACTCCAGTTCGCGCAGCGCTCGCTCCGCTCGCTTGCTCGCTGTCAAATCGAGCATGAATACGACACACTCAGCACCCCCGTCCTGGAACAACGCGCCTCCAACTAGGACCGGCACCCGGCGTCCATCCTTGCGCACGAACTCATCTTCGTACGGCTGCAATGTTCCCGTCATCCCTAAGTCCGGGATTCCTCGCCGTGCATTGCTATCAAGCGGTTCGGACGGCCTGAGATCCGTCCAAAGCAGCCGGCCGGTTACCAGATCGTCGCGATCATAGCCTACGGTACGGAGAAAGGCGTCGTTGGCCTCTCGGATGAGACCATCAAGGTTTCCGATCGCGATTCCTATGATGTTTGCGTCCACCAGTCGACGAATTCTCGCTTCGCGCTCCGCAAGATCGTTATACAATCGGGTATTCTCGAGCGAGATCGCCGCCTGGGACGAGAGGACCATCAGCACGGCTATCTTTGCCGGAGTGAATACGTGAGACGCCAGGCTGTTCTCGAGATAAAAAATTCCGGACAATTTGCCCTGCTTTACCAGGGGAAGGCAGAGCACCGAGCGCACGCGATTACGGCGTAGGTAGCCATCGGACGAGAACGGCGTCTTGGCTCGTGCGTCGTCGAGGATGACAGGCTGAAGGGTCCGGCGGACGTGCGCGAGGACCGTCGCCGGCAGGCCAGGCGCCGGGGCGTCTCCGCCAACAAGCCTGACGCTGACAGTTTTCGCTGCGCTCTTTGCCTCGGCCTCGACCCGCAAGTCATCGCCGTGCGGAAGGACAAGAAGGCCACGGTCGGCGCCGGCATGCTCGATCGCGATCGTCATGAGAGTCTCTATCAGCCTGTCCAATAAAAGCGTGCCCGCTACGGCGTGGGACATGCGGATGACGGTTGCAAGGTCGAGCTGGTCGAGCGACGTTTCGACGGTCGCGAAATGCGGCTGGGAGACTTTTGGCGCGGTTTCCGGGTGGTGCCGGTCGAACTGGACGACCTTGCCCAATGCGCCCCAACGGCGGTAATAGTCCCGTGCCTCGCATTGGTAGCTCTTGGCTATTTTCTCTAGCCCACGACTGGCAAAGAAGTTGGCTGCGAGCTCGGCGCCAAGAGCTGCGTCCTGGATGAAGCTCTTTTCCAAGGCGGAGCGAACGGCCTGCTCATAGAGGCGCATGGCCTCGAGGTCACGACCTTCCAGACCCGCGAACTCCGCGACGGCAAGGTCACGCTTGTGTGCGTAGATGCGCGGTGCAATGTCGGCGAGCGTTTGGAGCGCGGTGAAGCCTTCTTTAAGGTTCTCGCGGAGTGTGTTTGGCTCCGAAGTAGGTGCAATTCGAATGACCGCCGCGAGCGCCAATGTATGATAGAACTGAAAGGTACCTGCCTGGATGTGGTATCGCGCCGACCATAGCGACGGTTTGGCGTTTTCTGCGGCTTCGAGGGCGGCCACTGGATCCCCCATCAGATAGCGGAGCTGAAGCTGGAGAATCCAATAAAAGCACTGGACGACTGGGATACCTGTTCGCAGCAGGGTCGCTTTATCGCTGATCCGGCCGTCGTTCGATGTATCGCCTCTTAGCGTCGCTATATAGTGTTGAACCGCAAGTAGGATATCGATGATATGCGCATATCCTTTCTTTCGGACGAAGGTCAGGGAGTTGATTGACTCCGGCCAGATCAGGTCAAGATGATCGCCACGGGCCAACAAGTTTGTGATGCGGTGCTCGGCACTTAGGCAGGCAAACACGACCTCACCCGTCTCTGACGCGGCTTTGTCCGCAGCGTCAAGGCATGCCAGCGCTTCATCGATTGTGCGCGTCCAAAGAGTTGTCATCTGCAAGAGGACGTAAGCGGCGGGCCGATGCGCCAGGAAGTCGTGCCGCTCGGTAACCGCCACTGCCACCCGCGCAAACCGCTCGCCGTCTTCGAAGCGGCCGAACGCGGGACCGAGGATGATCCCCAGGCCGCTGTATCCGATGATGCCGGATGCACTATGTCCGAAGTCGATCGATAGCTTGATCATCCGGCAGGTAATGATGCCATAGAGATGGTGGTCGACGAAGTAGGAAGACTGGCCGAGGGTCAGCAATACGCTGCTGAGGGCGCGGATTTCAGGATCCTCCATCAGCGGAAGATCAATGAGGCTCTCGATCGGTCGAGATCCGATCCGGCGCTGCAGATCGTGGTATTCCTCGCGAACATCCTCGGCGGTCGGGCGTTCGGGAAACGTCATCTCGAACATCTTCAGGCACTCGAGCGCCGTGCGAACGGCCAACGCCATGTCACCATGGAGCAGCTGAAGCGTGATCCTGAGCCTGAAGCCCTCCGTGCGATCGGTCTTGGTTCGCGCGTTCGCGAGCAGCAATTCGATAAGTTCGGCGGACACTGCCAAATTCGCGTGAAGCAGTTCGCATTCAGCATTTTCGAGCAACAGCTTGTACGCAAGCTCGTAGGCCTGGTCCCAACCTTGGTCGCCGAGCGTCGCAAGGCCAGAGGCGAAGTAGCTGCAGGCAGACGCGTAAGCTGCGGACGCTTTTGCCCGTAATCCGGCCTGGAGATTGACCCAAGCTATACGCGCCTTCTCGTCCGGATCGCTGCAAGCAGTGACTCCCAGGTTCAGCTGGTTGACGACGTCGAAAATCCGTTCAGCGACCTCATCATCCGTCAATTCGGCCAGCAACCGTCGTCCCGCTTGGAGGTGAAGCGCTGGCCGCCGGGCGTCGGGTATGAGCGCATAGGCGGCCTCCTGGACGCGATCGTGAAGAAACCGGTAGTGCCCCCCACGCGAGACGATGATTCCGGCGTGGACCGCCACACGCAGGCTTTCATTGAGTTCGCACTTGGATGCGCCAAGTACCAGCTCCAGCATTGCGATCTCGGCATTGCTGCCAAGGCACGCCAGCAGCTTCAGCGCGTCCTGGGCGCTCGACGGCAGGCGCCTCAGCCGTCCGACCATGAGATCAACCAGGTTGTCGGTGAATCCTTTGGCGCCAATTCCCTCAAGGTCCCAGGTCCAGGCGTGAGTCTTCGGTTCGCGTCTAATGAGGGCCTCTTCGGCAAGATTGGTCAGGAACTGCACGGCAAAGAACGGATTTCCACCCGTCTTGCGGTAGATAAGGCCGGCGAGATTAAGGGCACGCGTCGGCGGACAGCGCAGCGTATCGGCAACGAGCTGGGTAATATCCGCGAGCGCGATCGGGCCCAGCGCGATTTCTTCGACGAGCGTTCCCGCTTGGCGAATGGCGGCCATCGCGCGAAAAAGCATGTGGTCCAGGCCGACTTCGGTGTCCCGGTAGGCCCCAATGAGCAGCAAATGGCCGATGTCCGGATCGGTCGCGAGTTGCTCAATGAAGGCGAGCGTCGCCGGATCGAGCCACTGGAGATCATCGATGAAGATCAGTAGAGGATGCTCCCGCTGCGCGAACACGCCCACGAAGCGCTGGAGTACGTCCTGGATGCGAAGTTGGGCATCGAACGGTGCGAGATCAGGCAAGTCTGGCTGGGGACCGATCATCCGTATCAGCTCAGGAATCAAGTCGGTGAGCAGACGACCGTTGGCCCCGATCGCCTCGAGAATGCCATCACGCCAACGCGCGATTTCGTCCGATTTTCCATTCAGGATTTGGCGGATCAGTCCCTGGAATGCCTCCGCCACAGTTGCGTAGGGGATGTCGCGGCTGCGTTGATCAAACTTGCCGGAGATGAAGATGCCACGCGGAAGGACGATCACCTTGTGCAGCTCGTTGACTACCGACGATTTGCCGATCCCGGAATAGCCTGACACAAGCACGACCTGCGTTTCGCCGCCGCTGGCCACTCGGTCGAAGGCCGTCAGCAGAGTCGCTACCTGACATTCGCGTCCGTAAATGCGCTCCGGTATAAAGAGGCGATCCGGCGCATCGCTCGCCGCAAGCGGGAATGGCTCGATCCGGCCGGTCTCTTCAAGCGCGGAAAGACATGTCCGCAGGTCGGCCTCTAGGCCGGCAGCGGTCTGGTATCGGTCTTCCGCGGCCTTGGCGAGCAGCTTCATCACAATTGAAGAGACCTGCTCCGGCGCGCGAGGCGCAAGCGCGTTTGGTGGCGCTGGCTCGCGTGCGATGTGACAGTGAATCAGCTCAATCGGATCTGAGGTCGTGAAGGGCAATGTGCCCGTCATCAATTCGTAAAGAGTGACGCCAAGCGCGTACAAATCGCTGCGGGAATCGGTCGCGCGGTTCATGCGACCGGTCTGCTCTGGCGCCATATAGGCGAGGGTCCCCGCGATGACATCCGGGGGCTCTGGCGCATGGTGCTCGCGGGATAAGCGCGAGGCCAGGCCAAACCCGGTGAGCCGTACCTCCGTGCCTCCATCCATCATCAGAATATGGGCGGGCTTAATGTCCTTGTGGACTAGCCCATGCTGATGAACCTTGCCCAGCGCTGAAGTGATGCTGGCAGCCAAACGCAAGAAGACTCCGATCTCCAATGGAGCTCCGAGAAATCTAGCCAGCGGCTGGCCTCCCCCATCGTTGAGTAACAGCGTGGTGCGCCCGCCTTCGCGCTCAAGAGCCAGAGGCTTCACTGCCCATGCCGGGTCCAGCATGTCCCGCAATGCGTATTCGTGAGCCAAGCGATCGAGGCTAGCGGGTGTCGGATGTTCTGTGGCCGGCAGAACAAGCAGCACGGCCTGCCGGCTGCCATCAGTGTTCTCGCGCCAACCTCGGCTGAACAGGAGCTCGCCGTCTTCCCAAGAATCCGAACGGCTGCCACCCCGAAACGGCGCGTTCAGCAAATGAGGGCTCATTATCCGATTTCCGGCGTGGGGCTGCTGAGCCCTACCTCGAAAACAAGGTTTAAGCCCCAATGCGCAGCGCATTGCGACCCCCTCTTCGTCGACCGTCTTCGTGGGGCAATCGCTGCGCGGCAGTAAGACGCTATGTGGATATGCTTGCGCTAGCTAAATCTTGGTTTAGGCAGGGCGCGAAGAGGATCGCGCGCCATCGTCCCTACTTCGGGCAGTTCGGTGAACCGAACAGGATCGTAAGCACTCCGGGGGATTCGGCTGATCGGTGATCCGGTGACGACAGGCTTTGGCGTTGAAGGTGAACAATTCGGCTGGCTAGGAGCGTTGCGATTTCTCAGGCACCAGGTTGAGCCTGGCCGCCATTTGGCCGAACTCGGGAAGCGAATGCGCGTTCATCTTCCGCATCGCCCTGCTGCGATGGACCTTCACCGTCGTTTCGGCAATGCCGATATCGCCGGCGATCTGCTTGCTAAGGCGCCCCCGCGCGACCTGAATCATGATTACTCGCTCCCTTGGACTTAGCGTCCCGAAACGCCTTCTGAGGTCGGCCGTAGCGCTTTCATTTTCTCGACGGACACGATCGCGCGTCAGGCCGAACTGAATTGCGTCAAGAAGCTCCTGATCCCGTATTGGCTTCGTGAGGAACTCAATCGCGCCACCCTTCATGGCTTGCACCGACATCGGAATATCGCCGTGCCCGGTTATGAAAATGATTGGTAGCTCTCTGCCCGCCGCGGCGAGCTCGCGCTGGAATTCAAGACCGCTTTGCCCGGGCAACCTCACGTCCAGCACCAGGCAACTAGGCCCCGTCGGCGCTTCAGATCCGAGAAACTCGGAAATGGACGCAAATAGCTTGGAATTCAATCCGACGGATCGCAACAGGCGCCCGAGCGAGTTGCGAAGATCGACGTCGTCGTCGATGACTAGGACAGTTGAAGTTGCGTCAAGCATAGCTGCCGCTCGAGCCTGCCAAAGTGAGCCTAAGTCTCCATTCGCTAAGATCGGCCAGTGGCGACGAGCCTAATCCCAATCCGCGAACGTGAATAGGCCCGGTTCGCCCCGCAGGGGCAGCATAGACCAAGATTTAGGCGGTGAAACCACCCGGTCGTTATTGTGGGGATGATTTGCTCAGTCAGCAAGCCGGCATACACCAAGGTTTAGGGAGGTTGAGATTGCCCGGCGGCGCACTTTGGCGCAGGTTGGGGTCTGCAAGTCTCATGCGGCCGCGGCACTATCTTCGGAACGCCTGTATGACATAATTGAACGTGCTGCTGGAGGCCGTATGCCGAAACGGTCGTTGGTCTCGGTCGTCGAAGATGATCAGTTCTTTCGCGAGTCAATGAGAAGGCTCATGAGATCACTGGGCTACAGGGTTGAGGCCTTTGCATCGGCAGCGGACTTCCTCGCCTCCCCTCGTCTTGGTGAGACTGCCTGCTTGATTGCTGACGTTAACATGCCGGTGATGACCGGCGTCGAGCTCCACAGACACCTCATGGACTCGGGTCACACGATTCCGACAATTCTCGTTACAGCCTATGCTGACGATGACGTCCGGACCCGCGCGCTGAATTATGGCGTCATTGGTTACCTTCGAAAGCCGCTCGACGAGAAGCATCTAAAGCGATGTCTTCATGCGGCGCTCCAGTCTCGTGAACGGCCTGGCAACTGATGATTTCGCTTCCGCGCTCGGCAAGGTGAGTTGAAATATCGCACCGCGAGGTTCATTCGCCTCTGCCCAGAGCCGCCCGCCATGGGCGTCGATGATAGACCGGCAAATCGATAGCCCCATACCCATGCCGCTGGACTTCGTGGTGTAAAATGCATCGAACACGCGCTCAAGATGCGACGGATCGATGCCGGGCCCGGAATCGCGCACTGTTACGAGGACGCCTGCGCTGTCTTGCTCGGTGCTGATCAACAACTCGCGTGCCCCTGCCTCTCGCGAACCCATCGCTTCGATCGCGTTTAGAAGCAGATTCAGGACCACCTGCTGCAATTGAACACGATCGCCGTGAATGGGAACCAACCCTTCAGAAAGCTGGGTCTGAACCGAGACGCCATTGTTGATGATTGCGCTTCGCCCCAATACAATCACTTCTTTGATTGCCGCATTGAGATCAAATTGCTCTTTTCGCGGAGGCGCCTTCTTAATCTGCTCACGGATCCGGACGATCATGTCTCCAGCGCGATCGGTATCGCCCACAACGCAGCTAAGGGCATCCCTGACCTCGCCCAAATCCGGAGGCTGCATGTCCAGAAAATTCTGGGCCGCACGGGCGTTGTTGCGGGCGCTGGCGATCGGTTGCGTAATTTCGTGAGACAGCGAGGCGGCCAATTCTCCCATCATGCTCACGCGATTCATGTGGGCGAAATCCGATTGCATCTGCTCCAATCGCGCCAGCGCTTGGGTGCGATCCTCAATGTCTGTCAGGAGGAGGTACCAGCGCGCGATGCGTCCGGAGTCATCGCGAACTGGAACGTGGCGGTTTTCAAACCACCGATATTCGCCGTCGAAGCGCCGTAGGCGAAGTTCGAAGTTGAAGGGAATCCCCGAGGCTATCCCTCTCTTAACAAGTTCAAGAACATGGGGAAGGTCTTCAGGATGCACCACATCGCTTGTTCCCCAGTTCTTTAGCCATTCCAGCGATCGGCCAAAATACTCGAAGAGTTGGCGGTTGGCGGTTTCGAGTTCACCGTTCGGGGCCAAGACCGCAAGCAGACCGGCTATCCCATCAATTGCTGAACGTGCACTTCGCTCGCTTTCACGCAGCGCCTCCTGGGCGTGCATGATTGCTGTCACGTCTGTACCGGTACCTCGATAGCCACGGAATTCTCCGTTTGCGTCAAACATTGGCTTGCCGCTGACCCTCACGTACATCGGAGAGCCGTTGCCGCTCAACCCGCGATATACGAAGTCGCGGAACGGTTTACGTGAATCGAGGGTTGCCCAGACAAGCCGCCACTTCTCGGGTTCCGTTTCAAGGTCGTAAGCGTGATCCCACCACGCCGTGCCGAGTCGGTGGGCCGCGGGTGCGCCAAACGCATTCTCGGTCAGCTGCGTGAATTTGTAGTCCGGGCCGATTTCCCAAAACCAATCCGAGGCGGTCTCGGCGTAGTCGCGGAACTTCCCCTCGCTCTCCCGCAATGCTTCTCCGGCCCGCTTGCGCTCCGTCACGTCGATCTGTGTGGCGACCACCTCGACCAGCTCCCCATTTGTGGAGAACACGGGTTTGCGAATCGATTCGATGTATTTGGTCGTTCCGTCGGGTAGTACGATTCTGAATTCGCTCGAAAAGCCTCCTTTTCCGTTCTGCGCGTTCTCAACCTCCGCGCGCACCCGGTTTCGGTCATCCGAGTGGATCCGTTGCCACACCGCTTCGCGGCTTGGGAGGCCGTCAAGCGGATCAAACCCAAAAATTCGATAGGTCTCCTCGGACCAATAGAGAATTGTCGACGCGTTGTACGTTGACGCACCGGTGTGGCTCAGCCTCTGTGCTTCAGCTAGATGGGCTTCACTGCGGCGTAGGCGATCTTCGGCCTTCTTGGCTTCATCGACGTCAACAGAGAAGCCGTACCACTGTACAATCCGCCCCTCTCGGTCGCGCAGCGGCTCACTGCGAGCATGGTGCCAACGATATTTGCCGTCCGCCGCCCCACGCAGGCGGTGCACAGCCTGGTACGATGCTCCGGTCTGAATTGCGTGATAGAAAGCCTTGGCGGTTTCTGGAAAGTCCGCCGGGTGGACGAATGCCTTCCAACCACCATGCTTAAAATCCTCAAGTCGCATGCCGCTGTAATCCAAAAGGCGCTGACTGACATGGGTCGGTTCACCATCGGGCCCCGCCGACCAGAGAAGGCCCGGCACCGTATCGATGATTTGGCGGAGCTTGTATTCGCTTTCCCGAACGGCTTGCTCTGCGCGCTTAAGCTCTTCAATATCCACGTTCACCCCGACCCACTGCAGCAGAGTCCCATCGGTTGCCCTGAGCGGTTCGACGCGGCTGAGGAACCAACGGTAGTCTCCTTGAGCGTTGCGAACTCGCTGACTAAACTCAGCCGCCTCGCCCATGCGCAGACAGGTTGACCAGGCCTTGCGCGATTCTTCGCGCTCGTCGGGATGCAACAGCGGGATATGGGCGTCCCACTGTGCGCCAATGTCGATGCCGAAACGTAAGGGATGGTCATTGGGAAGACCAAGGTAGTCCGCAGTTCGCCGATTTACGAAGGTGAGCCCGCCGGACGGAGCCGCGTACCAGGCATACGCCGGAATCACATTTAGGGTGGCTTGCAGCTGTGCCACGAATTTGGACTGTTCTTCGGCGTTCTTGCCTTCATTAACGTCGACAGTAATCTTCCGCTTTCGGGTTTTGTGCATCGACCGACCCTATGGCTAACTCTTTCGCTCTGGATACATTGCGTCAGGCAATCTTACCGGAAAAACCTCCTGAGAGCCGCGGTCCGAGTACGCGGCGTTCATCGAACTCGGCACCATCTGTCAGCTCTGGCGTTGATCTTCCGACTTGATTTCGGCAGAAGAAGGCCTTAGGGGCGCCACACACCGCGGCCGCCGTCCGCCCTGCGGAAATCTTACTGCATCGCCTGAGAATTGCCAGCCGTCGGTCGACCTCGCCCGAGTGTGTCGGACGGCGAGAGAGCCGTCGCGCTGGAACGACACGCAATCGGCCAAGCCGGCTTGGCTTGTGGCCAGCCTGACTACGTTGGTCGTGATGATGTGAAATCGACGCACGGCGATGAGTGCTACCTGATTGGATAGCAGGTAATGCCACGCTGCCGTCGTCGTTTGTACCACAACGAGGCCCAGCCCCTCTGCGGAGCGAGTTAAGCTCGCAACGCTCCTGCCTTCACGATGGGATCGTTTTCACATCGTGTTTGAGCGATTGCGAGCGCCGCAAATCGTGCCGCGCATAGCCAGCCTCCCCAACGGGCTCCGCTCTTCACGCTAGCCAGGCGGTGGTTGCCAAGCGGACACGATCGAAAGGCATCGATAAAGCTGACAGTTTGATAACTGAAAGCAGGAGTGGGCTCCGATCACTCCCGACTCACAGCAAACCGCGCGGTTGACGGACCCGCCGCGCAGTAGCCCCGCCAGTGAAGCGGCGCGTAAAGGCCGAGCGGCTGACCCCGGCCTACCAGTAACAGGGTGCGCTTATCCGAAGACTGACCGACGGCGTGGCCCGGTTTTCGAGCACTGTCTTACTCAGCAGCTTCGCCCTCGCAGGCGAAGCTGTGCCTCCCTCCGACGACCACGAATTTTCGAGACGGGCGCCGATCGGATAGTCTCACTGAGATGGCTAAATTCATGAGGAGACATTTAGTAGCGCAAAGACAAATCCTAGCGCTCCCGCAAACCGGAGACCACGGCGATCGCAGTAATCAGAGCGGCTATCAGCATCCAATACTGAACGTGGACGCCCAAGACGCTGAAACCTTCAACAAGCGTATTCAGATTGGACTGCCATCGTTGACCCAAAGAAAGGCCCAGCCGCGGGAAGGGATGCAGTGAAGGCCGCAAGCGCCATTACGCGCGTCGTCTCATCAGCACCAAAACTCTCCAGCGGCGAGAGGGAACCCGGTACGCGACAACGATACCAGACCGACCTACGTTTGGAACGGTGCTGATGTGGGTTCGCAAGCCGAAGTCATCAAATTCTGTTTAGAGAGCCCGCCTCAGTTCCGTCCAACTGAGTGACCTTAACTAGCTCTCCTCGTTCGCAATGACTGCAAAGATTGGAGCACGAACTAAAATCAAATTTGGCGGTGTCGTCAGATTGCGAACCTGCATCAGCTTCACGCATTCGGCGTTCTAATGAAAGCTCCACCATGGATTGTGACCGCTCCAGGCCCAACGGTACAGTGTTCGGCATACATGATTGACTTGACTATCTTTGGGATCAAGCGGCCACCTGTCGGAAACTTGTCCAGCAGGCCGACGATCCCCTCGTTAAAACTGAACTGCTTGCGTTGGCGTCGGTCTGCCAGGAGATCGCCGATAACATCGAAGATCATTTGACGGGCGGGGAAGGCCATGCGCCGCGCGGGCAAAGGCTGTCATGAAAGAGACCGCCAACTGAGACGACGTTACTCGCCCCGACCTAGTTCGCTTTTGAGCCCGCCCGCTTAGTTCTCGGTTTCATCGGCCCTCTGCCAGCGTCCTGTAGGCCAGTTCGCACTTGGGACATACAGGCGTGCACAAATCGGGACCAACCACGCTGCACTCGACATCGACCAGCATCATGCGAATTTCGCACTTGGGGCAGCGAGATCGCTCGATCATGCGAGGGGAATGACATTCCGGCATGTGATGCACTCTCCATGGGCCAGGCGGGAGCGCAACACTCTCGGTCACCGATAACAGCCGAAGGCAGGGTGGTGGTGGTGATGATATCCCACACCCACCCGCAATACCCCCGGAAGCTGACGAAAAAGTGCAGTCTCGGATACACTTGCCGCGCCCATGGCTTTGGCCCACTTCCCGGCACTTGCCCCAAAACAATGGGTGCACACAAAAAGAAAGGCCGCCTGCGTTGCCACAAGCGGCCCAAGTCTAGGGAGGAAACGCCCAAGAAGGGCAGCGATAGCGGGAGCGCTACCGCACACCCCAGTTAAGACGATCGCGATCAGCGGCTCAATTGAACGTAGGTAATCGTCGGGTATCCAGAGAGGTCGCCGGAACGATACGAAGGTTTATGGCGCTCGCCCTTAAAGCCGACCACTTCCGCAATGGGCCCATTTCCGTCGATTTTGTCATTTCGCTACATGTTCGGTTAGCATGGCAATCTCGGACACGACGGAGTGAAAAGTGGTTCCAAGGCTAAGTGCTTTGCTCGGGAATGCTGTTAGCGATCAACCAGCCCCTGTCTGCAGATGGTCTCGCCGGTCAAGTGAGCATCACACGCTGGAAATTCACGGCACGCGCATTCGCCGATGGTGCTTCGACGCGACGGAAAAGGAGCAACTATGTCGTGGATCAGGTAGCTTGGCAGGACGATGCGGCGCCAGGGCGGCGAACGGCCTTGATGCTTTCATCGCGAGACGGCCGGTGAGCTGCATCTCGATCTTGCCGGACCAGTACCACGGACGGTGGCGAGATGTTCAGTTGATGGCGCGGGATGGGCGGGCAGCTACCTCGAGCCGTGGCTGTATCGTTGCATGCATCTGGGCGAGCGGACGACCGCCGGATCGTTCAGATGATGCGACGGCGCATCCGGGCTAGTGACCGCCCGTCGGGACCATATCGCGCCGTCGTCGAGTGGTTCGACATTCGACGCGCGTAGCCCAGAATTCTCTCTCGCTCTTTCGGCTAATAGTTCTTTCTCTGCTTGGTACCAAAAGGCATCGCACTTGGTGGACCCACCTGCGGCCTTCCAAAGTTTGTAGGCCCGCGTCCGGATATCTTCCTCCGTTAAGGTGCGCATGGTTCCGCTCCCAACTTTCGAGTGCTGTGGAAAACTCGCGGGGGTGGAAATTCGTTCCTTCGATCTACCACCAACGGCGACACCTCTACCGCTCCCCGAATATCCTTGGGCTTGCGACCGAAGGATAACTGCACTTTAAAGCCCGATTTGCGCCGGAAGTCGCCGTTTCCATAACCGCCCACCAGAGACTTGGTTGCGTGCATTCGAAGTCGGCGGTTTCGATCTTGGCTTGGCGGACTCGCAACCGGGTCTCACAGCACCGCCAATCGGCTTCGCGCCCAATTGGGTAAGGTTGAGCAAGATCGAGATCAGGATGACCGGGAGCATGTCGCCGCTTGCAAAGGCGACGCTGGCCGCGATGAGAATGGCCTTCAGACTGACCAATATTGCGAGAAGCCTTGACATCGGACACCTCGCTGCCTTTCGGGCTCGATTCGGGCGGCGGGCGGCTCCGGTTAATGCTTGGGCCGCAACACCGGTTTGCGCTCCTGTTGAGATACGCCTCTTGTCTTGGCGCTATAATCCCGATTTGCTTTGCATGACCTTTGCGTTTTTCGAGGAAATCGATGGACCTTCTCGGCGCGCTCGGAATCCTGGTCCGCGTAGTGGAGACGGGCTCGTTTTCGGCCGTCGCCCGTGAGCGCGAGCTCAGCCAGGCTGCGGTCGCCCGCCAGGTCTCGCAGCTGGAGGAACATTTCGGGGTCCGCCTCTTTCACCGCACGACGCGAAAGCTCAGCCTGACCGACGATGGCGAGATGCTGCTGGGTCTGGCCCGGCCCGTGCTGGACGGTGTTGACGGGCTGGAAGCAGCGCTCGGGCGGCAGCGCGGCTCACCTGTCGGGCTCGTGCGGGTGGGTGTCACGGTGGCGGCGAGCCGCATTCTCGCGCAACGTCTGCCGATCTTGCTTGCCGATCATCCGGGTCTGAAGGTCGAACTTGTGGTAGGTGATCGGCTCGGCGACATGATCGAAGAGCGGCTCGACCTTGCCATGCGCGTCGGCGAGATCAAGGATGCGTCACTGGTGGCGCGCCGTAGCGGGACCGCCGTGCGCGTTGTCGCGGCAGCGCCAAGCTACATCGAGCGGCACGGCGAACCATCCATTCCCGCCGAGCTCGCAAACCACACCTGCATTGTGCACGACGTCGGACCGAATTCGGACGTCTGGACCTTTGTTACGCCGGATGGCCCCAAGGATTTTCGGGCGTCGGGCGGATTTCTCGCCAACGACGTACGCGCGGTGCACCTGGCCGCTCGGACCGGATACGGCATCGCTTATCTCGCTCTGTTCGAAGTAGCCGATGACCTCCGCAATGGCAGGCTGGTTCGCTTACTAAGGGACTTTCCCGCTCCTGGTGTTCCGTTCAGCCTGGTCTATCCATCGCGACGGCATCTCGCGCCACGCACGCGTCTTGTGATCGATTTCATCTGGGAGCAGGTTCGACAAGTCGAGGCGGAGCTTGCAACGGCATCCGATGAGGCGCGCACCGCGTAAGCGTGGCAATCCTTCGCTGGATATCATCGAGAGTGGCGACCAAGGGTCGTGGAGCGCAGCTCAATCAGCGACCAATCATCGCCTGCAGCTGCGGGGGATAGCGGTCCCCCTCGATCTGGATCGCAGCAGCTGCGCGTTCGATCTTGGCGAGATCGGCAGCGGTTAGCTCGACGGTCGATGCGCCGATATTCTCCAGCAGGCGATGGAGCTTCGTAGTGCCTGGGATCGGGACGATCCACGGGCGCTGCGCCAGCAGCCAGCCGAGCGCGAGCTGAGCCGGGGTGGCGTTCTTTTCGCGCGCGATCCACTTCAGCAAGTCGACCAGCGCCTGGTTCTTCTGCATTGCTTCGGGTGTAAAGCGGGGCAGAAGCTTTCGATAATCACCCTCCGCAATCTTGGTCTCCGATGACATGGCGCCAGTCAGGAACCCCCTGCCCAGCGGGCTGTACGGCACGAAACCGATGCCAAGCTCTTCGCAGGCGCCGAGGATGCCGTTGGTCTCAGGGCCACGCGTCCACAGTGAATATTCGTTCTGGAGCGCGGTGACGGGCTGGACTCCATGGGCACGGCGCAGCGTCTCGGCGCTCGGCTCGGACATACCGAAATGCTTGACCTTGCCTTCAGCGATCAGGTCGCGGACCGTGCCGGCGACATCTTCGATCGGCACGTTGGGATCGACGCGATGCTGGTAGAACAGATCGATGACCTCAATACCCAGTCGCTTCAGCGATCCCTCGGCGGCCTTGCGGATGGTGCCTGGATGACTGCTCAGGCCGGTGCTCGCCTTGGTCGCTGGATCGATTGCAAAGCCAAACTTGGTCGCAATAGTGACCTGGTCGCGCACGTTGCGCAAAGCCTCGCCGACAAACTCCTCGTTGGTAAAGGGACCATAGATTTCGGCGGTATCGAAGAAGGTGACGCCCAGATCGACTGCCGATCGGATCAACGTGATGCTCTCTTCACTGGCAAGCGCGTGGCTGTAAGTGGAATTCAAGCCCATGCAGCCAAAACCTATTTCAGAGACTTTGAGTCCGTCGGTTCCCAGTTGCCGCGTCTTCATTGCATACCTCGTCATTCCGCGATCAGATGCCGTTACGGCAGCACGAGAGAGGTTATGGCTGCGCCACAATTAGAAAAATACGCACGACGCTAGAAACACTTTCAAGCAAATCGACCAAATCGACCTGAACCCGCGCCTCCAAACGCGGGCAAACCACGCGACTGTGAAATGGCAGACAATCCGCATCGGAAGAAGCGCGGTTCGATGTCCGTTCCGGGTCAAACTCGGACCTGACGGTCCCGAAATCCTACTTCCGGACATGCCCTTGAACGGCAGCTCTGCGCCAGAAGCTGCCGTACATGTCGTCGGCGGAACGGGATGGCTGGCGGTCAGGACCACCCCGCCTTACGCAGCAGAGCGATCATCTCGGCCTTGTCAGCGGGCCGTAGTTTGCGCTCATGCCCATACAGCGGAGGCCGATGTCAGAGGTGCAACTGCAACAAGTCATGTTGAACCTGATCATCAATGCTATCCAGTCGATGAGTGGCGTTAAGGACGGTAACCGCGAATTACACATCAGCACCGAGAGTATCGAGCCGGAGGGCGTGTGCGTCGCGGTGCGGGATACCGGCCATGAGCTGCGCTCGGAGAGCCTGTCGCGTCTCTTTGAGCCCTTCTACACGACCAAGCCCGACGGCAGCTTTTGTGATCCTTCGCGGATATCGACTGCGCTAACTGGTTGTTGCCCCTATCACCACCATCAGACCTTATGGTAGCGCCAGAGTTGTGCTCGACGATCGAAACTAGCGATCTGGAAAAATGACTGGTTGCCCCGATAGTAGCCGGCATGGAACGAAATCAACCGGTTCCGTCTGCGGACTTGCAAACCGTCATTGCGCAGCCACCTGATCTCCGATGTCGATTGGCCGCAAGAACGTCTCATCGTCATCCACAAAGGTAAATGTACCAGCCGTGTTGCGATAACGCGCCACCTGGTCGTGTAGTCGTGAATAAAGCACAGCAACACTGACGAACTGGTCATGCCCCAGATCGTCGTGCTTTGCGAGCCTCGATATGTCGACGATTTGAACCTTTTCTTTTAGGGCAGCCTCCCGCACAACGGGATCGTCGACGTTGATATCACCGGCACGCACGATGCCACCGTCGAGAAAGCTGGACAGTTGAAGCGCACCATCATCTTTCGAAACGAGAACCAGCAAAGGTGGCTTGAGCGGACCGATAGCTTGTACCTGCGCACGGAACGTCTTCGCATTGATGTCGGGCGCCGCCAGCACAATACGGCCTAGCCGGGCGATCACTCGGTCTTTGCCTTCGATACGAAGCTGGCGCAGAGCGTCAACGGTCAACATAGCACCCATACTGTGGGCAACCACTACAATGTCGCTGACCTCGGGGCTGCTGCTCAACAGGGTTAGTAAACCCATCAGATAGTCGCGAGAATAGCTCGCCGATTGCTTGTCTATTTCGTAGGCCGCCACCTGACCCTGCGATGGCCAGGAGAACAGGATCGGAATCCCGTCGATTTTGATGTCCGCCTGCAATTGTGCGAGTCGGAACAGCGACTCTTGGAAGTTGTTGTTAAACCCGTGCACGAAAACGAAGGCTTTGTGCTTTTTCCGCCGAATATCGCCCTGCGGAGCGACGGCTTTGCGAAAGTCGGCTTCGCTCATCACGGCCTGATCCACCACAGCAAAGCTACTCCGTGGATCGGGGGTTGCGGTCGGCATTTCGACATTGCCGGACTTGTGGTTAGGGGGCACCGAGACGACAAACTTTGCAAAGTTGAGCGTATTAGCGCGGTTCGCAGTGAATACATTCCCCGACAAACTCTCGCGCTCACGCGTGGTCGCCACATAGATCTGCAGCGCCTTCTCGCCAGAGGAGGCGGCCACGGGCGTCAGCACCTCCGGGCCAGGTCTGGCAGCGCAACCGACCAAAACGAAGGCAAATAGAATAACGACTGCCCAATCCAGCCTGCGACCACGAAGGCTACTCCACATGGCAACTGACTCCCCACCAAGCCAACACGCACTTATCTAGTTGCTTGCTACTCCTTGAGCGCCTGACGCCCGGCGCGTGGGCTTACGCCAACGATCCGGCTGAACGTGCGCGTGAAATGACCTGGAGCGGTGAAGCCGAACGCAACGGCGATATGGGCGTCACAGAGCGCGTGCGTTTCTACTCGCAATCGCTCGCCAACCCGCCGTCCATAGCCTTCAGTCATCACTGCATCCATCGGAGGTCATCTTGCTCCAGCCCGCCATTGCGCGCGCTGTAACGCTTCCTCGGTGCGCACGCTAGTTTGAGGCAGCACCAATCGCAAAAAAGGAGCCGTTTCTTTCAAAGTTCAGCATTCGCATGCTCTTCCCCCGCTGCCGACGGGCAGATCTGTGTCCTGGAATTTACGGATCTGTTGCCGGTGCGTAAGCCGAGGGCTCAGCGTGGCCGATAGTGGGGGACCAAAAAAGGGCATTGAAAGGCCAACCCTCGGTTGCCGTCCGAGCGGCCTGATCCTTGGCATCAGTGCTGCTTTGAACGACGCGGAAGCGTTTCCCGGTTGTTGGCGCTCGGCGGTTCGAGCATGATCTGCTTGAGGTTTGTGCCGGACAGAACCACGATCACAAAAATCAACTTGCCAGCTTCGTTCATCAGTCCGCCACTGAGCGCTTTTCCTGACGTGTTGTTCTCGGCTACGAGGACTGCATCTGCAAGCTCTTGCCGGACAGATTGCATGGCGATCAGATTGAGCCGATCCTCTAGGGTTAACTCGCTCATGGACGACACTGTAGCATTGCCCGCAACCTGCCCTGTTTTGGCGTCGATCGTATCTTCCCAGATATGATCCTGCCGAAACGTCTTCACGCGATAAACGGATGAGCCGGAGCCGCCATCAAAACTGACATCCACGATCCTCGTACCGGGGTGGAGGCTGTCGGCTATCTTCAGCGCCTGGCGCAGTGATATTTTCGCGCCTCGGAACAACTCAAGTTCACGGCTTATCGCCTCGCCGCTTGCGCCCTGTTCCTGAGCCGTGCCGATTTCGCCATCCAACGTGGTGCCGGCATAGGAGGGCGCGCAGATCAGCGACGTTAATAGGGCTACGGATAGTTGTTTCTTTGACATTGGCCCACTCGATTTAGATCGACGAGGAACGGTTAAGAAGAGGCACGCCGGCCGACAGAATGACGCCGTCCAGCCGCAAGTTATCGACGGACACAACACCCCGCTTCGCGGACTCCCCAATCGTTGGCGCCACGGGAGACCCGACCATGAGCTACACCTATACGCGCCGGCGCCGCCGGCATTTCTCGAATAGACGGACGAAAGAAATGATTATGTTCGAAGCCCGCGCTGTCGCACGGCCAACGGTTAATTCGATTACACCAATTCCTTCCAATACTCGCTCACATCATACCTCCGCACCTCCTCCACGCAGGTCGTCTCGAGCCCTTGCCGCGGGATTAGCCGGTCATAGAAGTGGGGAATGTCTTCGCGTTGATAGAGAATGCCGCAGGCGATCCGATCCTGAACCTGCGCAGCGAGCGCCCTAGCCTGCTGCAGATTGCCCGGGTCGTGACCATCGGCATTTGCATCGAAGTACCTGTCCAGCAGATATTCGTGCGTCGCGAAGTGATTGTATGTCGGACACGCCTGGAGCATCTCGACGAAGGCAAAGCCGCGGTGCTGAATGGCGGCTTTGAGAATACGAGTCATTAGTTTGATGTCACCGCTAAAGCCCCGGGCAACGAAGGTCGGGTTGAGCGAGAAGATCAGGTCCATGCTCGCCAACGTATGCTCGGGGATCCCGTTAGGACTTGTGTTCATTGGCCGGCCTTGTGGAGTGAGCGAACTAGCCTGCCCGGTGGTTAGCCCGAAGTTTGTGTTGTTGTGCAGGACAAACGTGATGGGATAATTGCTCCTCACGCCATGGACCAGATGCCCGACACCTTCCGAGAAGGTCGCGCCATCCCCGCCGAAGGCGATCACCGGAACCTTCATGTTCGCAAGTTTCGCGCCTGCCGCAAACGGGATGACGCGACCATGCAGCCCGTGGAAGCGGTAGCCCTCAATCTTGTCCGAGCCGTTGCCGTTGCAACCGACATCGTAGCCAAGGCACACCTGCCACGGATGCAAGTTCAGCTCCACCAGCGCATACTTCACGGCCGTCCAGATGCCGTAGTTGCCACAGCCGTCACACCAGATGCATTTAGTTTCCGAATAGTACTCGGAAAGAGCGGACGGCTGGGTCTGCAGAGCGATATTCATGATGGGCCACTCGCTTGTTCGAAACCGGGGGTCTTCTCGTCGCTTTCCGAGGTGTGCGCACACCTCTCCTTCACCGACGAAAGGAGCTCATCGTAGAAGAACGGTCGACCGTCGTACTTGAGAATTTTGTCTGGGATATCCAGGCCACATTCCATCCTAATGAGCATGCCCAATTGCCCCTGATAATTCTGCTCCACCAGGACAATGCGTTTCGACCGTTTTGCCAATCTCTGAAGCTCCTGTGTGCGGAGCGGCCAGAGATACGTGAAGTGCAAATACGCGATCTTCCGCCCTCGCAGTTCATCGCTGCGCATGACGTCCTTAAATACCTCACCGGTGCTTCCCCAACCGACTGCGAGCAGATCGATTTCGTCGGCAGCATCTATCCAGTCGCTCGTCTTTACGCTACGACCGCCGATACTCAAGTGAGGTGCCGGAAGCCCCGCTTTCAATCCGTGAAACTTCCGCAAACGCTTTTCCATTTGCAACTTGGCGTTGAGGCTGGACTCATCCACGGCGCCCATGGAATTATGCTCATCGCCCTGCGCGCAATAGGTCGCCGCGTCGCTGCCAGGAACCCATCGTAGCGAAACACCGCCCTTGGCATGCGGGTCAAATCGATCGGAAGATTTCAGTAATTTCAGCTTCTCGGGGTCGAGAACTAGCCTGCCACGATCAATTTCGGCTGTTTCCAGATCATAGGGCTGTTGTGTATAGAGCGCCTCGGCGATCTGCTTGTCGGTGAGGACAATGACACTGATTTGATACTGCTCTGACAGATTGAATGCGACCGGCATCAAATCGAAGGCATCCTGGCTGTTGCTGACCGAAATCACGCACCGAGCAAATTCGCCGGCGGAGCAATTCGTGGCCTGTAAGAGACTTCCCTGAGCCGTCCAGGTCGGCAGGCCGGTCGCCGGGCCCGGGCGTTGCGCCAGCACGAACACCGTCGGGTTCTCGATCATGGCATTCAGGGACAGTGTCTCGCTCATAAGATCAAAACCGACACCGGAGGTGGCCGTGAGCGCGCGGGTTCCCATATACATTGCCCCACTCACGATCTGCGCGGCGGTGATTTCGTCTTCCGCCTGCTTGACCACCATGTGAGTCTTGTTTTCGAGTTCGGCGATGAATGACAGCAGCGGGCTGGAGGGTGTCATCGGGTATCCGGCATAGAGCCGCACCCCCGCATGAACCGCGCCGAGCCCCATCGCTTGACTGCCGGTAATCAAAAGGTGGCTCGCGAAACCCCTGTCAGGCGGCGGCAACGTGACGGAGACCGTCCCCTGCTCTGGATCGACAAAGGAGTATCCCTCTTCGATACATCGCATGTTGAGTTCGAGCAGAGCTTTCTTCTTCGCAAACGTCGCTCCGACGAGGGATTTGATGACATCGATATCCTTGTCCAGCATGGACCAGACAAACGCCGTCAGCAGCACGTTCGACAGAATTGCCCTCGCGCCGAGGCGCTTGAGAATGTCATCGACCGGAAAATAGATGACGCGAAGGCTTCGCTCCGCGATCAGATTCCGATGGTGCTCCGGAAACAGCCACCCCGGCGTCACGTGCAGTACAATCCCGCCCTGTTTCAGCTCCTCCATGTTCAGCTCGAGACCGTGATGGTTGAGCGCGACAAGCACGTTCACCTTGGTTTCCGTGCTGCGGATTTGGTCATTCGAGATGTCCAGTTGATAGCTCGCGTGTCCGCCTTTTATGAGGGAGGGATACTCGCGGTAGCCGAACACGCAGTAGCCGGATCTTTTGAGCCCCTTGGCGATAATTGCGCCAATGGAGTTTATTCCCTGTCCGGAAGCGCCGACAATTTTGAGAGAGACGCGGGGCATGGCCTAACACCGTTCTGTGAGTTTCAAGCCATCCACCAACTGTTTGCTCCAGGCTCCTATGGCCTCCTCCTGACCGTAGGGTTCGTCGATGAGTTTAAGCGTTGGAACGATCAGCCGACCGTGATGGGCCTCAACGTAGTGTTCCAAATGATCCACCGCTCGCGCTGTGTAGAAATATCGATGGTCTCCGAGACCGATGCACGCACACGGCTTGCCGGCCATATCCAGAGTCTTAGCCTTGTCATGGAGTAGCCCCCACATGTGCGGATTCAATTGCCCCTCGGTGCCCCCTGTATTCCAGGTTGCGGAGGCGAGCAGGAGAACATCTCCCCTCAGCAAATCCTGTGGTTGCGCTTTCTCGGCGATCGTAGCTTCGATCTCCCAGCCTAGGAGACTGTTTCTCAAGGAATCGATCAGCGCATCCACCACGTACTCCGTGTGTCCGCTGGTGGAGGCAAAGACGATATGGAGGACGCGACGCTGAGCGAACTGTGGGACAGCTCCCGCGGGATTGGCGATATTGTTCACGAGTTAGCTCCGCTTTCCATCAGTGACGTTTCCCCGCTACCTTGACGGCCCCAACCGCTGAGGGCGGCCCATCTTCCTCTGCTTCAAGACATGTTGAGCCGCCCCAGCGGCGCATTGCTCGGCCTCAGTCAACGGAAAGGTGAGAAGGAAGGAAGATCCTTCGGCAGCGCAGGACGTATGAACGTGCCCCCCCAGACTGCTGGCCAATTCGTCGACGATCGTAAGCCCTCGACCGCGCCGGATGGGTTCAGGCGCCGCCCCATTGTCACACACCCCGCACTTTACGACGTTGCCTGCAAGCATCAACCTCACCCGCAGTTCTGGATGCTTACCGTCAAATTGTACGTGTCGTGCCACATTGGTCAGTAGCTCGGATACAATCAGTCCAAGCTTCCAACAACGCTCTCCTTCAAGCCTCAGATCGTCTGCCGAAAACAAGACACGTATCGCGAGACAATCCAGTCGGTATTTCGTGATAGCGAAGCAAAGCTGCTGGAGGTATCTCGCGGCATCGGTGAGGCGCCCCTGATCCGGCATGTGCAGCGCACGATGAACATCGGCCCATCGATGCAAAACGTCTACGACATCGAGCAGCGTTGCCTTGACCACGACACTCTCCGCTTGCACTGCCTTGGTCGAAAACGCGCAGATGGCCGACGTGAGCTCGTTTTTTATTCTGTGGTCCAACTCGCGCAGAAGCAACGATCCGTCAGGATTCGGCAACTGCGCGGCGCGCTCTGTCATTTCGTGCTCCAACGAGTTGTTCTCTCTGACCAAAGACGTTCGACACGGCTTCGTTCGGATATCAATGCCGTTCCAAACGGCGTTCGCGGTGAATAGCTTCGGACAGGAGCATTCATAACTCGACGCCGCGACGCTCCAGTTCGGCCTCAATCGCGTCAAAGGCAATTTCGGCCGGCATTACTACGAAACTGGTCCAGAGGATGACCGCAACGCGCGCAGCAATTAGGTACTCGATCATGCAAGGTTGCTCCGAATGCGAGATGCCGGTTAGCCCGCTCGTCCTACTTAAACGAGATGTCAAATAGGCGGCCGATTTCGTCTTGATGCTGTAAAGGATAACGAATGCACTTCGGACGATCTTGTACGTTGTTGACTAATTTAGATTGTTGATGCGCACTTCCGTGCGCGCCTGCAGAGCTCTTTTGTCTTTCTAGTTCTGCCGATCGAGCGCACGTCAATCCAATTGCCATGACGACGCCGCGCGTTTGTGCCGCATAGCATTCGAGCTTGTTTGAGCGCTATCAACCCACCCTAACTGGCAACAGTCCCTGCTCATTACCGTTCGGCGGTGTATGACAGGACGTTTCGCTGCGCGCCTTGATCGAGCGGCCCTCGCCGTGCGGACCTCGGATTGCGGGGTTGGATGATTGATAGCGGCCGGCCGTGCATCTGGCTTTAGCAAGCTCGTAGTGTCAAAATTCGAATGATCCGGCGATTTGTCAGACGGTAGCGGGCTCGACAATTGGATCGTCGGGGCGTCCATGACAACGGGAGGTGTGATAGTCAGCTGACTTGTATCCAAAACGACCTTCTCCGGCCATTTGTTGGCTGACTTGATCCGGATAACCGCTCTATGCAGGGCGACGAACTGATCAGCGGACGTCGCTGGCGGGTTTGGCAAAAGCCAGTCGGAGATGAACAGCAAAGCGGCAAGCGCGCTCCCAACAAACATGAAATAGCGGGCTATGGGCACCGCTTATCGGTCCCGATAATTGAGAAATCTCGGTTCTGCTTTAATATTATCTGAATCGCCGGACCCATCACTGGGCCCGCGACTGCTCGATCGGCGAAGGCGTTGCAATGATGGAAACCGGCTTTACTTTGGTAACGAACGCCACGAAGCACAGCACCCCGATGGCGAATGTAGCCAGACTCAATACACTCCTCATATCAGCTCCTTTGCCCCTTCATTTCGCGCCGATGCCGCCAACTTCACTTTCCTCGGCACGTCGCGTCGCGACGACCTTGCTTCTACCGCAGACACGGTACGGCCGGCCGACGGCGCAGTGAGCGCCGTCGACGGGCGCGGAGGACGAGGCCTACTCCGCCGCAATTATGTACGATCTAAATTCGATGCCCAGCGCCTTCGCGACGCCCGCGCCGTAGGCAGGATCTGCCTTGGCGCAGTTGACAACATGACGCTCCTGAATGCGCCTAGCAGCGGCGCCGACCTGGCGAGCCGTATTGTCGAACAGAATTTGCTGCTGGGCAGGAGTCATCTTGCGAAAGAGGTTGCCGGTCTGGGGGTAATGATCATCGTCGACACGATGGTCCCAATGTGCAGCCCCGCCTTCGAGCTCGAGCATCGGCTCATTAAGCTGCGGCTGATCGATCCACTCGCCCCGGCTATTGGGGAAATAGGTGGGGGTTCCGCCGAGATTGCCGTCAGTGCGCATGGCGCCGTCGCGATGATAGCTCCGGAACGGGCATTTCGGTGCGTTGATGGGGATATGGTGGTGATTGACGCCCAGGCGATAGCGCTGCGCATCTCCGTAGGAGAAGAGGCGCCCCTGCAGCATCTTGTCCGGTGAATAGCTGATGCCCGGCACGATGTTGGCTGGCGAGAACGCTGCCTGTTCGACTTCGGCGAAGACGTTCTCGGGGTTTCGGTTGAGTTCGAAATGACTTGGATCAGCGGAAAGTCCCCCTTTGGCCAAACCTTGGTCAGATCGAACGGGTTGAAGGGGAACGCCTTGGCCTGAACATCCGTCATCACCTGGACGAACAGGGTCCAGCCCGGGAAATTGCCGGCCTCGATATTTTCGAACAGATCGCGCTGGTGGCTTTCGCGATCCTTGCCGACGAGGCCCTCGGCTTCCGCGTCCGTCAGATTCTCGATGCCCTGCTGGGTACGGAAGTGGAATTTGACGCTCGTTTGCAGCATTGAGGAAGCTGTACGCGTGACTGCCGAAACCGTGCATGTGACGCAAGCTTTTCGGAATGCCTCGATCGCTCATGACGATCGTGACCTGATGCGGCGATTCAGGCAGCAACGTCCAGAAGTCCCAGTTGTTGTCGGCGCTGCGCATACCAGTGCGCGGATCGCACTTGATGGCGTGATTGAGATCGGGGAAGCGCAGCGGATCGTGGAAGAAAAACACCGGCGTGTTGTTGCCGACGACATCCCAGTTGCCCCCTTCAGTATAGAACTTCAGGGCAAAGCCGCGGATATCGCGCTCGGCGTCAGCAGCGCCGCGCTCGCCCGCGACGGTCGAGAAACGGGCAAACATTGGTGTCTGCTTGCCGATCTCGGAGAAAATCCTGGCCTTGGTGTAACGCGTGATGTCGTGCGTGACGGTGAAGGACATGCGGCGCTCGGGGATCACTTCGCGGGCGAAATGGGCGAGCTTCTCGATCAGCCAGATATCCTGCAGCAGCGCGGGGCCGCGCTGTCCAGCGGTCTCAATGTTAAAGTTATCCGTGACGGGAGTGCCGGATGCATGGGCTAACGGCGGTCGTTTGGAAAGGTCGTTCAAGGGTATGCTCCGGTGGAGAGTTGGGGGGGCCGGGTGCTCAATGCTTCATCTAGAGAGAGCTGTCGTCACCTTGAGCCGAAACAGCTTCTCAAAGCCGGCATTTAATATGCCATGTCGCTGCCCGGTCGCGATTGAACGCTGCTGCGAAGTTGATGCCAATCATGCTCAAAACTGTCAGCTGACGAATTCGGGACGCGCGTTGCAATCGCACGCTCCAGTACAAGGTCCACCGCTATTTTGATCTTTGCAGAGTCTCTGTCACGAAAAGCAGCCAGGCGCATCCGGCTGAGAGACAATGCACACTGGTCCTGGATTGGCCTGGTGAGGCTCATTGCGCATGGCTCGCTGCCCTGCGCGCCGATGCGGGGTCATTTTGGCACAAGTTCTTTCTCAGCGAGGCTCGGGCTGGCGACGTCGCGCAATTTCGCTGCAAGATCCATGCTCACAATCTGCAGAAGGTTGGCGCGGAGTTCGGGCCTGCTCGCTGTAAACTCTCTCACGTGCTGCAGATCCCACTTTGCAAGAATCCCGGGACCGCGAGCCACTACTTCCGCCGGACTGGCCAAGCCGCTGTAGGCGCTGACGTCCCCGATCAGCTGACCGGGTCGAAGCGCCATCCTAGTGTTGTCGCTAACAATGGCTTCGAGATCCCCGGCCATAACGACAATGGCCTCCGATATGTGCTTCCCCTTTTCGAGAATAATCTCTCCGGGAAAGCAGTCGACCCACCGGGCAAGGCTGACAAGCTTCAGGAACTCGCGCTTGTCGATCGAGCTGAATGCGACGCGGTAGAGCCGTTCTTCCCTGTCGCTGAGAACTACCGGCCGCCGCTCCAAAGCTATCGCCACGACGCGGACCGCATTCACGAGCATGAACGCGGCTCCCCAAACAATCGGCGGCCACAGTTTCTCACCCTGGAAGTAGTAATATGGCAAGGTCAGCGCCTCGCCGACGATGGCCAAAATGCGCAGCCTGAGGACGTCCTGCACCGAGAATGCGACGAGAAACACAATGTTCGAAAGGTTAATCAGACCATTGATCCCGACGATCTGACCGGCGATGAACTCGTACATCGAGACTCCTACAGCATTTTCAGTGGCGAACAACTCGGGCACCCGCCAGTTCGAACAGCACAGGCAGCGACAGCGACCGAGGATGTCTGCAATGTCGACGAGGGATGTCCGAGATGCAGAGAACCGACCTCCCGGTAGTGTGGAGATCGCATCCGGAATGGTGCAGCGACCAAATCATTGCCTAATCGTCCGACGAATCCGATGGGGAGTTCGGCCTATTAGTATAACGACGAAATAAAGACGGTTGAGGGCCGCGGTACGTGCAGTTAGCAGATTTCGGCACCCCGCCGACGCAGCTGATCGCTGATGGGATACTCTTGTCCAATGCGCTTCCAACTGTGCCGATCGTCGCCGGCGAGAGCGCGGCCGCCCAGCGCTGGCGCGGAGCGCCAGCGCGGCACCACGAAGTGATAGGCGCACTCGTTAGTCACGAAGTCGCCATCTCGAGAACGGGTAGCGCGCTCTCGATCGCTTTGCGACGCGGTTCGAGAAAGGTCGGCAGCTCCAAGTTCCGACCGAGAGCTTCGATCGGCTCGTCGACCGCAAATCCGGGAATATCGGTTGCGATCTCGAATAGAACGCCGCCGGGTTCGCGGAAATAGATAGAGCGGAAGTACTTCCGGTCCTTTTGCTCGGTGGGATGCCTGCCGTGGCTGTGAATTAGCTTCTCGGTCATCTGCGCCTGCTGTACGTCGTCCGCGGCGCGAAATGCGATGTGATGCACCGAACCGCGTCCCTGCCGCCCTCGCAGAGCACCGGTAGCTTCGCAGATGTCGACGATGCTACCTTTCGCGTCGCCCGCCGCGGCGAAGCGGATCACCAATCCTTCGCGGGCGACCTCGCGGAAGCCGAACACGTCAGTCAGGATCGCGGCCGTCTTCTGCGCGCTGTCGAGAAGCAGGGTCACGCCCTGGAAGCCGCGGATCGCATGTTCCGAGGGAATGTCCTCGGTGCTCCAACCCGGCTCACTCTCGGCATCGGCGATGCCAACGAGCGCGAGCGCCATCCCATCAGGATCCGTAAACGGCAGCACGGACTGACCGAAGCGCTTCTCCAGTTTCTGGTGGAGAATTCCCTTCTCGATGAAACGCTGAGTCCAGTAGCCGATTGAGGGCTGTGGGACGCGGAAGGCGGTCAGGCACGTTTCGCCAACACCGCGCCGGCCGGCCTCGGCGTTTGAAGGGAAGAAGGTCAGAACGGTGCCAGGACTGCCGATCTCGTCACCATAATAGAAGTGGTAGGTTGACGGATCGTCGAAGTTAACTGTCTTCTTTACAAAGCGCAGCCCGAGATCGCGTGTGTAGAAGCCCAAATTCTTGGCAGGATCGCCGGCCATTGCCGTCACGTGATGGATGCTCATATTTGCCTCGTTGATTCCGAACCCTCGTGGCCGCTTTGATTAGGGACAGTTCGCTAGGACTCCTCAGCCGCGGCGATCGGCGCTACCGGGGTCGTATGTTCGCACCGATGCTATTGCTGAAGGGATGATATTCCTCGTGAAGTCAGGTTTGCGCTTTTCCATCAAGGCCGTAAGCGCCTCTTTTGCGTCTTCAGAGCGGACCAGCGCGCCAAATTCTTCGTTCTCGGCCTTCATTGCAGCCTTGATCTGCTCACGAAATGGTTGCTTCATGAGCCTCTTGCTGGCTTGCAACGCTTCGGTCGGCTTCGCGGCCAATTTCCGAGCCGTTTCGGTCGCTTTCGCCAAGACATCCGTGTCGGGCATAACTCGTGTAATGAGACCCAAATCCGCGGCTCGCCCGGCATCAAAAGGATCCCCCAGCAAGATCAGCTCTGCCGCACGGAGATGACCGATCCGCGCCGGCACGGAGCAGCTCGATCCGAATTCCGGCACGACCGCTAGACTAATGAATGGCATCTGGAACTTCGTGCTTTCGCCCGCGTAGACGAAGTCGCAGTGCGTCAGCATGGTAGTGCCGCCACCGATCGCGGCACCCTGGACCGCGACGACGATCGGCTTGTCGAAATTGACCAATGCATTCATGAGGCCGGCCTGCGGCGATTCGCCTGGCCCTGGAGGATTCTTGAGAAGATCCTCGATATCATTGCCCGCGCAGAACGAATCTCCCGCACCGTGCCAAAGCACGACCTGCATATTCTCATCATTCGCCACCTGATTGAAGATACGCGCGAGAGCCACGTACATGGATGACGTCATCGCGTTCCGCTTGGTCGGGCGGTTCAACTGCACGCGTAAGATGTTTCCTACCTCTTCGGTAATAATATCATCCATTATCGATAACCTCGTCTCTTGGTGAATTCAATGCAACTTCTGGCTTCTGGCGGTGTCCACCGCACCAAGTAGCGCGTTCCTTCTTTGACCGCTACTTTACCGAGAATAATTGCCGTCATATTGAATGGCACGATCGGCGTTGGAATGGTTGTGCGTCTCGTTGGCGTAAAGCCGGTCACCACCGATGATCAGGATGCCTGGTACACTCAACGTCTTGCCACGTCGTGGATCCGAAGCGGCATTCCGCTCACGACGCCGGTCGGATGAGCCGGCGCAGTGAAACGAAAAATAGCGCCGCGCTGCGGATTTGGGCTCGCCCACAAACGCCCGTTATGCGCTTCGATAATCGACCGGCAGATCGACAGCCCAAGTCCCAAACCGTTCGATTTAGTGGTGTAGAAAGCCTCGAATGCGCGCTCAAGATCCGCCGCCGCGAAGCCCGGACCGGAATCTCGCACCTCCACTGACACGCAACCCGGTTCGGCACCCGTGCTGATGAGCAATTGCCGCTCCTCTTCGCCGACGTCGCGCATCGCTTCGATGGCATTGATGATCAAGTTAAGTAGTACCTGTTGCAACTGGACCCGATCTCCCTGGACAGGCGGCAAGCCTTCCGCTAACTGCGCCTGCACCGACACGCTATTGTTTGCGGCCTCCGTACGGGTGAGAGCAATAACCTCAAGGATGGCATCGTTGATCTCTACGGCGTCCTTTCGTGCCGGCACTTTCTTAATGAGTGCGCGGACCCGCTCGACGACCTCGCCTGCGCGATTCCCCTCCTTCACAATAAGAGAGAGCGCTTCGTCCACCTCACGAAAATTCGGTGGCTTAGCGCTTAGGAAACGCCGTGCCGCCGACGCGTACGTGACTGCCGCGGCGATCGGCTGATTCACTTCATGCGCGATTGATGAAGTCAGCTGCCCCATCGTCGCGACGCGGTTGGCGTGCTCGAGCTCCAGTTGCGCCTCACGGTAGCGCCGCTCGCTTTCGCGTGCCTCAGCCTCCGCGCGCTTGCGCTCAGTCAAATCAAGCACGAAGGCCACACCGTGGTCTTGCTGCTCGTCGAACGCGGCCGAGCCCATCAACACAGGCACGCGGCTGCCGTCCTTGCGCCGGTACTCCTTTTCATAAGGTTGGGCCGCGCCAGTCTTGTCAACGCCTACTACGGCGCGGGCGGCGCTGGCGCGCCATTCCGGCGGCGTCAAGTCGGCCAAATGCATGTTGCCTGCGGCGATATCCTCTCGGTCGTATCCCATCATCTTAAGGAACGCGTCGTTTGCCTCGATGATCTCGCCTTTCCGACTTGAGATGAAAATCCCGATGATGTTGGCGTCGACCAAGCGCCTAATTTTCGCCTCGCGTTCTGCGACGTCACTGTACAACCGGGCGTTCTCCAACGCGATTGCCGCCTGTGAGGCGAGCAGCTTCAGCACCGCAATACGCGACGGCGTGAATACATGCGACGCCAGGCTGTTTTCGAGATACAGTACGCCGATCAGCTCGGCTTGTTTCAGGAACGGCAGGCAAAGAAGTGACCGTGCCTGTTTGCGGCCTATGTATTCATCTTCGGCAAACGGGTTCTCCCCGCGGGCATCATCCAAAATCACCCGGCCCTCGGTGCGGATGACTTGCTCAAGGACCAGCATGGGCAATTCCGATGGCGTCACCGGCGTTCCGAGAAGACGGACCCTGACGCCGTCGCGGCCGCTCCTCGCTTCCGCCTCGATCTGGTATTGGCCGCCGCGCGGCAGCATCAGGAGGCCGCGGTCGGCCCCGGTATGTTCGACCGCAATAGTCATCAGCGTCTCGATTAGCCTCCCGAGGACTATTTCCCCGGCCACGGCTTCCGACATCTTGATGACCGTGGCCAGATCCAACCGCTCGATAGACGTCTCGATAGTGGGTTTTGCGGTCAATGATGCTTGTTGTCGGATCCGGGGATGGCTCTTGTCGAGCTGAGCGACCTTGGCCCAGGCGCCCCACCGGACGTAGCAGTCGCGGGCCTCGTCCAAATAAGTGTCTGCTACCTTTTCGAGACCGCGAAGGCGGTAGAATCGGGCTGCCAATTCGCTCGCGAGCCCCTGGTCCTGAAGGAAGCCGCGCTCCGCCGCCAAGCGGATCGCCTGCTCGTACAGCGGCATGGCCTCGATGTCCCGTCCTTCGAGGCGCGCCCACTCCGCTGAGATCAACGTGTGTTTATGCGCGAACGTCGCCGGGCAACTGTCCGCCCATCGCTGAAACGACCCCAAGTGTGAGATAACATCCTCGCGGAGTTCTGCCCGTCTCTCCGGCGAAGACGCGGGAAAGACCGCGGCGATGGCGAGAGAATGATAAAAGCAATAATCCATCGACTGAAGGTTGGGACGGGCCGACCAGAGAATAGGTTTCGCCTTGCCGGCAAACTCAAGGGCTCTCTCGGCGTTGCCCAACAAGAAGTGTCGTTGCAACTGCAAGATCCAGTGAAAGCAGGCAACGAGAGGAACGCCTCCCCGGAGCACTCGTGCTTCGAGCGCCGGCTCGTCGAGGGGCGCGCCGCTCCCCGCTCCGCCGCGAAGGCTTTGGACGAAACCCTGGATGCTCAAGATGACCAACTGACCGAATTTGTATTTGCGGACGAAATCCAGAGCGCTTGCCGACTCGAGCCACACCTGGTCGAGAGGATCACCGCGCGCCATCAGATCGGTGAGGCGATGTTGCCGGTTCCAGCAGGCGTAGACCATTTCGCCGGTTTCCGCGACAGATCGGATCGCGGCCTCGAGGCAAGCCAGGGCATCTTCAATTGGACGCGTCCACAGGACCGCCATTTGCATCAAGAAATGTGCACCCGCCTTTTGCGCGGTGAACCCGTATCGTTCGGCAACCGCAACCGCCAACCGCGCAAATGCCTCCCCGTCTGCGAAGCGATGGAATGCCGGACCAAGGACTATGGCGACCGCACCATAGCCGATCGCAGAATACTCGCTTGTGCCATGACGACAGCTCAGCTTGACCATCCAGCAGGAAATCATCTGGTACAGGTCAAGGTCAGCGTGATAGGCTAAATTACCCAACCCACTAAAGAGCTTCATGACCGCCTGCATCTCCGGGTCGTCCATCATCGGCAGGTCGACCAGGCTCTCGATCGGGCGCTCGCCGAGGGCGCGGCGCATCTCCTCGTATTCCGCTCGCATCTGCTCGGGCGTCGGCGAGTCCGGTAGATCGACGCCGAACGTTCGCAGGCATTCCAGCGCCGTGCGGACCGCGGGGGCATAGTTGCCTTGCCTCAGTTGAAGCATGATGCGCAAACGACAGATCTCGGCATGATCGATCTTCGACCCCGCCTTGATGAGTAGCACCTCCACGAGTCCTGCCGCCTGCTCCAGGTTCGAGTTGAGGATCTCGCATTCCGCCCGTTCCAGGAACAGGCCTAACGTCAAGTCATAGGATCTTTGCCACCCGTCGTCCGACAGAACGGCGATGCCCGCTGCAAGATAGGTGGAGGCCGCGGCATAGGCGGTCGACGCTTTCGCCTTCCGACCTGCGACAAAATTGAGTTCGGCCGCGCGCACCTTCTCGGGCCACTCGGAAATGAGCGTCGAGCCCAGGTTCAGCTGGTTGACGAGGTCGTAGATCTTCTCCGCGACGTTCTCCTGCGCGGTCTCTGTGACAAGGAGACGTGCGATCCGCAGATGGAGTTCGGCGCGACCTTCGGCCGGAATCAGCGCGTAGGCGGCCTCCTGAACCCGATCATGGAAGAACCGATAGCTTTCCACCCGGGGGGCAGCGGCCCCGGCGCGGACCGCGTCGCGAAAACTTGCATGCATCGCCTCTTCAGATTCGCCGCGCAGCTTTGCCAAGGTCGCAAAGTCAGCGTGACTGCCGAGGCAGGCGAGCAGCTTCAACGCTTCCTGAGCCTCCGGAGCAAGACGCCGCAACCTGTCGATCATCAGGTCCACCGGATTGTCGCTGAACCTCTTGTCGACAATTGCGTCCCAATCCCATTTCCACGACCGCGAGAGCGGATCGAACTCGATCAACCGTTCTTCGGCGAGACTGGTGAGGAACTGTCCGGCGAAAAAGGGATTGCCGCCGCCGCTTCTGCCGTGCACCAGCTCTGCGAACGGCCGCATGTCGTCTGGCGCACGCCGCAACGTGTCACACAGCAGATGGTTGATGTCGTTGACCGAGAGTGGGCCGAGGACGATCTGATCGACTTTCACGCCGGCTTTGCGCAGATCCTCCAGCTTGAGCATCAGCGGATGCGCCGGGTCGACCTCATTATTGCGATATGCGCCGATGAGCAACAGGTGCCGCGTGTCCGGATGGAGGAGGAGATATTCGATGAGCGTCAGCGTGGCCGGATCGAGCCATTGCAAGTCATCGACGAAAATGACGAGCGGATGTTCCGCCCTCGCGAACACGCCAACGAATCGCTGGAACACGGTCTGAAACCGCAGTTGGGCGTCGACCGGAGAGAGGACTGCCACGGTCGGCTGCGGACCGATCAGCCGAACGAGGTTGGGAATGAGATCGGTCAGCAGACGGCCCTGATTTCCGACGGCTTCCTTGATCGCGTCTCGCCAGAAAGCGATGTCGTTCGCCTGGCCGTTCAGCAGCTGTTGAATCAATCCCTGAAACGCCTGAGCCAGGGTCGCATGGGGGGTATCGCGGAGCCGCTGGTCGAATTTTCCCGAAATGAAGATACCGCGAGGCAGCACGATCACCTTATGCAGCTCGTTGACGACCGACGACTTGCCGATACCTGAGTAGCCAGAGACCAGAACGAGTTCCGAACCACCATGCTTCACGACACGATCGAAGGCAGCGAGCAGGGTAGCGATCTCGGCCTCGCGTCCGTACAGCTTCTCCGGGATCATCAGCCGGTCCGACGCGTCCTGCAGACCAAGCGGGAACGGGTCGATCCGCCCGAACAACTCCCAAGCAGTCAAGCATTTGCGCAGATCCGCCTCCACTCCTGCTGCGGTCTGGTAGCGCTCCTCAGCTGTCTTCGCGAGAAGCTTCATGACGATCATCGAGAGCGGAGCCGGCAGCGCGCTTGCAAGCTCGTGCGGCGGAACAGGCTCTCGCGCGATGTGACAGTGGATTAACTCGATCGGGTCAGCGGCGGTGAAGGGTAACGCGCCGGTCAACAGCTCGTAAAAGGTGACCCCCAGCGCGTACAGGTCGCTTCGGGAGTCGACCGAGCGGTTCATCCGGCCTGTCTGCTCCGGCGCCATGTAGGCGAGTGTACCGGTGATAGTCTCCGGCGGCTCTGGCGCCTGGCGCTCACGCGGCACGCGCGATGCGATCCCGAATCCCGTCAGCCACACACCGCTACTTGCCGATTCCACTAGAATATTTGCGGGCTTGATGTCCTTATGGATGAGGCCACGCTCATGCACATGGCGGAGCGCACCCGCAAGCGGGATCGCAATGCGCAGGAAATGCGATACGTCCAGTGGCCGGCTAAGCAGTCGATCTAGCGGCGTACCGCCGGGATCCTCAAGCACCAGCGTAATACGGCCGCTATCGTGCGTAAGAGCGACAGGTCGCGCCGCCCACTCGGCGTCAAGTTCGGACTTGAGCGCATATTCGTGTTCAAGTCGCTCAACGCAACTGGGCGAGGTTTCTTCTGCGGCAACAAGCAGGATTGGGGCCAAGCCGTTGCCAGAGCCCCGGTATAGAGCGATGCTGCCTTCCCGCAGCAAAGAGAATGCGTAGCCCGAGAGCCAGTTCATAAAGGCTCCTGATGAAGTACTTTGAGGCTTGCTCGGCAATCACTCGCGTTACGGCCTGCACACCCGGCGGTCACCACTTCGTGACGCGCTTGCCAGAGGCTTCAGTCATTTCGGAACCTCCATGACTGTTCCGGTTGCTTCCGGTTGGAGCGTTCTTCGGGGTGGGACTTGCATCTACTGGAAGGCGCCGCCTTGTTCGTTGCCCATTCTCACCCGCCGCGCCAACGCATCCGCCCAGCTTTAGACGCATAGGTGTCTCAACGCTTCGAGGAACGTACGACGAGTTGTCCGCTTCTGCACACTCAGTTGCCAGCGGCGCAACTCTTTGTGATTCGAGGTAAGCAGCGGCGTATTCCGCATGCCGGCGGACGACTACATCAACCTCGGCATACTCCTCTAACTTTTCGAGTGCATATGCCCGCGTCGTGTCCAGCAACCGATACTGTGCCTGCGTTTCGTCGATCTGAGTTGCTATTAGTGACTTCTCAACCAGACCGGCGATCGCCTCAAGAATTTCTCCGGTACCTATGCCGACTTCGCCGGCGACATACCGCGCGCCATCAAGGGTGAATTGACCAGCGAAAGGGGCGATGCGTCGAAGAACAATCCTCTCTCCGTCAGACAGCAAATTGTAACTCCAATCCAATGTCGCCTTCAGCGTCTGATGTCTGGCAATTGCCGATCGATGCGCCAATTTCAGCAACTCCAGCCGCGCAAGAGTGTTCTTGAGGCCGAGGGCGGCCACCTGACCCGCAGCCAGCTCAATTGCCAAGGGTATGCCATCCAGCCTTCGGCACATTTCCGCAGCAAACGCCGCCTCCTCGTCCGTGAGAACGAAGCTTCCCGCCCTCGCCGACACGCGTCGTACGAGCAACTGCACTGACGGATATCGAAGCACGGCATTTACCGTTTGCTCCGAGCCATCTGGTGGAAAATCAAGGGGAAGAACCCGGCAACAATTCTCGCCCCCTACTTTCAGTAATTCGCGACTCGTGGTCAGAAGATGGACCTGCTCCGCTTCCTGGTACAGTTGCTCGGCAAGCAGGGCGACCGTCTCGATCAAGTGCTCACAGTTATCGAGAACGACCAGAATCTTCTGCGAGCGAACGAGGTCGACCAGCTCTAGCTCGGGATCACTCGATTTGAGCGCAAGTCCCAGCGATGTCGCGACAGCCTCCGCAACGTGTCGCGGATCGGTAAGGCTTTCCAAATCAACAAAGTGAACTTTCCCGGCAAACTCCTCGGCAACGGCGCGGGCAACGGCCAAGGCAATGGTCGTCTTGCCAATGCCGCCGGGGCCGAGAAGCGTTACGAACCTCTCATTTCGAAGCTTGTCGCTGACCTCGCTGACGACCTTTTCGCGCCCAATCATCATGACCGGTCGCACGGGGAGCCTGCCTTGGGGGGAGAACTTGGCATTCCTGTTTTCCGTGCCACCATCCAGGGGGGCGACGGTGCCGACGAACGAATAGCCCCGTCCCTTGATGTTTGCGATGTATCGATCGCCGAATCGGCCGTCACCAAGTGCCTTTCGGATCGCGGCCACGTGGACCCGGAGGCTTCCTTCCTCAACGGTTACGTCCGACCAGACGTGATCGATGAGTTTCTGCTTCGCGATGACTTCACCCGAGCGGTCGGCGAGATAGGTCAAAATATCCAACGCCCGATCCCCGAGAGGAAGCACTCGACCGTCGCGCCGGAGCACCCTCTCGCCAATTGAAAGTTCAAAAGGGCCGAACCTCAGCTTTCTGTGAACTACGGTGCCATGCATGTGTCAGCCAAACGTTGGATCCCCCGGCCCGACATCCGTAACGTCGGTCGGAAAACGCCGCAATTGTGCGCGCGTAAAGCTGGCCCCAACGAAGCTCGTAGTCCTTCCCTCACCTTTGGAAAGTACGAACGACACCTTGGTATAACTGAATCACCTTCAACGCGGAGGTGAGCCGAACCCCTGCGCCGCGGCGATCACAATGGCGGACAGGAGTTATGTGTGCTGGCTCCACTGTCCTGCAATGTGCGTCTAGTCGCTCAAACGTGTTGCACGAAGATCAGTCGGCAGATAATGGAGACAGGCCTAGTTCGCGCCCGCTGCGATGCCGATGTGAATTGAGCTGCATCGCCGATGGCTAGTGAAGGCCGCCTGTCGCGTGACTAGCGGCCATTGTGCCATGTAGGCAACTAAGGCGCGCCCCCATTTCCCTTGGTGCGATCTAGCGCAGCCTGAATGCAATTCAGGAGGTCACTCTCATCGAACGGTTTGGGCAGATAGCAGATGACCCCAGCCTGAAGCGCTCGGGCACGAATATCATCGCTCGGATAGGCAGTTATCAGTACAGTGGGAATCTCGTTGCTCAATCGAGACAAATTGTTGTGCAAGTCGAGGCCATTCATCTTGGGCATGTCGTAGTCGACAACCAGGCAGCCGGTCCGGCCCAGCTCGGGTGACCGCAGAAACTCCTCGCCGGACGAAAATGCTTTAGCGACCAACCCTACCGAACGCATTAAAACTTCGATTGCATTTCCAACCGCGGTGTCGTCATCGACTATGGCAACTATTGGTCTGGTATTTGGCACTTGGCACGACCGGTAACCGCGAGCAGCGTTTGGAGAAACGGATTTTGTCCACACACTTTTGCTCATCCAACCTAGGCGCAACCGCTACGTGGTTCGATTATACAATTGTATAGTAACTCGACCGGAAATCTTGTGATCCATGGAGAACGCCAGCGTCACAGGCATCGACTTTCATATCGCCCTAACCCTGTTAACTCACAAAAGCCCCTCCAGCCTGGACGGGCTGGAGCGGCGAGTGGAGGCCGCAGGGAGTAATCGGCCTCGGGACGGGACAACTTCACCATAATGGCACGCATTGGCGCTCGCTATTGAACTAGCGGAAAGATCGAGTATCAAATGGGAATGTGCGCACTATACGAAGGTTGCGCTCTGCGAACACTCGTCGGTTCGACTTTGATGGGCGGCTGGTCGCTTGATGCAAAACACGGCGCCGACTTCAAAAGGCCAGTTCACCGATGACTGCAGGAACCGAATTGGGCCGGTCGTCCCCTCTATCGCCCACGCGATAATCTCGCTATGCTTGGTGGCGGACTAGAAAAGCTGATGCGCATGTCAACGAGGCACATGTGGTAGAGCAACCGCCGACAGTGATGGTCATCGACGATGATCCGGGAGTGCGGGACTCCCTAGGTAAGCTGCTTCAATCAGCGGGCTTTCGGGTGCTCCTATTCGGGTCGGTGAGCGAATTTTGCGAGGCAGATCTGCCAGAAGGACCCACTTGCCTGGTGCTTGACGTACGGCTTCCCGGTCAGAGCGGACTCGAACTGCAGCGCGAACTGGCAGGCAACAAGAGAAGGCTGCCGATTATCTTCATCACCGGACATGGCGACATTCCAATGTCGGTGCAGGCGATGAAAGGTGGCGCTATCGAATTCCTGACAAAGCCGTTCCGGGAGCAGGATTTGCTTGAAGCGATTCAGCTCGGTCACGCTCGTGATCGAGCGCAGCTTGAGCAGGAACAAGCTATGGCGGGGCTGAAAGCTCGATTCGAAACGTTGACGCCCCGGGAGCGCGAGGTCATGGCGTTCGTGGTGACCGGGCGTTTAAACAAGCAGATCGCAGCCGACCTGAGCGTAAGCGAAATCACGATAAAAGTTCATCGTGGCCAGGTCATGCGCAAGATGCGGGCATCGTCCCTGCCTGACCTGGCGCGCATGGCCGACCAACTGCAGCTGACGCTGACAAAGCCGCATAGCCCAGGTCGCGTTGCCTAGCGCGGACGCTGAAGCCTGCATCCTCCGCAATGGTCCCCTGCGGCTCACCACCGATGATCCGGTTGCCTGCTAGAGCATTTTCGAGCGAAGTGGACACCGGTTCGCGTGAAGAAAACGCGTCAAAACAAAAGGCTAGAGCTTCGGTTCTGATTCAATCAGAACCGAAAATGCTCTAGACTAGACGTCTGTCACGTCTTCGATCCGAATCGGCATTTGACTCACGGTGCGGCGGCCGAATGAGGCAGCATAGTGAAGCGAAAGATAGCGCCACGTGGCACGTTAGGGCTCGCCCACAAACGCCCGTTATGCGCTTCGATAATCGACCGGCAGATCGACAGCCCAAGTCCCAAACCGTCCGATTTCGTGGTGTAGAAAGCCTCGAATGCGCGCTCAAGAGCCGCCGACGCGAAGCCTGGACCCGAATCTCGTACCTCGACTGACACGCCTTCCGGTTCGTTACGGGTGCCAATGAGCAACTCCCGCTCCTCTTCGTCGATCTCGCGCATCGCTTCGATGGCATTGATGATCAAGTTAAGCAGCACCTGTTGCAGCTGGACCCGATCTCCCTGGACGCGAGGCAAGCCCTCCGCTAACTGCGTCCGCACCGAGACGCTATTGTTTGCGGCCTCCCTACGGGTGAGCGCAATGACCTCGAGGATGGCATCGTTGATCTCTACGGCGTCTTTTCGTGCGGGCGCCTTCTTAATGAGTGCGCGGACTCGCCCGACAACCTCGCCTGCGCGATTCCCCTCCTTGACGATAAGAGAGAGCGCTTCATCCACCTCACGAAAATTCGGCGGCTTAGCGCTTAGGAAACGCCGTGCGGCTAACGCGTACGTGACTGCCGCTGTAATCGGCTGGTTCACTTCATGGGTGATCGAGGCCGTCAATTGGCCCATCGTCGCGACGCGGTTGGCGTGCGCGAGCTCCAGTTGCGCCTCCGCCAGATAGGATTCACTGCGGCGCAGCCGGTCTTCGGCCTTCTTGGCTTCATCGATATCAACAGACAGTCCGTACCACTGGACGATGTTTCCCTGTCGATCGCGCAGAGGCTCACCGCGGCCCTCGTGCCAACGATACTCGCCGTCCGCCCGACGGAAACGGAGCACACCCTGATACGAAGATCCGGTCTGAATTGCGTGGGAGAAGGTTCTTTCAGTTTCCGGGACGTCGTCCGGGTGTATGAGTGCCAGCCAACCACCATGCTTGAAGTCCTCAAACGGCTTGCCGAAATAGTCCAAAAAGCGCTGATTGAAATAGGTCGGCTCGCCATCGGGGGCTAGGGACCAGAGGAGACCTGGTACGGTTTCGATGATCTGACGGAGCCTGTATTCGCTCTCCCGCAGCGCATCCTCGGCGCGCTTGCGATCCTCGATGTCATAGGCGGTCCCGTACCACTTAATGACCTTGCCGTTCTCGTCGCGCGCAGCGACACGATCGATGGCGAACCAGCGATACTGTCCGTCGGCACGCCGGACACGCTCCTCCGTATGCCATGGCTCGCCGGCGGCAAGGGCGTCACGCCACACTTTCTCACCGATCGCGATGTGGTCGGGATGCGCCACGACGGACCATTCCGTGCCCAGCGCAGCCTCGTCGGAAAGGCCCGTGTATTGTTTCCAGGCGGCGTTAACGAAGTCGCGCCTGGCGTCTGCCGAATAGCTCGCCACCGGGATAGGGATGGTATTGATCATCTGCCGCAGCTCGCGCCGCGCCTCAGCGAGTTGAACCTCTCTCTCGCGCAGCGCGTCCTCCACGCGCTTGCGCTCCGTCAAATCGAGCACGAACGCGACGCCCTCGTCGCCGCCCTCTTCGAACAGCGCGCCTCCAACCAGCACGGGTACGCGGCTGCCATCCTTTCGGAAAAACTCCTTCTCGTACGGCCGAGCAATCGTATTTGAGCTCAGTTCCGCCAGGGCGCGCTTGTCGCGTTCGCGCCATTCCGGTGGGGTCAGGTCCGTCCAGCGTATGCGGCCTGAAACCAGATCGTCCCGGTCCTGTCCTACGAGATGAAGAAACGCGTCATTGGCCTCAAGAACCCGCCCTTCCAGGCCCGTAAAGAAAATTCCGATAATGTTGGAATCGACCAGACGCCGGATTTTCGCTTCGCGTTCGCGCAATGCTTCCTCCGCGCGTTTGCGTTCTGTTACGTCTGTCGCAGTGCCGATGAACGCGATGAGATCTCCGTTCCCGTCGAGAACGGGGTGCCCCGATGAAATGACGTGCTTAACTGTTCCGTCAGGCAGCAGAACCCTGTACTCGTCGAAGCTATCAACTTTTTCGTTGACCACCCTCGCAAATCTCGCGTCTGTCCTGCTGCGATCCTCCGGATGGACTCGTTGCCGAAAGTTTTTGCGGGTCGGTAAATCCTTCTGCGGATCCAGTCCGTAAATTCGGAACATTTCCTCGGAGCAGTAGAGCACCCTCTGGCTACGGGCGTCCCATGCCCAAGTGCCGGTACGGGTCAGCTTCTGCGTTTCGGCCAGATAGCCTTCGCTCCGCTGTAAGTCGGCGGTTCGCTCCACCACCTTGGCCTCGAGCTCCTCGCGGGCCTGACGAAGCTCTTGCTCTGCTCGTCGTCGCACTGCACTGACCCAGCCGACAGCCAAGGCGCAAAATATGCAAAAGGTCAGATAAATGAGATCGGCATAGCTGATTGGGCTGAAGGAAAAAACGGGACGTAGGAAGAAGTAATTGAGGCTGAGGACCGAAAGGACAATTGCGAGCACACCTGGCCAAGCTCCTGCGTACCAAACGGTCGCGGCGACCGCGAACAGGAACGGTGTCAAAATAGCCTCGAAATGTCGCAGCACGAAGAGACCCAACACGATTGCGAATGCTACGGACAGAACTGCAATGCTGTACCGAAAAATTGTCGGCATGGGCGTTGGCGATGAAGGGTCCCGATTCGCCATGCTTACCTCATTCGTGAGCCAACCGACCGACAAGAAGCTATGCGCGAAAGTTGGTGACGGCATGAGAGGATAAGGCGGCGTATCGTGGGGTGTTCGAAGCCTCTACTTCTCCACCAAAGGAGTGATGCGCCCGGGCCGACACTAACGTTTTCCAACTCTCCAAACCAAGAACTTTTTGCAGACCCGCTGACGGAGGTCTTGCGCAACGCCGCGCCAGCGCTTCTGGAGCAGGCCGTCGAGGTCGAAGTGCAAGGAAGAATGCACCGACGAGGTGCGCCTGCTGGCGGCCCCACTCCGTCGTGAGTGACCCGTCTCGGACGTGTCCCGCGTGGCAACGCTCGCCGCTTCCGGGATTAGGCCGGTATAAGTCGGCGCGTGACCGTCTCAGCATCCATCACGATTACTCGGGCCTGTGGGTGGGCAATGTGAATTGAAAGATGGCGCCGCAGGGCACGTTCACCCTCGCCCACAGTCGTCCACCGTGCGCTTGGATGATGGAACGGCAGATGGCCAAACCTATGCCCGTTCCTTGGACCTTGGTAGTGTAGAAGGCCTCGAACAGGCGGTCCACAGTCTCTAGATCCAGTCCCGGACCCGAATCTCCTACCGCCACCAGGGCGCCGTTTGAATCCGATTTCTCGGTACAAATCAGCAATTCGCGTGCTCCTTCACGCATGCTGATCATTGCCTCGAAGGCGTTGATAATCAAATTGAGGATTACTTGCTGCAGTTGCGCCCGGTCTGCTTGGACAACCGGCGATGGCTGTGCGAACTGCGTCCGCACCGATACGCCGTTTTTCGTCGCCTCGCCACGCATCAGCTCAAGCACGTCGCGGATCGCTCCGTTGATCTCCGTGCGCTCCCTCTTCGGCAGCGTCTCCTTGAAAAGCCCTCGGATCCGGTAGATCACGTCGCTTGCTCGATAGGCCTCCGTCACGATGCAATCGAGGGCCTCTCGTACCTCGTCCAGGTCCGGCGGTCGACGATTCAGGAAGTGCCGAGCGGCCTGAGCGTTCGTGACTATCGCCGCGATGGGCTGCGTCACTTCAGGAGCGATCGAGGCCGTGAGCCGTCCTATCGTTGTGATGCGGTCCACGTGCGCCAGATCGACCTGCGCCTCGTGCAAGGCTTCTGTGGCCAGCGTCAGGCCGTACGTTCGGACTGATGCGGCATCAAAGTCTTTTTTAGTATCGTCTGGCGCCGTGCCCAAGTGTCGGATGTAGATCATAGTGCTCTCCCTTGCATCTTCGAAGCGGAGCACAAGACCGCGCGAAGACCTGTCCGGCGGCATCAGCATCTCCCGAATGATCACCTCCCTCTTGGAGGGGTTTGATCCGGCCCGGAGGCATTTGCTGTTTTCATGTGGAATTTGGCCTGTTGCGCCTTGAGAGACGGGTCGGGCTGAATTGTCCAAATCTGGTTACTTCGGGATCGGCAATTTGCACGCACTTTGCTAAATAGGCGGAAACAGCTCCGTCAATTGCCTTCGATGTTGGAGTATCATGATACCACATCGACAACGCGTTTTTTCGTTTCCGCGGTGCCGGCGCCGTTTGCCGCAACAGTGTTTCGCCATGGCCGGAAACTGAACGGCGCGCCGTGGCCAGGAGCGCGCCCATAGTAAACCAGGTGCGGTGATGGGACTCTCGGAACGGTCTGCAAGGTCGCTCGACACTATCGCGGGGCACGCCGAACACGTTTATTCGGTAGCCGAAGGGGCGACGCCTCCGCTGGGGATGCAAGCTGTATCAAACTCCTGGCAAAGATCGGCAAAAAAACACGGCCTCGATCCACTCGATAGCCAGGCGCCGCGCATCCTCACGCCTGCCGAGCTGAAACATTTTCGCGAACCGCTGGATAAGCTCATCTTCACTGCTCAGCAGGAGATAGATGAATTGTATGAGGTGGTTCGTGAGGCTGCATACGCCGTCTTGCTCTGTGATGGCTCGGGCGTTGCAGTCGCGCATCGTGGTGAAAATGCGCTGGCAAGCCAGTTCCAATATTGGGGAACCTGGCTCGGCGGGGTGTGGTCCGAGGAAGTGGAAGGCACAAACGGCATCGGCACCGTTATCGCCGAAGAACGGTCCGTCACCGTTCACAGAAGCCAGCATTTCAGGTCCAGACACATTAACCTGAGCTGCTCTGGGGCGCCGGTGTTCGGGGTCGATGGGCGATTGATAGCCGTGCTGGATGTCTCTGCCATCGATCCTCAACTCTCGGAACGCGCGCACGCGCTGACTGGCGTGCTCGCAGCGCGATCGGCGCGCGCGATAGAAGAGCGATTTTTTCGTGAGCAATTCCGTCGAGAGTGGATTGTCGCGGTAGCGCCCCCGGAAGGAGGTGCTTCAGGCATGCTGTTGGCGGTTGACGGCAACCAACGCATCATCGGCGCAAACCGGGTGGCGCGCACCTCCCTTATGCTCGATGATCGCGGGTTCCAGACCGGTACCAGCTTGTGGTCGATTTTCGAGCGAAACATCGACCTCTTCCGGCACCAGCACCAGGGCGATATCTCCGCGCGATTACTTATCGCCGGCACTGGTGACAGTCGGCCCGCGCTTATCACTCCACCCGACCCCAGGGGTGCCTCGAGCCATCCAACGAGCTGCAACCTGCACACGCGTCCGCGCCCGATTGATATTTCAACGATGCCGCGAACAACGCAGGCATACGGCGGATTGTCGCCCGGCGCGATGCGTCGGGTGCGGGAATACGTGGAAGTGCATTTGGGCGAAAATATCGATCTGTTGATGCTGGCTGGAGTCGCCGGACTATCAGTGCATCATTTTGCGCGCCAGTTTAAGCAATCCGCCGGGGTGACGCCGCATATCTACCTCACGCAAAAGCGAGTCGAACGCGCCCAAGCGATGTTGGTTCAGACGGATCTCTCGTTAGCGGAAATTGCGTTCGCCGTGGGCTTTTTCGACCAAGGTCATCTGGCGCGTCATTTCCGTAATATGCTCGGTACTACTCCTCGAGAGTTTCGGTGGTCGCAACGCTAGAAACAAATGGCGCCTAGGATTCACACACTCCTCGAAGAACCATCAAACAAGCGGAACGGCAACAGCTGAGCGCGCGGCGGCCGGATGGGCCGGCGCAAGGAAGCCAAAGATGGCGCCGCGTGGCGTCAAAAATTGCCTCGAAATGTCGCACCAGGAAGAGATCCAACCCGATTGCGATTGCTACGGACAGAACTGCAATGCTGTACCGAAGAATTGTCGGCATGGGCGTTGGCGATGAAGGGTCGCGATTCGCCATGCTTACCTCATTCGTGAGCCAGCCGACCGACGAGGAGCTATGCGCGAAAGTTGGTGACGGCATGAGAGGATAAAGCGGCGTATCGTGGGGGTGTTCGAAGCCTCTACTTCTGCACTCAAGGAGTGACGCGCCCAGACAAACACTAACGTTTTCCAACTCTCCCGACTAGAACATCTTGCGGACCCGCTGACCGAAATCTTCGCAACGGCGCGCGAGCGCTTCGGGAGCGGGCCGTCGAGGCTCAAGAGAGGAAGAATGCACCGACGAAGTGATCGAGAAATCAACTGACATCCGGTGATGGCACTTTTCGGACATGCCGGGGCGGCCTGACCAACCAAGAAGACATCGACCCGACGGGCCGACACTTCCGTTTTTGACCCTGTACATGAGAGCTATCGCGAACTACGGCTCGAGCTGTTATGCTGCCCCTCACTGTTTAGGCCGAGGAACTGCTCCGCATGACCGAGGGTATCCACGGAGAAAGAACCGCTTCTGAGCTGCAAGATCGGGTGACCGAACTCATCGAGCAACAGGCGGCCATCTCGGAAGTGCTGCGCGCCATTGCGAACTCGCCGCACGACTTGCGGCCCATCTTCGACGCAATCCTCGACAGCGCCACACGTCTCTGCCGAGCAGACATAGGCTGCTTACATCTCTCCGAAGAAGGCGGCCTTCGTCTCGTGGCGATCCGAGGGGACCCCCTTTTGGTTGGTCGGGTGAGGTCATCACTCCCAGTGCTCGCGGAAAAGGGGAGCCCTCTGGATCGATTAGTCACAGGCAGGTTACCCATCCACATCCCCGACTTCGCGGCACTTGAAGGCGACAACGCAGGTGTTCGAACCGGCCTGATTGTGCCGTTGCTCAAAGACAAAGAGACAGTCGGGATGATTGCTCTGGGCCGCAAACGGGTACAGCCGTTCACCGACAGACACATTTGCTTATTTTCCGACTTCGCTACGCAAGCCACCATTGCCTTGGAGAGCACCCGTCGCGAGCGGCAGTATCGCGAGATGCAGAGCGAGCTGGCGCATGCCAACCGCGTCGCTACCATGGGTCAGTTGACGGCCTCGATCGCCCATGAAGTGAACCAGCCGATCACAGCGGCAGTCACATACGCCTTAGCCGCTCGGCGCTTCCTAAGCGCGGGCCCACCGAATTTTCGCGAGGCGGATGATGCGCTCTCTCTGATTGTTAAGGAGGGAAACCGCGCGGGCGAGGTTGTCGGGCGAATTCGTGCGCTCGTCAAGAGGGTGCCCGCACGAAGGGATGCCGTAGCGATTGACGATGCCATCCTTGAGGTTATTGCTCTCACCCGTGCGGAGGCCGCAAACAATAGCGTGTCGGTGCGGACGCAATTTGCGGAGGGCTTGCCGCGCGTCCGAGGCGATCGGGTCCAACTGCAACAAGTGATGCTGAACCTAATCGTCAACGCCATTCAGGCCATGAAGGGTGTTGGGGAAGGCGCGCGCGAATTACAGATCAGCATCGATGCCGTCCCTTCCGAAGGTGGCGTGCGCGTCGGGGTGCAGGACACCGGCCCGGGGCTGAACCCGGAGAGCCTCTCGCGTCTGTTCGAGCCATTCTACACGACAAAACCAGAGGGCATGGGCATGGGCCTCTCGATCTGCCGCTCGATTATCGAAGCCCATGCTGGACGGTTATGGGCGACCGCGTGCGAGCCGCGGGGCGCTCTCTTTGAGTTTACGATCCCCGCTGACTGAGCCGCCATCCGTAATCGATGTAGATTGGCGTTCAGACTTCACCGCTTTGTCGAATGTCCGCTTCGCGCCGGGGCTCCGATGCGCACCGATCCGGATTTTTGATCCGAGAAAGCATGTTTCTGCGCGTTGGACGCAGCGTTTCGTATCGAGGAAGCCATCTTCGACATTCGCTTCGAAGCGGAGCCCGTTTGGTTCAACAATGGGTGCCGATGCGAATGACCCACAGCGACATCAGATGTTCGGCCGCATCTTCGGCTTGGCCGGCCATGAGAGCTATCGCAAACTACGGCTCGAGCTGTTATGCTGCCTCACCGTCCAAGCCGAGGTTGCTCCGCATGAACGAGAGTATTCACGCAGATGCAACCGCTTCTGAGCCGCAAGATCGGGTAACCGAGCTCATCGAGCAACAGACGGCCATCTCGGAAGTGCTGCGCGCCATTGCGAACTCGCCGCACGACTTGCAGCCCATCTTCGACGCCATCCTCGACAGCGCCACGCGCCTCTGTCGAGCAGACTTAGGCGTCTTACGTCTCTCCGAAGAAAGCGGTCTTCGTTCTGTGGCGGTGCGAGGGAACCCGCTTTTGGTTAGCCAGTTCTGGTCATCATTCCCAGCGCTCGCAGAAAAGGAGAGCTTTCCGTTTCGAATGGCGGCAAACAGGTTACCCACCCACATCGCCGACCTGACAGCACTTGAAGGCGAGCGGGATGATTATTGGATCAGGGCGATGAACGCAGGTGTTCGATCGGGCCTGGCTGTGCCGTTGCTCAAAGACAATGAGATAGTCGGGCTAATTACTCTGACCCGCCAAAAGGTGCAGCCGTTCACCGACAGACAGATTTCCCTATCCAGGGACTTCGCTGCGCAAGCTACCATTGCCTTGGAGATCACCCGTCGCGAGCGGCAATATCGCGAGGCCCAGATGGCGCTGGCGCATGCCAACCGCGTCGCTACCATGGGCCAGCTCACTGCCTCAATTGCTCATGAAATCAAGCAACCCATTACGGCGGCACGCGCATACGCCGCTGCAGCACTACGCTTTTTGGACAAAAGCCCACCCGATGTGGCAGAGGTAAGGGAGGTGCTCACCTGCATTGTAAACGAAACCGGTCGAACCAGCGATGTCGTCGACCGGATCGGGTCTCTCATCAAAAAAGCGCCACCTCGGAAGGAGATCGTCGACCTCAATGTGGCGATCCTGGAGGTGACCGCCCTGACCCGCAGCGAAGCGGTCAAGACCGGTGTCACGGTGAGCACGCAACTGGCTGAGTTGCCACGCATCCAATGCGATCGGGTGCAACTGCAACAAGTGATGTTGAACTTGATCGTCAATGCCATCCAGTCGATGAGGGACGTTGAGGACGACAACCGCAAATTACGCATCAGCACGGAGAGTATCGAGCCGGAAGGCGTGTGCGTCGCGGTGCGGGATAGCGGCCAAGGGCTGCGCCCGGAGAGCCTGCCGCGTCTCTTTGAACCCTTCTACACGACGAAGCCCGACGGCACGGGAATGGGCCTCTCGATCTGCCGCGCGATCATCGAAGCCCATGGCGGGCGGTTGTGGGCGACCGGGTGCGAGCCGCGGGGTGCGCTATTTCAGTTTACGATTCCCGCTAACTGAGCCGCCATCCGTAATCGATGTAGAGTGGCGTTCGGAATTCACCGCTTCATCGAATGTCCAGTTCGAGCCAGTGCTCGGAAGCGCACCAATCCGAATTTTCGATCCGAAAGCATGTTTCTGCACGTTGGTGACCCGAGCCCCAATCGTTCGCGGCGTTTCGTATCGAGGAAACCATCTTCGACATTCGCTTCGAAGTGAAGCCCCGTTTGGTTCAACAATGGATGCCGTCAGCGGTTGGCATAACTCACCCCTATAGTCGCCACGCGAGAAGTAGCGGCGCTCGTTCGGGTCAACCCTCCGCGTTGAAGCTATACCAAGGTTTAGTTCGTCCTTTCCAAAGGCGGGGGAAGACCTACGCGCTTCGTAGTGGCCAGCTTTCACGCGCGTACAATTGCGGCGTTTCCCCGACCGACGGTAGCCATATCGGGCCGGGGAGAACCGTCATTTGGCCTTATGGCAACACCGGATCTCACGGTTAGGCGTGCAGACGTTAATTACAGACCGCGATCGCATCCCCACAAATAGCGCCATCCGGCCAGGAGATCACAAATGTCCAAGCTCGAAATGCTGACCCCGCAAAACAGCGCCATCGCTCTGATCGACTATCAGCCCGCGATGTTCCAAGGTGTTCAATCGCATGACCGCTTGGTCACGATTAACAACGTCCAGATCCTCGCAAAAGCCGCCAAGCTTTTCAAAATCCCGACCGTGCTGACCACGGTGGCGCGGGATTCGTTTTCCGGGCCCTTCATGCCGGAGGTCACCTCCCTGTTTCCGAAACAAGAGATCATCGACCGCACGTCCATGAATTCCTGGCTCGATGCGAACTTCCGAAAGGCGGTGGCTGCCACTGGTCGCAAGAAATTCGTGCTGGCCGGTCTTTGGACCGAGGCGTGTGTGATCTTTCCGACCTTGGACATGCTTAAGGAAGGCTACGAGATCTACATTGCCGCCGATGCTTGCGGCGACCTTTCGCTCGAAGCTCACAACCGCGCAATGGAGCGTGCCATCCAGGCAGGAGCGGTTCCCATAACCTCATCGCAGTACGCCTACGAACTTCAGCAGGACTGGGCGCGCAGCGAGACCTACGAAGGGATGATGGACATTCAACGCGCGCATTCGCCTTACGGAATCCAGATCCGCTTCTCGAAGTGGTCGCTCGGCGAACACGCGTCCGAAGGCGGAGCCAAGGCGGCCGAATAGCCCTCGTTGTCTTCGCATCAGGATATCGACGATGAAAATCTATCTGCTATCGGCGGGCGCCGGCGTTCTGGTCGGCATCATCTACAGCCTCCTAAACGTTCGCTCGCCGGCGCCGCCGCTTGTGGCCTTGGTCGGTCTGCTAGGCATCCTGATCGGCGAACAGGTCATTCCGGTCGGCAAGCAGCTTCTTTCCGGTAATGGCCTCGCCGCCGCGTGGCGGCAGGCACAGTGCGCCCCGCATATCTTTGGCCTTTTGCCTGGCCGCCAGGCGGACGCCGCCGGGATGGCGCCCAATGCCATTGAGGAGAAACGTTCATGAGCACGCCCGATCTCATTCTGCACCACGGCCTGTTCACGACGCTCGACCGCAGCAACCCGACCGCCAGCGCGGTCGCAATCAAGGACGGCGTGTTTGTCGCCGTCGGCCACGACAGCGAGGTGTTGAAGCTCGCCGGGTCCTCGACCAGGGTGATCGACCTCAAGGGCAAGCGCGTGCTGCCGGGGCTGATCGACAACCATCTCCACATCATCCGCGGCGGTCTTAACTTCAATCTCGAATTGCGCTGGGACGGTGTCAGGTCCCTTGCCGATGCCATGAGCATGCTGAGGCGGCAGGTCGAGATCACGCCGGCGCCACAATGGGTCCGCGTGGTCGGCGGCTTTACCGAACATCAATTCGCCGAGAAACGGCTGCCGACTATCGACGAGCTCAACGCCGTCGCACCGGACACCCCGGTCTTCCTTCTCCATCTCTATGACCGCGCTATCCTCAATGGCGCGGCGTTGCGTGCGGTTGGCTACACCAAAACCACGCCGGAGCCCCCGGGCGGTGAGATCACCCGTGACGCTAACGGCAACCCAACCGGACTACTGCTGGCCAAACCGAACGCAAATATCCTCTACGCGACGCTCGCCAAGGGACCAAAGCTGCCGTTCGAGTATCAGGTCAACTCGACGCGGCACTTCATGCGCGAGTTGAACCGTCTCGGCGTCACCGGCGCGATCGACGCCGGCGGCGGCTTCCAGAATTATCCGGACGACTATGCGGTCATCCAGAAGCTCAGCGACGAGGGGCAACTCACGATCCGTCTCGCCTACAACCTCTTCACCCAGAAGCCAAAGGGTGAAAAGGACGACTTCCTAAACTGGACCAAGACATCGAACTACAAGCAGGGTACCGACTACTTCCGCCACAACGGCGCGGGCGAGATGTTGGTGTTCTCGGCCGCCGATTTCGAAGATTTCCGGGTGCCACGTCCGGACATGCCGCATGAGATGGAGGGCGAACTGGAAGAAGTCGTCCGGATCCTGGTCCAGAACAAATGGCCGTGGCGCCTCCACGCTACCTATGACGAGACCATTTCACGGGCGCTCGACGTGTTCGAGAAAGTCAACCAGGACATGCCACTCGAAGGCCTGCACTGGTTCTTCGATCACGCCGAAACGATTTCCGATCAATCGATCGATCGCATCGCGGCGCTCGGCGGCGGCATCGCTGTGCAGCACCGCATGGCCTATCAGGGCGAATATTTCGTCGAACGCTACGGGTTTGGCGCGGCGGAGGCAACGCCACCGGTCGCCAAGATGCTGGCCAAAGGCGTGAAGACTTCGGCCGGAACCGACGCGACGCGCGTTGCTTCGTATAATCCCTGGGTGTCGCTGTCCTGGCTGGTCACGGGGCGGACCGTCGGGGGTTTGCGCATCACCCCGCAACGCAATTGCCTCGATCGCGAGACAGCGCTGCGGATGTGGACGGAGAACGTCACCTGGTTCTCCAACGAAGAAGGCAAGAAGGGCCGCATCGAAGTGGGACAGTTCGCCGATCTCGTCGTTCCGGACCGAGATTTCTTCTCCTGTACGGAAGCGGACATTTCGGACACGACGTCCGATCTAACGATGGTCGGCGGCAAGATCGTCTACGCCAAGGGTGAATTCAAATCCCTTGACGCCCCGCCGCCGCCCCCCGCCATGCCCGACTGGTCGCCAGTCCGCAGCTACGGCGGGTACGCCGCATGGGGCGCCAAGGCCGAACCAGTTGCCGCGATGCGCATGCAGGCCGCGGCGCATTGCAGTTGCACCAACCGCTGCGGGGTCCACGGCCACGACCACGCCAGCGCTTGGTCGGCAAAGCTCCCGATTTCTGACCTGAAAAGCTTCTGGGGCGCCCTTGGTTGCGCCTGCTGGGCGGTTTGAGATGAGCCGTGCCGCGGAAACGCCGCGCTGGGTACGCGCGATCCTGGGGGTGCCGCTGATCTGGGCCGCCGCGCGGATGGCCCTGGTCTCGGCCTTCCTGATCGGTGGCCTGACGAAGCTCTCAGACTTCAGCGCGGCCATCTCCGAACAGGAGCATTTCGGTCTGCACCCAGGTTGGCTCTGGGCGGCGCTCGCGATCATCATCGAACTAGGCGGTTCGGCCCTCGTGATGCTCGGGTGGCAGGTCTGGCTCGGGGCCGGAGGCCTGGGCGTCCTAACTGCCGTCGCTATGCTGACCGCAAATGACTTCTGGCATCTGACCGGGCACGACCGTTTCATGGCGTTGAACGCGTTCTTCGAGCACCTTGGGCTCATAGCCGGCCTCGTCATCGTCTCGATCCACGCGGCGGGGAGCGAACGCAAGTGATCGAGCCCACCGCTCACCGCTTTTCGTCGCCACCGCTAAGGAGCCCGCAAATGGTCCGCCTCCGCTCACTCATCGTTGCCGTTGCCATCGCCACCCTGGCCGCCAATTCCGTCGCCGGCGCGCGCGACGCCATTTCCTTGATTGGCGTCGGCTCGCAATACGACACAACGCATGTCTACGTCGCGCCCGACGATGTCGATAAGTTTGCTGCGAGTTTCACGGCAACGTTTGGAGGCCAAAGCTCCAAACAGGTGGTCGTTACGGTCACTCCGACACCGAGCAGCACGACCTCGCAACTGATCCAGACGCCGGTTGGCACCGTCTCCCTATTCGGCTTCAAAACCCCGATTCCCTATCCGTTCGGCGCGGAACGGACGGGATACCTCGTCGCCGACATGGATGCCGCCATCAAAGCAGCACGCGCTGCGGGAGCTGACATCATCGTCGCACCATTCCCCGATCCAATCGGTCGCGATGCCGTGATTCAGTGGCCGGGCGGCGTCAACATGCAGATTTACTGGCATACGACCAAACCCAACTACGCCGCGTTCCAGACCGTGCCGGAAAACCGCGTCTATGTTTCGCCCGACCGGGCGGATGACTTCGTCAGGAGCTTCGTTCGCTTCTCGCACGGAAAAATCGTGTCTGATAACGCGCGCGCCCCCGGCGTGGAGATCGGCCGTGCCGGCGACACCTATCGTCGCATCCGGATCGAATCCGTGTTCGGTAAGATGACCGTGCTGGTGACCGACGGGCATCTCCCATACCCTTACGGGCACGAAATGACCGGGTATGAGGTGCCCAACCTCGCCGAAACGCTCGGCAAGGCGAAGGCCGCGGGCGTCGCCGTCCTGGTCGACTCCTTCAATTCGGACCACCGTGATATCGCACTGGTGCGGTTTCCGGGCGGCTATGTCGCCGAATTGCATGCAGCGTCGAAATGAGCCGAGTGCTGTGGCTTCCCGGTTCTCGCAGAGCGCCCCAATTTGGCATTAGGCTCGACAGATTTCTGTTCCCGGTATCCGATGACCCATGTTGAGCCGCAATCGAAACCTCCGACCTATCGTCCCCGAACGATTTTCCGGACGATGTTTACGATTGGCTGGATGATGTCGATGTCGGCGGTCGCCTGGGCCGACGATGCGGCGTCGCAGCGGCCCGCCATCAAGACCAACCGCTGGCAGGAGGATTGGTCGGTGCTGGTCAATCCGGTGCTTCGGACCGAGCCTTACGATGCCATCAAGTACATCCCCATCATGCCCTGGGATCCCAAGAGCTACATGTCGCTCGGCGCGACGCTGCGGGAGCGGTTCGAAAGCGTCAACGCCGCCGGATTCGGCGTCGGCGGCACGAAGAGCGACAACTACGTTATCCAGCGTCTGCAGTTTCATGCGGATGTCCATTTCGACGAGCACTGGCAGCTGTTCCTCCAGGTAGAGGACGATCGCGCCTTTGGCAAGAACGTCACCACGCCCGTTGACCAGGACCCCCTCGATCTGCGGCTCGGATTTCTCGCCTACGTCAACGCGACCGAGGCCGGGACCCTCAAGGCACGCGTCGGACGACAGGACTTCGACTTCGACCTGCAGCGTTTCGTCTCGTCCCGCGACGGTCCCAATGTGCGGCAGTCCTTCGATGCCGTGTGGGGCGACTGGGAGAGTGGCCCCTGGCGCTTCATCGGATTCCTGAGCCAGCCGGTGCAATACGATCTCCAGCATCCTTTCGACGACACCTCGAACAGCCACTTCCGGTTTCACACGCTGCGTGTGGAACGTCAGGTGCTCGGCACCAATGAGTTGTCCGCATACTACTCGTTCTATCAGAAGGACAACGCCCGATACCTCGACGCCAGCGGTGACGAAAAGCGTAACGTGTTCGATGTACGGTTCGCCGGGAATCTCAACCATATCGATTGGGATCTCGAGGCGATGGGCCAAACAGGCGCAATCGGCGGCAAGGATATCCGCGCCTGGGCGGTCGGCGCGCGTTCCGGGTACACGTTCGCTCAATTCGCGTGGCAACCGCGGCTTGGGCTGCAAATGGATGCCGCTTCGGGAGACCATCATCCCGCCGATAATGTTCTAGGGACGTTCAATCCGCTGTTCCCGAACGGTTACTATTTCACGCTGGCCGGCTTCACGGGTTACGTGAACCTCTTCCACGTCAAACCGTCCCTGACGGTGAAGCCGGTGACCAACCTGTCGGTCATGGGTGCGCTCGGCTTCCAGTGGCGCGAGACCACGGCGGACGCGATCTACGTGCAGCCCAACATTCCGGTAGCCGGAACGGCCGGCAAGGGTAGTGCATGGTCAGGCGCCTACGGGCAATTGCGCGTGGACTATCGGTTCAACGCCAATCTGACCGGCGCGCTGGAAGCGGTGCACTACAAGATCGGAAACACGATCCGTGAGGCGGGCGGTCACGACAGCGACTACGTCGGGGTCGAACTGAAGTACGCCCTATAACTGTCGTTCCTTGAGAAGGTTCGATCATGCCCGCCGCAAACTCAAGGCCGACGCTCCCGCTGCTGCTGAGCCTCAACGCCGGATTCGTCGATACCGCCGGTTTCCTCGCGCTGCAGGGTTTGTTCACGGCTCACGTCACCGGAAACTTCGTCACCCTCGGGGCCTCGCTGGTGTTTGGCACGACGGGCACGGTGGCGAAACTGCTGGCGCTTCCGGTGTTCTGCCTGGTCGTGATCCTGACGCGCCTCGTAAGTTCGGGGCTGTTGCGATTGAACCGCCCTGCGCTGAAGATCATTCTCGGCCTGAAGGTCGCCTTCCTCGTTGCCGGCGCCGTTCTCGCGATCCATCTCGGACCGTTCGTCGACGGCGACGCCTGGCAGGCGGTCGTCACCGGCATGGTCCTTGTGGCCGCCATAGCGATCCAGAACGCCGCCCACCGAATTCATCTCGGGACGGCGCCGCCCTCGACATTGATGACGGGAACGACGACGCAGATTATGATCGGTCTCGCTGATATGGTGCACGCACCAACAGTGGATAATGTGTCGGCTCCCGGCGCGCGCCTGCTGGCCATGTCGACCAACGTAGCCGTCTTCGCGGCGGGTTGCGCGGCCGCCGCCCTCCTGTACGCGCATGTCGGCGTCTGGTGCTTTGTTGTGCCGCCGGTTCTCGGAATCGCGACGCCATTTCTTCGTACACCAGCCGGAAAGAGCCCGTGACGAACCTGACCTGATGACGCTTCGGCCTGGACGCAGCTTAGCAAGCCGACAAAGCAGGACGCATGACCAATTCTGACGAGAGACTCAGTCCACCCCACGCCGAGGGGCGCGCGTCCCCCTGGATCGCGTTTAGTCATCGGGCCTTTACGGTGGTCTGGATCGCGACCGTCGTCGCCAACGTCGGCACCTGGATGTACAACGCCGCGTCTGGATGGCTAATGACGAGCCTCAATCCCGATCCGCTGACGGTCTCTTTGGTCCAGGTTGCGGGCAGCCTTCCGATGTTCCTGTTCGCGCTCCCCGCCGGGGCTCTGGCGGATACCGTCGACAAGCGCCGCTTTTTGATCGGTACGGAGATCGTCCTCACCGTCGTCGCCGCAGCGAGCGCGTTGCTGGTCTGGCTCGACCTCGTTACCCCGTCCATCCTGTTGCTCTTCACGTTCCTGCTCGGCGCCGGTGCGGCATTCACCGCACCAGCATGGCAGTCCGTTGTGCCTCAGCTTGTCCCGAAACACGACTTGGCCGCGGCGGTGGCGAGCAACGGCGTCGGCGTCAACATCAGCAGGGCGATCGGACCTGCGCTGGGCGGCGTGGTCATCGGCGGTTTGGGCATCGCGGCGCCGTTCTGGATCAACGCATTGAGCAACTTCGCCGTGATCGGGGCCCTGCTCTGGTGGCGACCGCCGCCGGCGCAAGGGAGCGGGCTTCCGCCGGAGCGTTTGAGCGGCGCGCTGGTAATTGGTTTCCGGCACGCGCGATACAATGCGAATTTGCGCGCAACGCTCATAAGAGCGGTGGCGTTCTTCTTCTTCGCAAGCGCTTACTGGGCGCTGCTCCCGCTGGTCGCACGCAATCAGATCGCGGGCGGCCCCGAGCTCTACGGCATTTTGCTGGGAGCGATTGGCATCGGCGCCGTCGTCGGCGCTTTCACGCTGCCCTCCATGAAGGCGGCTCTCGGATCCGACCGGCTTGTTGCGGCCGGCACGCTCGGCACGGCACTCAGTCTGGGCCTGCTGGGCGTCGCACGTCATTCAGCGATCGGCATTGCGGCCTGCGCAGTCGCGGGCGTTTCATGGATCGCCGTTCTCGCGACCCTCAATGTCTCGGTTCAGATGTCCCTGCCGGATTGGGTGCGTGGCCGTGGCCTGGCCATGTTTGTCACCATGTTCTTCGGCGCGATGACGGCCGGCAGCGCGCTTTGGGGGCAGCTTGCCTCAGCGCTCGGGTTGCCGGCGGCGCACTTCATCGCTGCGGCCGGCGCCCTTGTCGGAATCGCGGCGACCTGGCACTGGAAGCTTCTGTCCGGTGCGGGAGTGGACCTCGCGCCCTCCATGCATTGGCCGGCGCCGGTCTTGGCGATCGACGCCAATGGCGATCGCGGTCCGGTATTGGTAACGGTTGAGTACCGCGTCGCCGCCGAGAAGCGTGATGCGTTCCTCGTCGCCATCCGGCGTTTGGGTCAACAGCGCCGGCGGGATGGCGCATATGCTTGGGACGTCTTCGAGGATGCGGCCGAAAAAGGACGCTTCCTCGAGACCTTCATGATCGCATCCTGGCTTGAGCATCTCCGGCAGCACCATCGCGTGACCAATGCGGACAGGGTCGTTCAGAATGCTATCCGTGAGTTTGGGGCCGCCGCGGAGCCAAAGGTCACGCACTTCATCGCCGCGTCCTTCGGATCGTCTGACGAACGCTCGTAGTTTGAGCTTACCGCCCGAGCTTGTTCTTCAGCCTCGTTCTTCAACGATCTCAACTCATCGCCGTGCAAATACGACCCGGCACATCGTAGCCTTTAGGACCACTGGGCTCAAAAGATAGACGTTTGGCGAATGGCCGCTTTTCGCTCGAAGCGGTCGGTCGTGAGCACGCTCGTGTGGGAAGCCTGAACGATCAGCCGGCACTAAAGTCTTTCGCTCGCGATAGTGAAGGGTTACTCGTCGGCCAGAAGAAACCTCTTGAGCCCAAGCACGTATGGTCTATTCGAGTCCACCTAGAAATCGCGCGGTCGATGCGCGACCTTGCGATCTTTAACCTGGCAATCGATAGTAAACTTCGCGCTTCTGACATGGTCAAACCGCGACTAGACGATATTTTCGAGATCTCGGAGCAGTCGAGGAATTCAGTTGAAGCCTGGCTACTAACGCTGCGGGTCACGGGCTCCCGATACCTCTTCCCAACTCGAATTCATGCAAGTCCTCACATTTCAACCCGTCAATATGCCCGACTGGTGCACCGCTGGGTTAAAAGCAACGGCTTAGAGTCAGCATCTTACGACACTCACTCGATGCGCCGCACAAAAGGTGGCCCAGATTTATCGTAAGACCGGAAACTTGCGGGCAGTTCAACTTCTCCTCGGTCACACCAAGTTGGAAAGCACGTCCGATATCTCGGGATCAAGGTGGATGACACCTTGAATATGGCTGAACAGATTGAGCTCTAATCGCCGACCACCGGCCTCCACGCCGGTGGTCACGTTCGCGCCAACAGCGGCCATTCCATAAGCCGCCATTACGCGAATCACCTCCCCCTCACGATGTAAGACTTGCTCGTCACCGATGATGTCGCCACTTGCGCCGACGACACGAAGTTTGGCGTCCTACACGGTCGACGCGACACTTCAGCGCGATTTCATCTTGAAATGGCAATTCAGGATGAATGAATTCAAGAAATCAAGCCCGTCTAATAGGCCTATTTGCGCGTCAATCTGGCGGGTTGATTTCGAGTTTGAATTCTTGAAACCGATTTGAATTCAGGTGGCTTCCTCAGCCACCCTGAGCGGCGCTAACCTTTCGAGGGACTCCACGAATTGTTAGCTCTTCTGATTCCCTCCAAACCGGCCTAAATTGGGAAGGTGAGCATGGAGGCTCGAACCCAATGGAATTCTCGCTGAGTCGGGCGCCGGAAATGTTCTTTGACGAGCAGCTCTGGCAGATTTTCGTTTCCTATTTTGAAACGCCGGAAATTGCCCTGAAGCGGATTGGCTATCCCCCGGGTCTGACTGGCTACCACCATGAGCGCTATGAAATGCGCAACAGCCTATCAAAGGAACTTTGGTGGGAAATGGACGAAGCGTGTGCGGTTGGGCGCGAATTGCTTCGCAATTTGCAAACGAAGTTTCTGAGTGAAGAGTTAGTAGCTACTGGCGTGCCGCGCGGTCGGTCCGATCCCACGAGACAGTCCATACCAACCGCTGAGTGGAAACGCCTCTGGCCGAACTTCGCCGGCAATTGGGCAATGAGCACGGTGGGAAGCTATGACGACATTGAATTATCATGGCATCCAAAAGATCCGAAATCCGAACTGCGCGAACGCTGCGAATGCCTGCTACAAACACGAAAAGCACAAGGTGAAGGCCGTCGAAAGATCCTCATACAGGACGCTGCTCATTATTTTGGAGAACAAATCCCAGTTCGAATTTTCAATGCGGCTTATAAAGAAGTTTTTAGGAAACGACGAGGGCGTCCCCGTTCGGCCAAATAAATAAACACAGCCCGCTTATTTGTTTATTTTTGAAGTTTCTCTGCGGTCTGCTGTTCTCCGCTTAACTAACGGAGGCAACATTGGCAGTCACCCGGACGCTACCTAATCGCGACAAGGTCGAATTTCCTCTTAACGAGCTCGTCCCGATAGGCGCGCTCCGACCCCATCCGAGAAACGCTAGAACCCATTCGAAGAAGCAGATAGCGCTGATAAGACAAAGCATCGAAAAATTCGGCCAAATAAAACCGGTAATAGTTGATGACAAAAGTACCATTCTGGCCGGCCACGGCTTTGTCGAAGCCGCCCAACTGGTGGGGCTGACCCACGTTGCAATCATCCGGTTTGGGCACCTCTCCGACGCTCAAAAGCGAGCCTATCTGATTGCCGATAACAGGATTGCGGAACAAGCCGGCTGGGATCGCGAAATGTTGGCGATCGAGTTAGGCGAACTCGTGGACTTGCTGCCTGCTGAGGACCTCGAAGTCACGCTGACAGGTTTTGCGGTGCCGGAGATCGATCTGCTTCTTTCGGACATGGCCGCCTCAAAGCCAGAACCTGAGGAAGCCCTAGCTCTTCTTTCTAAAGAAATCGTCTCGCAGCAAGACGACGTGTGGTTGCTCGGCAAGCATCGGTTGTCGTGTGGCGACGCCCGCAAACCCACCAGTTTTGTCCGGCTTATGCAAGGAGATCTCGCAACTGCTGTATTCTGCGACCCGCCCTACAATGTTCGGGTGAGTTCGATCGGTGGCCGTGGAAGACATCGGCATGGAGAATTCGCGTTCGCATCCGGCGAGATGCGGCCCGCCCAATTCCGGCGATTTCTTTCCGAAACGCTCGGAAATGGTATCCATGTCTCGACCGAAGCTGCTGTTCATTTTGTTTGTATGGATTGGCGCCATATCGATGATTTGATCGCGGTCGGACGCGACCTATACGATTCCATGCTGAATCTCGTGGTCTGGAACAAGACGAACGCTGGACAAGGTTCCTTCTATCGTTCCCAACATGAATTGATCGGTGTCTTTCGAACCGGCGGTCGTCCGCACCGAAATAATGTCGAGCTAGGTCGTTTCGGACGTAATCGTTCAAACGTCTGGACCTATGCGGGCGCCAATACTTTTGGCAACGACCGTATGAACACACTCGCAGTACATCCCACAGTCAAGCCCACCGCGCTCGTCGCCGATGCGTTGCTCGACTGCACCACACCTGGTGATATCGTCCTAGATCAATTCGCGGGGTCTGGCACATCTATTCTCGCCGCGGAAAAGGTCGGGCGGGTCGCTTACTGCCTGGAATATGAACCGCGTTACGTCGACGTCGCAATCCTACGCTGGCAACAGATGACGCATGCGGAGGCGATTCTGGAGGGCGACGGACGGACCTTTGAGGAAATGTCTCAGGTGCGCGCGAAGCCAGCGATCCATGCCGCGGAAACTCACCCAGACTCCATAGCATCTCGGTCAACCCTGGATCCGCCGCGCATAAGTTCCGCTGCCGTGGCTGGTCACCGGAAAACTCACACCCCACGGACGGAGAAGCGCCGTGGTTAGGCAAAAGCGGAAGATATCGGATGGCACTGTCGGTTACGGACGCCCACCAAAGGCGACACAGTTCAAAAAGGGGAAGAGTGGAAACCCTAGGGGGCGCCCTAAGGGCAGCCGGTCTATAGGCCTCGTTCTCCAGGAGGTACTCGGACAACGCATTGCTGTCACCGAAAACGGAAAGACTCGCCGCTTGCCTGCGCTTGAGGTGATGCTGCGAAGACTCGCCAACGACGCTATGCGAAGCGAGCCAGTCGCGTTGAAGCTAATGCTTTCTCTATTTGATCGGTACGGAGAATCTCCGGAAGCGACGATCAAGCTCGACGAAATACTGGAAGAAGACAAGGCAATCCTGGCGAACTTCCTGAAGATGCCAACTAAGGGTGCAGGGCGGACTCAAACACGTAAAAGCGGAGCTCATCGTGATGTCGGCTGAAGGACGCTTACTTCAAGCACTGTTACGCAGCGATTTCAGGGCTTTCGTACAGAAGACGTTCTTGACGCTAACACCGGGGCAGACATTCATCCATAGCTGGCATTTGGACGCCATCGCAGACCGCTTAGAACAAGTGCGTTTAGGGAGGACCAAACGGTTGATTATCAACATGCCGCCAAGGTCACTAAAATCCATCATGTCATCGGTGGCGTTCCCCGCGTTTGTCCTTGGTCTGGATCCCTCTCGCCGAATAATATGCGCAAGTTATTCCGGCGAACTTGCCAAGAAGCACTCCAACGACTTTCGTGCTGTCCTCGAATCATCGTGGTACCGGTCAACCTTTCGTGAAACGAGAGTCGGGCCGTTCAAGAACAATGAGACCGAAATTGAACTTACAGCGCGAGGCTTTCGGCTCGCAACGTCAGTCGGCGGTACCCTTACGGGGCGAGGCGGCGACATTATCGTCGTCGACGATCCCCTGAAGCCGGATGATGCATTCTCCGAGACCAAGCGGAACGGAGCAAACCAGTGGTTCACAAACACGCTTCTTTCACGACTGGATGACAAGCGCACAGGCGCGATCGTTATCGTCATGCAGCGTATTCATATGGACGACCTGACCGGGTTCTTAACCGAGCAATCCGACGAGTGGGAAATTCTTAATCTGCCGGCGGTCGCCGAATACGACGAGACAATTCGGTGTTGGAGTGGAGAAACTCACTTTCTGCAAATCTGGAGAGGTGTTGTCGCCAGAGCGAGAGCCACTTTATGTACTGGAAGCGCTAAAGACGCAGATCGGCGGCGATGCGTTTTCTGCTCAATACCAGCAGATGCCCGTGCCACCTGGCGGCTCCATGATCAAGCGTCAGTGGATCCAGCGATATCGGGATCTTCCTCCCGTCCACGAACAAGTCTTGGTCATGCAGAGTTGGGACACAGCTAACAAAGGTGGTCCGCAGAACGACTGGTCGGTTTGCACGACGTGGGTCTTCGCAAAAAACGTGCGTTGGTATCTGGCCGACGTCTGGCGCGGCAGGGTCGACTACCCCGACCTCAAGGCAAAGGTAGAAACCCATGCCAGATTTTGGAAGGCAAAACGTGTTGTCGTGGAGGACGCTGGTTCCGGCACAATGCTGGTGCAGGAATTGCGATCGCGTGTCGCCGGTATCATTGCCGTCAAGCCGGAGGGCGACAAGGTGACCCGGATGGCGGTAGCGTCATCCAAGTTTGAAGCGGGACAGGTGTTCCTGCCGGAACGAGCTTTGTGGCTTGCCGACCTCGAGACTGAACTCTTTGCATTTCCGGGGGCAAAACATGACGATCAGTGTGACTCCATCAGCCAGGCGCTACAAAACGCCAACCTGTCGTGGATGCAGATGATAACTCCAGATCGATGGAATCAGCTGCTCGCGGATGCTAGCGTTCCATCGAGATGGGCTCGCAAAAGACGGTGGGGCTAAACTCTGTGTTCCATACCGGCTGCAAACCAGATCGGGGACACTCCCAGTTCCAAAGGCGGTGAGTGCCGCATCAACGTCCTTGAATTTATTGCGATCACGGACTTGAGCAGGAATTGAGCTGGCTGGTTGCGAATCCGAAACGGCGGTGATTCTGCCGCCCGTTGCAGCGCAAGAACCTTCCTTCCCTATTCCCATCCCACCTTTCACGTTCGGTACATACGACCGTCGGGCGGTGTCAGGCGGAATTGCCTTGCAATCACTACCGAACTCGCACCTTTTTGGGCACGCGAGAGAGCCATAAGATTGCTGTGAATTCGCTCGACTTCAGCGGCCATTAGAGCGTCACTACCCCCACCACCTCGAGGACACGCCGTGTCCATGCTGAACAGGCTCTCGCGGAATGGCGCTGTTTTCCAGCCACTCTCGCCCGGTCGCCTAAGCCGGGCTTGTGTCAGTGGCAGCGCCTGAAGCTGTCGTTGAAACGATGGAGAGTCGTGTGGTCACCCGCAACGCCAAGCCGAAATCAAAATCACTGAAGTCTCAGCCGAACCGGTCCGCCCCCAAGAAGCGGAAGGTCGCCCAGGCCAGCCCAACTAAAACGGAAACCTCGAAGTCGAAGGAAGGTTCAGCCCGCTCTTCCAAACAGGAGACCGTGCTCGGCCTCCTCCGCCAACCGAAGGGCGCCACGATCGACGCCATCGTGAAGGTGACGGCTTGGCAGCAGCACTCGGTGCGCGGCTTCTTTGCAGGTGTGATCAAGAAGAAGCTGAAGCTGAACCTCATTTCAGAGAAGGTGGATGGCACACGCATCTACCGGATCGGTAGATCGGGCGCGGCGTCGTGAAATCCGAGAACGAACTGGTGACAGCCGATCCCGCGGTTGAGGCAGAGCTGGATCGGCTGTCGACAATGCCCATAGCCAAACTGCGGAAGCGCTACCTCGAGCTTTTTCGGAATGAACCACCGAAAGCCTTCGGTCCCGACCTCCTCCGCCGAAGCATCGCTCACAAGGTTCAGGAAAAGGCTTATGGTGGCATTCCTGCATCGCTGAAACGGCTGCTCGATCAGATGGTGCGGGCCGCCGCTGCAAAGCCCAATGGTCGCCTGGACCTTCCCCAGCGGATCAAGCCAGGCTCCGAGCTGGTCAGGACATGGAAGGGCAAGACTTACCGCGTCACCGTCACGGGCGACAGCTTTGCCTACCAGGGCAAGGTGTTCGCCAGCCTCTCCGAGATCGCTTGCGCCATAACCGGCACAAGATGGAACGGCCCACGGTTCTTCGGGCTCCGCCCAGACTCTCGTCGGGAGGCCGCTGATGGCCAGTGACGCGAAGCCCCTCCGCTGTGCAATCTATACCCGGAAATCGACCGAGCATGGGCTTGAGCAGGAGTTCAACTCGCTGGATGCCCAACGGGAGGCCTGCGAGGCGTACATCAAGAGCCAGTCGTTTCAGGGTTGGAAGGCCCTGCCCCAACAATACAACGATCCAGCCTATTCTGGAGGTAACCTTGACCGCCCCGCCCTCAAGAAGCTGCTGGCCGATATCGAACTCGGCAGAGTCGACGTGGTCGTGGTCTACAAGATCGACCGCCTCACCCGTTCGCTTGCGGATTTCGCAAAGCTGGTCGAGGCCTTTGACGCGAAATCAGTCTCGTTTGTCGCCGTCACCCAGCAGTTCAATACCACCACCTCGATGGGCCGGTTGACATTGAACGTCCTGCTCTCCTTTGCGCAGTTCGAACGGGAACTATCGGCTGAGCGCGTAAGGGACAAGGTGGCCGCCAGTCGGCGCAAGGGCAAGTGGACGGGGGGCACCGTTCCGCTCGGCTACGATGCGAAGGAGAAGAAGCTCGTCATCAACAAAGCCGGGGCTGAGACCGTTCGCAAGATCTTTCGGCTCTACCTGGAGCTGGGTTCGTTCAGCAAGCTGGTACCCGAGCTTGACCGGGGGAGGATCGTCACAAAGCGTCGGACCACCAAAGTGGCGAAGTATCGGGGCGGCATTCCCTTCACCTACGGTCCCCTCGCCTATTTGCTCAAGAACCGGATCTACATTGGGGAAACCCATCACAGCGGAAAATGGTTCAAGGGAGAGCACGAAGCTATTCTGGACCGCGAAACCTTCGATCGGGTTCAGGAGCAGCTTAAATCGAACACGGTCAAGCGAAAGGTCGCATACTCCCAAGGCGGGGCCTTGCTGCAAGGCAAGCTTTTCGATGACAAGGGCAACCGCATGGGTCCGAGCTTCTCCAGCAAAAAGGGGGTGCGCTACCGGTTCTATGTCAGCACCGCTCTTCGAGGACGGAAGCACAAGGCTGGTTCGGTGACACGGGTTTCCGCACCTGAGGTCGAGGCACTTGTCGAGCAGGCAATTCAAGAACGTCTGCCGAATAAGGATATGCCGGTCAATGCAATTATGTCGTTGATCGACCGCGCCGTCATAAGGGACGGCTCCCTAGACCTTACTTTCGTAGAGGAGTCGTCGATCGAGGCGATCAACATACCCTGGACCAAGCGGCCGGCCGATAGCACACACATTGTTCCAGGCTCATCCGCAAAGGAGCCAGATCAGAAGGTGCTTCAGTCTTTGGCTCGGGTGCACGCTTGGCAGCGGGACCTCGCAAGCGGGCGTTTCGCGTCGGTCGAGGATCTGGCCGTCGCGGCAGGTCTCCATCCCAAGGTCATCCGTGGCGAACTGCGGCTGGCCTTCCTCGCGCCAAGCATTCTGAAAGGCGTCCTCTACGGCGAGATCCCCGCCACTTTGCGCGATCTGCGGAAGGTACAGGCACTCAGCTGGCACAGTCAGAAAGTGGAACTATATTACGATGGGCAGCCGCTGGTGGGCATGCGAGTTTGAGAAGATCCGTGATCGCTTTCTTACTGTTGGTATTTGTGCCGATCGGAATATCTGCCGGGCGTTACTATTGGTTCGCCGACACGCGAGGCAACTGGCAAACGGCGGATCGTTCAAGCGCTGGTCTTCTGCCCCCGGCGTCTTCCCATCCCGAAGCGTTGATCCGGGTATTTGCTGCACGGACCGTGCGGTGGCGCGGCATATTCGCAGTCCATACCTGGATCGTAGTCAAGGAAGCCGGCGCCAACCATTACAACCGATATGATTACACTGCATGGGGCGAGCCTATACGCGTCAATGGCTTTGCAGCGGATGGTCGTTGGTTTGGCGCCGATCCAACGGTTGTCGTGGCCCTTGACGGTGAAGAGGCCCAACACCTCATTCCCAAGATCCGCCAAGTCATCGAAGATTACAAATTCCGCGCCTATGGCGACTACAGCGCATGGCCGGGACCGAACTCGAACACGTTCGTTCAGGCAGCGCTTAATGCCGTTCCCGAACTCAATGCCGTCCTTCCACCGACGGCCATCGGCAAAGACTTTCCGTATCGGGGAAGCTGGGCTGGCTTGACCGCCTCAGGAACCGGACTGTACGCCACGCTTGCTGGCTATATTGGCGTCACGATTGGCTGGGTTGAGGGCTTCGAAATCAACTTCTTCGGCGCAGTCGTCGGTTTCGACTTGCGGCGTCCAGCGCTCAAATTGCCTGGCCTCGGGCGGATCGGATTTGCCGCAGGAGCGTAACCTGGGTGTCTTTGCCTAACCATCGTTATGGAACATCCGTTAAG
>NZ_AUGA01000039.1:0-81952 GCF_000426785.1 Bradyrhizobium sp. th-b2
AGTTCGCTGGCGTTCCAAAGCTCACTCTTCCCTTCAGTGAGCGCTTTAGCCACTGCACTCGCGAAACCGTCGCCGGCTGGAGGCTCTCTCGAAATGATCCGATAGCGATCCAATGAGGGGCTCGTCGGCATCGCCATCGTAAGCCGCCGACAAATATTTGCAGCCACGGCGGCTGCATCGGCTGGAGGTATGCCCTTTTCGTCGCGCAAGGTTTGCGCGATTATTCGTTCTGCTTTGCCCGCGTCAATTCGAAGTTCTGTCATTTTTAGCCCCATTCTGAGGAAGCCACTCTGCTCTGGGAGCGCCGAACTCTCGGCCGTCTTTGACAAAAGACGATGCTTGTTAACTAAGCACGATTTGACAAAATACAATCGGTTCTTGGCCAGTCAGCGATACCGCGACGTCCGAACGAGGCGTTTACTGGTTCAACGGGCGCCACACGGACAAATGCGCGAGGTCTGAGATGGGTCATTCTCGACCGATTTCAACGTGGCTTCGCGATGTCCGCTTGTTCTCCGGAAGCGAACATCGGACCGCTGGCGTTTATGAGTACACGTCCCTAACGACCGCGAGGACGCTGCGCTCCCTCTCCCGTTTGCGGGAAGGGCTGGGGTGGGTATCACCCCGATTCCCATCGTGGAGAGAGCCCCCACCCGCCGCACTCCGGACGACGCTTCGCGTCGCTCGGCGCGCGTCGGCCTAAGAGCGAACTTCGCTCGTCTCGACCCCGCAAGCGGGAGAGGCGAAACGAGTCTGCGGTCCGACTGATTCAACTCAATCTCATCGCGCTTTGGCGGACAGTACGAAAGTAGCACCGGCGGCAATGGTCGCTGTACGAATACCGGCGGCAACAACACCCGGTTGTTAAGCTTTTTCTGAGACTTTGCGGACGGCGCTAATGCCTGGAGTTCCGCTGGTCCCATGTTCACGCTTCGCTCGATTGCCGCCCGCCTGATCCTGGCGATTTCGCTGACCGTTGCAGTCGCCTGCGCCATCCTCGGCGGCTTCTCCATCAGCCAGCAGCGCGCGTTGACGCGGCTCGCGCTCGATCAGCAGCTCAAGCTGCAATATGACAGCGTGATTGCAGCGATCGATTACGAGGGGCGCGCGGCACTGGCCGTGTCGGCTGTCATCGCCGCCTTGCCGCCGGTCGAAGACGCCATGGCCAAGGGCGACCGCGATGGCCTCGGCAAGCTGCTCAGCGCTCCTTGGGCGTCGATGAAGGCACAGGGCATCCCGCTGATCTCGTTCTGGCAGGCCCCTGCGACGAGCTTCTACCGGGTCCACGCGCCAAAACTGTTCGGCGACGACGCGTCCGCGCGACGCACGACGGTGGTGGAATCGATCAAGGCCGGGAAGCCGATCGTCGGCGTCGAGCCCGGCCGCGAAGCGCTTTCGATCTTCGGCATGACCCCGATCATGCACGACGGCAAGACGCTGGCCAATGTCGATGTCGGCGCCGCCTTCGGCAAGGAATTCGTCGACCGCGCCAAGAAGCGTTTCGGCATCGACCTCGCCGTGCATTCTTTCGACGGCCAGAGCTTCAGGCGGCTGTCCTCGACCTTCGGCGACACCGTGGTCGCGACCCAGGACGAGCTCAAGGGTGTGATGAGCGGTTCGGCGCTGCTGCGCGACGCGACACTCGACGGCCATGCCGTGGAGCTCTACCTCGGGCAGATCAAGAACTATGCCGGTGAGCCGGTCGCCGTGCTCGAGATCATCAAGGACACCAGCGACTATGAAGCCGCGGCGTCAAGCGCGCAGCGCAATCTGATCCTCGGCACGGTCGCGATCCTCGCCGCAGCGGTGTTGCTCGCGTTCCTGCTCGGCCGCGGCCTGTCCCGGCCGCTCACCGCGATCACCGCGGTGATGAACCGCCTGTCGAGCGGCGACACCAGCGTCACGATTCCCGGCAGCGAGCGCCGCGACGAGCTCGGCACGATGGCCAAGGCGGTCGACGTGTTTCGCCGCGGCATGATCGAGAGCTCTTCGCTGCGCGATGCGCAGGAGGCCGACAAGGTGAAGGCTGCGGTCGACAAGCAAGCGCTGCAGCGGCAGATGGCCGACCGTTTCGAATCCGACGTCAAGGGCATGGTCGCCGCCGTCGCGCGGTCGTCGAGCGACATGCAGCGCGTCGCCAACGAGATCACGACCAGCGTCAACGGCGCCTCCGAACGCACCTCGGCGGCAGCCGCCGCGTCCGAGGAGGCATCGGCCAGCGTCAATGCGGTCGCAGCCGCCACCGAAGAGCTGGCGTCCTCGATCACCGAGATCGGCCGCCAGGTCACCCATTCCAGCCATGTCGCCGACAATGCCGTCGCCAAGGCCAGGGAGACCACCGAGATGGTGACGAGCCTGGCCGCATCCGCCGAGAAGATCGGCGACGTGCTGCGGCTGATCAGCGCGATCGCCAGCCAGACCAATCTGCTGGCGCTCAACGCCACCATCGAGGCGGCGCGCGCCGGCGAGGCCGGCCGCGGCTTTGCCGTGGTCGCCGCCGAGGTGAAGGGATTGGCGAGCCAGACCGCGAAGGCGACCGAGGAAATTGCCGGCCAGGTTGGCGCGATCCAGTCAGCCACCGGCAATTGCGTCAGCGCAATCGGCGACATCAGCGGCACCATCCGCGAGATCTCGGGGATCGCGACCGCCATCGCGGCTGCCGTCGAGCAGCAGGACTCGGCGACGCGGGAGATCGCCCGCAGCGTGCAGCAGGCCTCCGCCGGGACCGTCGAGGTCTCCGCCAATATCGCCGGCGCGAGCGAGGCCGCCGGCCAATCCCGCGCCCTCACCGGCAATGTGCTGGATACCTCAGGCCAGCTCGGCGATCACGCGTCCGCGCTGTCGCACAGCGTCGACACCTTCCTCGCCGGACTGCGCAACGCCGCCTAGAGCATGACAAGACTAGGTTGATCTGGAGCGCCAGCGGAAGTCCACCTCTCCCTTGGGAGAGGTCGGCGCGTAGCGCCGGGTGAGGGATTACGGTCTCTCGTTGGAGCCGCGCCCCCTCACCCGATTTGCTGCGCAAATCGACCTCTCCCCAATGGGGAGAGGTAAACCCGGTCCGCAAACCCGACCTGCGGCGCAGTGTTCGAGTCATGGCCAGGGCAGCACAGGCGGCGGCGCCGATCGCTCCGCCTTGTCGTCCGGCCCTGACCCGTTCAGCCCCCAACTGCCCATGAACGGCATTTTGAGCAGCCCGCGCAGTGACTGCTTCTCTGGATCATCGAAACCGTCGAGGCCGTAACGCAGCTCCGCGAAGCGCGGACCGCGATTGTAGGTGCCGCCGAGCCGGTCCCAGATCGAGAGCAAATTCGAATAATTGCTGTCGGTCTCCGGCTGGTGACGGGAATGATGCATCTTGTGCATGTTCGGCGTCACGAAGACGAGCCGCAACCAGCGATCGAGCCGCTCGGGCAGACGGATATTGGCATGCTCGAACTGCGCGTTCAGCGCCGACAGCGTCAGATAGGTGACCAACACCCAGGCCGGCGTTCCGAACACGATCACGCCGGCGATGTGCCAGCCGATCCGCCACAGCGTTTCGCCGGGATGCTCGCGGAAGGCCGTGGTGACATCGACGAAGCGGTCGGCATGGTGCATGCGGTGGAAGCGCCACATCCAGCCGAGCTTGTGCATCGAGACGTGGGCGAAATAGGCAAACAGGTCGAGTCCGATAATGCCGAGCAGCAGCTGGCTCGGCGGTGACAGGCCGAGCCACCAGGACAGGCCGAATTTCGCATCCCACGTCCATTGCGCAGCCAGCGGCGACAGCGGGCTGAGCAGCAGGTTGACGCCGACGAAGATCACGGTGATGGCGACGTTGCGGCCGATGTTACGCATCCGCTCGCCGCGGCCATAGCTGAACAGTGGAAACGCGGCCTCGAACAGCAGCACGATCGCGAAGCTCGCGAGCAGAAACGCAATGCGCGCACCGGTCGACGGCAGCTCGACATTGGCCATCTCGCCTGCACCCGGATGCCACAGCAGCTTTGCAAAACCGATCATACCGATCGCTCCTCTCTTTACAAAACGAATATTCGTTCTTTATAGTGAGCTGAGATGTTCGTCAAGCCGGCCCGGCAGTCGTGGCCGCATTCGCGACTGACAAGGACCGACAATGCCGAAGGTGAAACCCGAAACCCTGGCGATCCGCCGCGAGGAGATCCTGCAGGCCGCAGAAATCTGCTTTGCCCGCCAGGGATTTCACCAGACCACGATCCAGGACGTGATCAAGCAGTCCGGGCTCAGCGCCGGCTGCATCTACGGGCATTTCGCCGGCAAGGAGGAGCTGATCCAGGCGATCGGGGAAAGCCGCCATGGTCGCGACAGCGCCCTGCTCGCGCTCAAGGGCCCGTCGGACGACGTGCTGCAGAGCCTGCGATCGATCGCCCGCGCCTTTCTCGGTGACCTGCAAAAGGAAGAGGGACTGCGCGCCCGCCGCGTCGCCTTGCAGCTCTGGGCGGAAGCGCTGCGCGACGACGTCGTCCGCGACCAGGTGACCAGCGGAATCCGCCAGCCGATCGCCATGATCGTGGAGCTGCTGCGTCGCGGCCAGAAAAGCGGCGCGATCGACCGCAGCGTGCAGCCGCGCGGCGCAGCGCGGGCGATGGTCGCGATGTTCCAGGGCATCGTGCTGCAACGGCTGTGGGGCGAAACCGTCTCGACATCGGAGGCGATGCAGGCCTTCGACATCTTCCTCGCGGGCCTTGCCGCCAGGCGCTGACGGAGCACGCGGTGAACATCCACGACCTCATTGCCGGCATCGTCACGGGCCTCGCCGGCGGATTGACCGCAGGCCTGCTCGGCGTCAGCCCCGGCGCCGGCCTGGTGGTGTTCTCTGTGCTGCTGCTCGGCGCCGGCCAGCACGTCGCGCAGGGCATCTCGCTGGTCGCGCAGGTGCCGCCGACCAGCCTGACCGGGATCAGGCGCTATTGGCAAAGCGGCAACCGCACACCGCTGCGCTGGATCGCTCTCTTGACTGTTGGTTTCGTTGGCGGCGGCGCTGCCGGCGCGCTTGCAGCGAACCATGTCGCCGAGCCCGCGCTGCGCTGGACCTATGTGGCCTATCTCGTCGCGCTTGACGCGATGCTGATCCTGCGCGGCGGCCGCGACAAGCCGGAGCATGACGGCCACGCCACGCGCGACCTATCGTGGCCGGCGCTGCTCATTGTTGGCCTGCTGGCCGGCCTGTCGTCCGGCTTTCTCGGCATCGGCGGCGGACTGGCGACCGTGGTCGGATTGAGCGCCGTGTTCGGGGTGCCGCAGCATCAGGCGCAGATGGTGAGCCTCGTGATGTCGCTGATCCCGACCACGATCCCGTCGGCCTGGATCTATTGGAGCGAGGGCTCGCTCGCGTCATGGCCGGTGCTGGCGGGCGTCATCGTCGGCCTGCTCGCCGGCACCGATCTCGGCGCCCGCGCCGCCAACCGCATCAACCGCGCGACGTTGCGCATCGCCATGATCTTCTTCGTGTCGCTGATGGCGGTCTATATGACCTTCAAGGCGCTGTGGTAGATAGAAGCGATACGTCCTCCTTAGCGGAGCCCGCCATGCGCAAGCCGGCAAGATCGACGAGCAAAGCGGCACGACGTCCGCAAGCGAAATCGACAGACGCGCTGTTCGACGCCTACCCTGCCCCCGTCAAGGCCAGGCTGCTGGCGCTGCGGCGCCTGATCTTCGAGACCGCGAAGGCGACCAGGGGCGTCGGCGCCCTGGAAGAGACGCTGAAATGGGGTCAGCCGAGCTACCTGACGCCGGAGACCGGCAGCGGCAGCACGATCCGGATCGATCAGGTGAAGCCGGCCGCCGGCCAGGTCGCGGTCTACTTCCATTGCCAGACCAATCTGGTCGAGACCTTCCGCGAACTCTATCCCGAGCTCAGCTACAGCGGCAATCGCGCGATCCTGCTCGATGTCGCCGGCAAGCTTCCGGAGCCCGCGTTGCGCCATTGTGTTGCGCTGGCGCTGACCTATCATTTGAACAAGAAAGCGACTTAGGCTTCGCTACGCCGCCGTCGCGACGCGCTGCGCCTTCAGCAGGCTGATGACCTCGGTGTTCGGCCGGGCGCGGCTGAACAGAAAACCCTGGCCCTCGTGGCAGCCTTCGGCGCGCAGGCAGCTCAGCTCCGCTTCGGTCTCGACGCCCTCGGCGGTGATGGTGACGCCGAGCCCCATGCCGAGGCTGACGATCGAACGCACGATCGCCTGCGCGTCCGGGTTCGCGCCGAGGTCGCGCACGAACGACTGGTCGATCTTGATCTTGTCGAACGGGAAGCTGCGCAGATAGCTGAGGCTCGAATAGCCGGTGCCGAAATCGTCCATCGACATCCGCACCCCGAGCGCGCGCAGCGCATGCAGCGTCGCGAGCACCTGACTGCTCTTCTCGAGCAGCAGCGTCTCGGTGATCTCGAGCTCGAGCCGCCGCGCCGGCAGGCCGGATTGCCGCAACGCATCGGTGATCAGCGCCAGCAGATTGCCGGTGCGGAACTGCAGCGGCGACAGATTGACCGCGACGCGCACGTCATCGGGCCATTGCGCCGCATCCATGCAGGCGCGATGCAGCATCAGCGAGCCCAATGGGTTGATCAGGCCGGTCTCCTCGGCCACCGGAATGAACTCGCCGGGCGAGATCATGCCGCGTTCCGGATGCGGCCAGCGTACCAGGGCCTCGAAGCCGGTGATGCGCCCACTCGCGAGATCGACCAGCGGCTGGTAATAGGGCCGCAGGCCTTCGTTCTTGATCGCATCGCGCAGATCGATCTCGATCTTGCGGCGGCTCTGCGCGCGCGCATCCACCTCGGCCTCGAAGAACGAGAAGGTGCCGCGGAATTCGCTCTTGGCGCGCGACAATGCCATGTCGGCGCTCTTCAACAGCTTTTCGGAATCCTCGCCATCGCCGGGCGACATCGCGATCCCGATGCTGGCGCCGATCACCACCGAATGTCCCTCGAGCAGATAGGGCCTCCGATCGCATCCAGGATCCGCCGTGCCAGCAGCACCGCGTCCTCAGGCCGCATCACGCCGCCTTCCACGATGGTGAATTCATCGGAGTTGAGACGCGCCAGCGCATCTTCCTCGCGCAGCGTCGAGCGCAGGCGCTTGGCGACCCCGCGCAACAGCTTGTCGCCGATGCCGTGGCCGAGCGTCTCGTTGACCGCCTTGAAATTGTCGAGCCCGAGGATCAGCACCGCAACCTTGTCGGTCGAGCGGCGGGTGTGCTGCAGCATCTCGTCCATCTGCTGACGCAGCAGGTTGCGGTTGGGCAGGCCGGTCAGGCTGTCGTGCTGGGCCATGAAGGCGAGCCGCGCCTCGGCGCGCTTGCGCTCGGTGATGTCCATCAGCGCGAGCAGCATCGCCGGCTGGTCACCATGCATCAGCTGGCGCGAATAGATCGCAAGGTCGATCAGCGTGCCGTCCGCGCGCACATGCTTCCAGGTCCGCGCCGCCTGCTCGTCGCTGCTGCGGCCGGCGGCCCATGGCAGTTCGGTATCGAACGCCTGCAGGCTCCTGATCGTCATTCGCTCGAATTCGGCACGGACGTAACCGTAATGCGCGATCGCGGCGTCGTTGACGGCGAGGATCCGTTCGCCGTCGAGCGCACACAGGATCATCGGCACCGGATTGCCGTCGAACAGCAGGCGGAACGACGCTTCGCGCTGCTTCAGTTCGGTGATGTCGACGCGCAGACCGACGATGCCGCCATCCGAGGTCAGTCGCTCCTCGATCAACACCACGCGGCCGTCGGCCAGCACCTGCTCGTGCCGTTCGCCCGGCTGGTACATCTTCTTGACCCGTTCGGCGATCCACTCTTCCTCGCGGCCTTTGGCCTCGGGATAATCGCCGCGCGCGACGCCGATGCGGATGGTGTCTTCCAGGCGCGCACCGTACTCGAACAGATCGGAGCTGCGCTGGTAGATTTCCGAGTATTTCTTGTTCCAGAGCGTGTAGCGGCCCTCGGGGTCCAGGAACACGATGCCCTGCGGCAGGATGTCGATCGCCTCGCGCAATCGCGCGTTCGACTTGCGTGCCTCTGCGATCGCTGCCTCAGCCTGCGCGCGCTGGCGCACCAGCTCGCCGATCTCGACGGCAGGGCGGCGCCAGCTGCCCGATACTTTCGGCACCGCCTGGGGCCGACGCCCCCGGGAGCGGGCCAGTTTGGCCTGGTTTGGTTTCTTGATCTTCTTCGGCCGCATCATCGGTATCGCACGCCCCACGCGCATTCCAGCTCGGCGATATTTCTGCAATAAGTCTCTGAAAAATTGGTATCTCCTGGCGAAGCGCTGCGCTGTATGAGATATCAGGGCATGCCTGCTTTGCAGGCGAGTTCACGCCACGCGCGAGTTGCCGGCGGTGTGCAAGCGACGAACAGCGCAGATTTGCAGCGTGGAAGCGCCGAAGCGTGGTGAAGGAAGCGTAAATCAGCGCGCGAATGCCTAATGAATGCGCCGAATGCGCTGCAAGCGCATCAATGTTTACCAGCATGTGACAGGGTTATCGCAGGGTTAAGCCGCTGCGCGCCTATGCCCGTCCGCGTGCCATGCCGGCTAGTTGGTGATCTCGATCCGCGTGCCGCCGCGGCCGTTGCGCTCGACCAGCCCATAGAGCTGTGCTGCGTGCGAGGGATGCAGGCGCACGCAACCATGCGAGGCCGGCCCGCCGAGACGCGTGAGCTCGTAGGTGCCATGGATGGCAAAGCCGCCATGGAAGAAGATCGAGTACGGCATCGGCGAGTTGTAATACTTCCGCGAGTACCAGCGGCGCGCCAACATCTGCGGACGGAAGGCTCCGCTCGGCGTGCCATAGCCGCGGCGGCCGGTCGACACCGGCCAGTTGTAGCGCGTCGCGCCGTCGACGCTGACCGCCATGCGCTGGGACGATTTGTCGATGTGAACGACGATGTCGGCCCGCGCCGGAGACAATGCCAATGTCGACGCGGCAGTCGCGGCGGCAAACGCCAGCCGTACGCATACGCTTGTCATAATGACGCCTACCCTGAAATTATTGCAGGCATGATGTCGCCTGCAACGTGTGCTTGTAAAGTGGCGTGGCTCATATGCGCGCCAGCAAGCCGCGGGTAATCTTAATCCGTCTTGTGGGCGATCAAGCAAATGGGATGAATGCGCGGTCCGCCTTGTTCGAATTCATGCTAGCCTTGCGCAGACAGAGTGATCCGAATGACCCCCCGCCTTCATCTGATCCCGCTCCTGATCTCAATCCTCGTCGCCTGCACCATATCCGCGCGGGCGCAGGACAAGGGCTCGCTCACTCCGCAGCCGTTGCCGCCGCTCGCTAACCCTAACGATCCAAAGATCGGGGCGAAGGAGCTGTTCGCACGCAAGGTGCTGCCCGCGGCGATGCCGACGCGGTCGATCGGCGGCTACACCAAGGGCTGCCTTGCCGGCGCGGCGCAGATGCCGCTCAATGGCGACACCTGGCAGGTGATGCGCTTGTCGCGCAACCGCTACTGGGGTCACCCCGACATGATCGCGCTGTTGAAGCGGCTCGCGGCCGGCGCGCACAAGGACGCCGGCTGGCCCGGCATCCTGGTCGGCGATATCGGCCAGCCGCGCGGCGGCCCTGCGCTCACCGGCCACGCCAGCCACCAGGTCGGGCTCGACGCCGATATCTGGCTGACACCGATGCCGGATCGCAAATTGTCGCGCGAGGACCGCGAGGAGATGTCGGCGGTGATGATGGTGCGCGACGACCGGCTCGACATCGATCCGCGCGTGTTCACGCCGGGTCATGCGCTCGTCATCCGCGATGCGGCGCGGGAGCCGGCGGTGCAGCGCATCTTCGTCAATCCCGCGATCAAGAAGGCGCTGTGCCGCGACGCCAAGGCCGACCGCAGCTGGCTGTCGAAGGTCCGGCCGTGGTGGGGCCACGACTACCATTTCCACATCCGCATGCGATGCCCGTCCGGCAGCCCCGAATGCGAGGGACAGAAGCCGCAGTCGGAAGGCGAAGGCTGCAAGCCATCCGATCTCGCTTACTGGTTCAAGGATTCGGTGTTGCATCCAAAGCCGCCGCCGAAGCCGCCGAAACCGCGCCCGCCGATGACGCTGGCGCAGCTGCCGGCGGACTGCAAGGCGGTGCTGAACGCGCCCGACGCCAAACAGTAGCATCCAAGCCAATAACATCTTCGTCAGGCGGCTATGCCGGTCGGCTCGAACTGCGTTATGATCTGATGTCGTCGCGCCGTAAGCGCGGTCGAGCGATGGATCGGGGCCGCTGACATGCGCAAATCGCTCCTCGCCGCATCGCTCCTGCTGATCTCGGCTCCCGCTTTCGCAGCGGAGGAGCCGAGCGGCTGCGACAAGTTCAAATGGTCGATCGACCGCGCACGCGCCGCGCTCACCGCGCCGGATCGCGCCAAGCTCACCTCGGGCAGCGAGCAGACGGCACTGCCATCAACCGCCATCACGCTGGCGCTGGTCACGCCCGGCGACGCCAAATTGCCGAGCCCGCCGGAGCGCGCGCCGAAGGACGGCACCTTCGCCGGCTTCACCAGCTTCAAGGCCGCGCCGAAGGCCGGGCTCTATACCGTCAGCCTCTCAGCCGGCGCCTGGGTCGACCTGGTGCAGGACGGGCATTTCCTGAAGCCGAAAGCATTCAGCGGGGCAACCGATTGCGACGGTATCCGCAAGACCATGAAATACGACCTCGCCGCCAGCCCCTTCGTGCTGCAGGTCAGCGGCTCAAAAGAGAACTCGCTGTCGATCGCGATCCAGCCGTCGGATGAATAGGACGCCCGGTTAGACAAACGGTCGCCTTTACCGTAAGTCCCAGCCTGCTATGTTTGCAGTGCGATATCCCCCGGGACCGTAAGTCCTTCGGGGACCAGCGGAACAGCGCGTCCGCCTGTCGCGCCCAGACCCCAACCAACGCCTGATTTGCGCGTGGCCGTTCGCGCGCGAGCTCGCACGGAGCGCTTTCCATGTCACGATTTGCCGGACTTTTCATTGCCTTCGTCATCCTGCTCGGCGCGATCCATCCGCCCGCGAGCGCTCAGGACAAGACGCTCACCGTCTTTGCCGCGGCCTCAATGAAGAACGCGCTCGACGACATCAATGCGGCCTACACCGCCAAGACCGGCGTCAAGATCAGCGCCAGCTACGCCGCAAGCTCGGCATTGGCAAAACAGATCGAGCAGGGCGCGCCGGCCGACGTGTTCGTCTCCGCCGACACCGACTGGATGGACTACGCGATCAAGCAGAAGAACATCAATGAGCAGACCCGGGTCAACCTGCTCGGCAACTCGATCGTGCTGATCGCGCCGAAGGATTCCAAGATCGACAACGTCAACATCGGACCTGGGTTCGATCTCGCCAAGCTCGCCGGCGACGGCAAGATCGCCACCGGCGACGTCAAGGCGGTGCCGGTCGGCAAATACGCCAAGGCCGCGCTCGAGAAGCTCGGCGCCTGGCAGGCGGCGGAGCCGAAATTCGCGATGGCCGACAGCGTACGCGCGGCACTGACGCTGGTGGCGCGCGGCGAAGCTGTGCTCGGCATCGTCTACTCGACCGACGCCAAGGTCGAGCCCGGCGTCAAGATCGTCGGCACCTTCCCGGCCGACAGCCATCCGGCCATCATCTATCCGGTCGCGGCGACCACGACCGCGAAGCCGGAGACGGCCGAGTATCTCGCCTTCCTGCGTTCGTCGGCGGCGAAGACGAGCCTCGAGAAGTATGGCTTCAAGTTCCTGATCAGCCCGACGACCTGAGCGTGTTCGAGATCTCGCCGACCGAATGGACGGCGATCCTGCTGTCGCTGCGGGTCGCTGTCATCGCAACGCTGGTGGCAACCCCGTTCGGGATCGCGCTCGCCTGGCTGTTGGCGCGGCGCGACTTCTGGGGCAAGTCGCTGCTCGATGCCGCCGTGCATCTGCCGCTGGTGCTGCCGCCCGTCGTCACGGGCTATCTCCTGCTGCTGACCTTCGGCAAGCGCGGCCTGGTCGGCGGCTGGCTGGCCGATCACCTCGGCATCGTGTTCGCGTTCCGCTGGACCGGCGCGGCGCTGGCCTGCGGCGTGATGTCGTTTCCGCTGCTGGTGCGGCCGATCCGTCTCTCGATCGAGGCGGTCGATCGCCGTCTCGAGCAGGCCGCCGAGACGCTCGGCGCCGCACCGTGGCGGGTGTTCGCGACGGTGACGCTGCCGCTCGCGCTGCCGGGCGTACTGGCCGGCATGGTGCTCGGCTTTGCCAAGGCGATCGGCGAGTTCGGCGCCACCATCACCTTCGTCTCAAACATTCCCGGCGAGACCCAGACCATTTCGTCGGCGATCTATTCGCTGATCCAGACGCCTGATGGCGACACCGCTGCAGCCCGGCTCGTCATCATCTCGGTCGTGCTCGCGGTCGGCGCGCTGGTCGCAGCCGAAGTGTTCGCGCGCCGCGCCACCGCGCGCCTGCACGGGCAATAGCGATGCTGCGCGTCGACATCACCAAGCAGCTCGGCGAGTTTACGCTTGCCGCATCGTTCACCAGCGAGGGCCGCGTTACCGGGCTGTTCGGCGCGTCCGGCTCCGGCAAGACCTCGCTGATCAACACGATCGCGGGACTGGTGCGCCCTGACCGCGGCACGATCGTGATCGATGGCGAGACGGTCGACGACACCACCGCCGGCATCCACGTCCCGACCTGGCGCCGCCGCATCGGCTACGTCTTCCAGGACGCACGGCTGTTTCCGCATCTCGATATCAGGCAGAACCTCGACTACGGCCGCCGCATGAACGGCCTCGCCGAGGATCCCGCGCAACACAAGCGCGTCGTCGACCTGCTCGACATCGGCGCCCTGCTCGACCGCCGCCCCGGAAAGCTGTCCGGCGGCGAGCGCCAGCGCGTCGCGCTCGGCCGCGCGCTGTTGTCGAAGCCGCGGCTGTTGCTGCTGGACGAGCCGCTTGGCGCGCTCGACGAAAGCCGCAAGCTCGAGATCCTGCCCTATCTGGTGCGGCTGCGGGACGAGGCCGGCGTCCCCATGGTCTATGTCAGCCACGACGCGGCCGAGCTGCGCCAGCTCGCCACCCAGATCGTGATGCTGCGCCGCGGCCAGGTGACCGCGTTCGGCGGTGTCAAGGTGCTGACATCAGGCGCCTAGAGCTCCGGTTCTGATTGAAGCAGAACCGAAGCTCTGGATTCTTGTTTTGACGCGTTTTCTTCACGCGAACCGGTGTCCACTTCGCTCGAAAACGCTCTAGCTGGCCGTTTTTCCGAAAGTCGGCATAAGATAGCCAATCTTGTCTGCTAGGCCCGCATCGGGACATCCGATCGGGCATGGGGAAGGGCACATTGTGCGACTGACAGGCTGGGTATTGCTGCTGATCGGCGCGGTGCTGTGCGCCACGATTTCGTGGGCCGCGCTCGGCTTTCTGCTGATGGGCGTCGGCCTGATCGCGCTGCAGGTCGCCGAACGCCGCCGAAGCCCGGCAGATGATGCCGCGCCGGCAGCCGCCGCGGGATTTACCCCTCCGCGGCTCAGTGCCGGGCTGCGGCCGCCGACCCTCGACCCGGTCACCGGCCAGGACGCCGGACCTCAGCGTCAGCCACGCCGGGTGGCTTGGCCCGACAAGAACGGCGCGCCCTACGACCGGGAGGCGTGGCGACGGCTGGTCGAGAGCGATCCTGATCTGGCCCAGATCGCGCATGTGCTCGCCGATTACGGCCCGCAATATGTCGACGAGCTGGCGGCCAGCTATCTCGCCGCACCCGACAAGAGCCGCCTCGGGGCGATCGTCGACGGCATCATCGCGCGCGCCCGCAGCGGTCAGCCGGTCCCGCCGGCCCCACCGCTCGAGGCATCGCGGCCACCGCCGGTGGTCGAGGTATCGCGGCCGCCGCCGGTGCCGGTGCCGCCACGGCAGGAGCCGAAGGTGGTGGTCGCCCCTGTCGCCAAGCCAGCGGCGCCGCCGACACCGCCGAGCAATCCCGCCGATGCGCTGGAATCGTCCCTGCTCGCCACGGTCGAGGAGGCTTCCGCGAGGCTCGCCGCCGAACGCGCGGGTCTCTTCAAGCCCGGCAGGGAGCCCAGCAAGGCAACCGAGAACCGGCCGCCGACGGCGAACCAGCGGGAACCGCTGTTCGGTCGCGCGCCCCGGGACACGAAGCCCGCCGCGCCGCCGCCGGTGCCGATGACGGCTGAGACTCCCGCCGATCTCGAAGCATCATTGATCGCCGCCGTCAGCCAGGCCGCCGCCAGGCGGGCGGATCCCCCCAAGCCTCCACCGATACCGGCGCCGATCGCGGCGAAGCCCGAACCGGAGACCCGAATCGTCGCGCCCAACCAGCCGAAGCCCGCTCCGCCGGCGCCGCTGCCACCTCCGCCCGCCATCATACCGCTCGCGAAGCGACCAGCCGGAAAGACAGCAGCGGACGATCTCGATGAGACACTGCTCGCGGCGCTGGCCGAGATTTCCGGCCAGAAGTTCAAGGACGAGCCCAACCCGGACTCGCCCGGCCCGCCGGCCGACGACGGCCTGTCCGAGATGATCAAGAAGTTCGCGCCGGATTCGCAGTTCCTGCGCAAGCAGTAGCGCTCAGACCCCCGCCACCGACGCCCAGATATCGGCGAGCTTGCGCCGCACGGTCTGCATCCGCGTCTGCGGCGCGACCTCCTCCTCTTCCTCCGGCAGCCGCAGGCCGACGACATTGACGCGGCCGCCGCTGATGCTGCGCGCCACCAGCACGATCTCGTCGAGCGCAAGCTCGGCGCCTTCCTTCGGCGCGCGGTCGAGATTGATGTCGAAATAATCCGCCAGCGTCAGCTTGGCCTGGTGCTCATCGACCTTGACGCCGTAGATCTCGGCGAGCTCGCCCAGCGTATGCTCGCCCGAGACCATGAAGTCGCCGAGCAGATGCGGATCGGGCGTGCTCGATGGCGCCATGTCGACGAAGAAGCGGTCGAGCGCCTCGGCGCGCTCCGGCGGCGCCAGCAGATAGATGTAGTCGCCAGGCGCGACCGGATCGGCCTCGACAGGCGTCAGGATCCGTTCGTCGCGGATCACCAAGGTCGGCTTCGACCAGGACGGAATCAGCCCGCGGCGGAAATACAGGCTCTTCGGCCGCACCGGATAGCCGACCAGCTGCTGCTCGAGCTGGCCGGGCAGGTCGAGCTCGACGCGACGCGGGCCGCGTTCGGCGCGCGGCAGCGCGACATGCAGCCGCCGTGCCGCCGGTCCCAGCGTCCAGCCCTGCAGCAACAGCGAGATGATGACGACGACGAAGGCGACGTCGAAGTACAGATAGGCCTTCGACAGGCCGACCAGCATCGGGATCGAGGCGAGGAAGATCGCGACCGCGCCGCGCAGCCCGGTCCAAGCGATGAAGATCTTTTCCCGCCAGTTGAACTTGAACGGCGCAAGGCAGATCAGCACCGCCAGCGGCCGCGCCACCAGCATCAGCGCGAACGCCACCAGCACCGCGCCGCCGGCGCTGGAGAGCAGGCGATGCGGCGAGACCAGGAGGCCGAGCAGCACGAACATCACGATCTGCGCCAGCCAGGTCGCGGCGTCGAGGAATGTCACCACCGAATTATGCGCGCGGGTCGGCCGGTTGCCGATGATGATACCGGCGAGATAGACCGCGAGAAATCCCGAGGCATGCACGATCTGCGAGCCGCCGAAGATCACCAGTGCCGCTGTGGTAACGAACGGCGCATGCAGGCCCTGCGGCAGCGCCACATAGTTCAACGCCAGCACCACCAGCCGGCCGCCGATCACCCCGATGATGGCGCCGAGCACCGCTTCCTGGACGAACTCCATCGCGATGTGCGAGGCGGAGCTCTGGCCGATCGAGATGAACTCGACCAGCATCAAAGTGAGGAAGATCGCGAACGGATCGTTGGTACCGGACTCCGCCTCCAGCGTCGCGCCGACGCGCGGCCGCAGGCGCAGGCCCTGGGTGTGCACCAGCAGGAACACCGCCGCGGCGTCGGTCGAGGCCACCACGGCGCCCACCAACAGCGACTCGGTCCAGTTGAGGTCGAGCACATAGCGGGCGACCGGCGCCGTGATCAGCGCGGTCAGCAGCACGCCGGCGGTCGCCAGCACCATCGACGGCACCAGCACGGTGCGGATGCTGGCAAACCGCGTCTTCAAGCCGCCGTCGAACAGGATCAGCGCCAGCGCCACCGAGCCGACCAGATAGGTGGTGCGGACGTCGTCGAACTGCAGCCTGCCGGGGCCGGAATCGCCCGCCAGCATGCCGACCAGCAAGAACACCAGCAGCAAGGGGGCGCCGAACCGCAACGCCAGCAGGCTCGAAAGGATGCCGGCCATCACCAGCACCGCGCCGAGCAGGATCGCTATACTGACGGAGTCGAGGGATGCCATGCGCCTTCGGGGGTCTCAAATACTTGCAATTGCATCCTTATCGTCGACACACCGGGACGCCAAACGATTTCTGCCATAGGCGGCAATGTGCCCGGTCCCGCTGCCCCGAGATCCTTTTCCGTTCCGACAAAATCGGAACGGGGCTCTCGATTCTTGTTCTGATGCGTTTTCTTCACGCGAACCGGTGACCACTTCGCTCGAAAACGCTCTAATGCGCCTCGACACTGTGGTGTATCGATGGTCGCGCGCGCGCCGTTGTGGGAATCTCCCAACACCTTCGAATCACATTTGCCTGACCCGCACTGCAAGTTGAGAATTTGCCGATGGACATGAGCTGGAAGGACGTCCTGGAATCGATCCAAATGGCCGCGCGCTCGGTCGGCGCCGAGGTCGCCTCGCCCTGGTTCTATCTGCAGTTCGGCATCATCCTCGCCGCCGCGGGCCTCGCCTACGCGGCCGATACCGCCATTCACTCACGGGTCGAGTTGTCGTCGCTGGCGAGCCGGTGGCCGCTGCCGCTCCGGCACTTTGCCCGCGTGATGGTGACGAGCGCCTCGACCGCCGTGTTCGCGGTGCTGATGGTGATCTCGCGCATCGTGATGTGGCACGCCACATGGCCGAGCCGCAGCTACCTGATCGCGGTCTCCGCCAAGCTGGCGCTGGCCTGGCTCGTGATCCGCCTCGTAACCTCGGTGATCGACAACGCCTTCATCGTCAAGACGGTGTCGATCGCAGCCTGGGTGGTTGCGGCGCTCAGCATCGTCGGCCAGCTCGATTGGGCGGCCGACACGCTGGATTCGTTCGCCGTCGTCATGGGCGGTCTGCGGCTGTCGCCGCTGCTGCTGATCAAGGCCGGCGCGGTGCTGATCCTAGCGTTGTGGCTGAGCAATATCGCCAGCAATTTCATCGACGGCCAGATCACCCGCTCGACCGATCTGACCCCGTCGATCCAGGTGTTGTTGGTCAAGATCATTCGCATCGGCCTAATGGTGGTCGCGGTCGCCATTGCCTTGAGTGCCGTCGGGATCAACTTGTCGGCTCTGGCGGTGCTTTCCGGCGCCGTCGGCGTCGGCATCGGTTTCGGCCTCCAAAAGATTGTCGCCAACTTCATCTCGGGGATCATTCTGCTGGTCGACAAATCGGTGAAGCCGGGCGACCTCGTCACCATCGGCGACAGCCAGGGCCGCATCAGCGCGATGAAAACCCGCTACATCTCGGTCGCCGCCGGCGACGGCCGCGAGTTCCTGATCCCGAACGAGGATTTGGTGACGCAGAAGGTCACCAACTGGACCTATACCGACAAGAATACGCTGGTGAAGATCGCCTTCGCCGCCAATTACGACGCCGATCCGAGACTGGTCTGCAAGCTCGCGATCGAGACCGCCGCGGCCCACGCCCGCGCGCTCAAGGGCAAGCCGCCGAACTGCATCCTGACCGAATTCGCCGAGCTCGGCATGAAGTTCTCTCTGACCTTCTGGATCGCCGATCCCGACGGCATGGACAATGTGAAGAGCGACGTCATGCTGGCACTGTGGGACGCCTTCAAGCAGCAGGGCATCAGGGTGCCCTATCCGGTGCGGGAACTCCGGATCCGCGGCGGCGCGCTGCCGGTCGAGAGCGTGGTCGAGGTCTCCAGCTAGAGCGTTTTCGAGCGAAATGGATACCGGTTCGCGTAAAGAAAACGCGTCAAAACAAGAATCTAGAGCCCCGTTCCGATTCCATCGGAACGGAAAGGGCTCTAGCGTTTGCGCACAGTTTTTTCGGAGGACCGGCTGCCGCTGTTCCGGATTGGGCCGCAAAATCAAGCTGTTTGGGAATTGTCCCCATGCCTAACCTTGGCTTGCACCGGGCGCGCCGATCATTAAATTAGAGCCTGAAATCAGCCCCTTCCCTGCAGAAACAGCCCGCCCATGAGCTATATCGACGCCACCGACACCTCGCTTCGCAAGACCGGCCAGATCAAGCTGCACGGGCAGAGCGGCTTTGCCGGCATGCGCAAGGCCGGTGCGTTGGTGTCGAAATGCCTCGATGCGCTGACCGACCTCGTCAAGCCAGGCGTCCCGACCTCCGATATCGACGACTTCGTCCGCAAGTTCGCCTTCGACCACGGTGCCTATCCGGCGACGCTGATGTATCGCGGCTATCGCTACTCGACCTGCACCTCGATCAATCACGTGGTCTGCCACGGCATGCCGGGCGATCGTCCGCTAAAGGAAGGCGACATCGTCAATGTCGACGTCACCTTCATCGTCGACGGCTGGTACGGCGATTCCAGCCGGATGTATGCGATCGGCGCCATCGCGCGGAAGGCCGAGCGGCTGATCGAGGTGACCTATGAGGCGATGATGCGCGGCATCGCGGCGGTGAAGCCCGGCGCCACTACCGGCGATATCGGTCACGCCATCCAGAGCTATGTCGAACCGCAAGGCATGAGCGTGGTGCGCGACTTCTGCGGCCATGGCCTCGGCCGCCTGTTCCACGACGAGCCGAACATCATCCATATCGGCCGCCCCGGCGAGGGCGTGCCGTTGAGGCCCGGCATGTTCTTCACCATCGAGCCGATGATCAATCTCGGCAAGCCGCATGTGAAGATCCTGTCCGACGGCTGGACCGCGGTGACCCGCGACCGTTCGCTGTCGGCGCAGTTCGAGCACTCGGTCGGCGTCACCGCCGACGGCGTCGAGATCTTCACGCTGTCCGAGCGCCATGGCGAGAAGCCCTGGGTTCAGGTGTAACCGGGGCCATCCTCGACAAGGTCAATAATCGCTTCGCGTCCGCTCGACGATCTCCTCGGGCGTGTGGTTCTCGCCGATCGACATCGCGCAGATCCGCGACAAATGCAGATAGGACAACCCGGTCTCCTCCGCCCAGGCGTTGAACTGCGCCTGCACCTTGGCGAGATCGCGCTTCGACTTGACCTCCTCGGCAATATCGAGGCCGGCATCGCGCAGGCAGGCGACGACGTCGCGCGAGGTGACGAAGCCGTCCCAGCCGAGAAAGCGCAGCAGCATCTGCCCGGTGTTGCCGCCGAGCCGGCTGCCGCGCTTGGTCAGCAGATCAAGCAACCCGACCTCATCCGACGACGGCCATGCCGCGAGGAATTTGCCGAAGCTGCCGTGCTCGCGCGCGATCTCCTGCACGAAGCGGCCATTGTCGCGCACTGACATGATCTTGGCGCCGTTGCGCACGATCCTCGTGTCGCTGGTCAGCTTCTCCCAGAATTCATCTGATTTGAAGGCGAGCTTGGCGGGCTCAAAGCCGAGGAACGCCTGCTCGAAACCCTCCCACTTGGCGTCGATCACGCTCCAGGCAAAGCCTGCGCAGAACACGCGCCTGGTCATCTCGGCCAGCACGCGGTCGTCGCCGAGCTTTGCCAGCACCTTGGCGCCCGCCGGCGGCCGCAGCAATTTCTCCAGTGCCTTCGGCCCGCCCTTGCGCTTCTCGGCGCGCGCGCGGATCACCTTGAATGACGTCACGCCGTCCTCCCCCTTTTCGATCTCGAACCGTTGCAGCGAACGGTAATTCGCCCGTCGCATCGTGGCAAACCGGGGAAGTGGGCGCCTCACACACGATCGTCGTTCTGGCAAAAGCCAGGACCCATTTGCGGTGTCATCACCCGCGAAAGCGGGTGATCCAGTATTCCAGAGACGCCACCGCTTGAATCGAGAAGCCGCGGCGTACTGGATCGCCCGGTCGAGCCGGGCGATGACCGTGGGTTGCATCGCCCCTTGCAAAACCCGGCAGGCACGGCATGGTTGTGGCCGATGCCCGCCAAAGCCAGTGACAGCACCGACCAGCCCGACGAGATGCCGCATTATCATGGCCATCGCGAACGGCTGCGCGAGCGTTTCCATGCGGCCGGCCCCGACGCGCTAACCGACTATGAGCTGCTTGAGATGGCGCTGTTCGCCGCCATTCCGCGCCGCGACACCAAGCCATTGGCCAAGGCGCTGCTGAAGAAGTTCGGCTCCTTCGCCGAAGTCGTGCACGCGCCGGTGGCGCGGTTGCGCGAGGTCGAGGGCATCAAGGACGCCTCGATCAACCAGCTCAAGCTGCTGGCGGCAGCCGCCGGCCGGATCGCCAAGGGCGAGATCAGGCGCAACATCGCGCTGTCGTCCTGGAACGACGTCATCGACTATTGCCGCACCGGCATGGCGTTTGCCGAAAAGGAGCAATTCCGCCTGCTGTTCCTCGACAAGCGCAACCAGCTGATCGCCGACGAGGTGCAGCAGACCGGCACCGTCGATCACACCCCGGTCTATCCGCGCGAGGTGATCAAGCGGGCGCTGGAATTGTCGGCGACCGCGCTGATCCTGGTGCACAATCATCCGAGCGGCGACCCGACGCCGTCGCAGGCCGACATCCAGATGACCAAAGCGATCGTCGATATCGCAAAGCCGCTCGGCATCGCGGTGCACGATCACATCATTGTCGGCAAGAACGGGCATACGAGCTTCAAGGGCATGCGGTTGATTTAGCATTGCACTCAACAAGCCCCCCGCTGTCGTCCCGGCGAAGGCCGGGACCCATTACCACAGGGTGAACTGTTGAAGCGGGCTGCGGCCCCAGCATCGCCAACCAACTGATATCTGGGGTTATGGGTCCCGGCCTTCGCCGGGACGACGGTGTCAGTCTGATTCAATGTGAAACAGCCTTTCCGATGTCATCACCCGCGAAAGCGGGTGATCCAGTATTCCAGAGACAGTCGTGTTTGAGCGGATGGGCCTCGGCGTACTGGATCGCCCGGTCAAGCCCGGCGATGACAGCGTGGTTGAAGACACAGCTCCGCATTCTCACGACACGGTGCGCAATTGGGCACCCGGGGGCATCGCGAAGCGAGAGCCCGGAATGACGATGGCGTCATACGAACCGCGCGCGATGCCACTAAAATAACCAATGCAACGTTTTCCGCGCGGCGGCGTTTGTTGCAGATTGATTTGATGGTTTGGGGGACGCGATGTCCGATTTCGTGGTCGAGGAAGGCCTGCCCTATCCGCTGGGCGCGCATTGGAGCGGCCGCGGCACCAACTTCGCGGTGTTCTCCGCCAATGCCAGCAAGGTCGAGGTCTGCCTGTTCGACGGCGAGCGCGAGACCCATCGCCTCGAGCTGCCCGAATATACCGACCAGGTGTTTCACGGCTTCATCAACGGCGTGCAGCCGGGGACGCTTTACGGCTATCGCGTCTCGGGTCCCTACCAGCCCGACGGCGGCCACCGCTTCAATCCGAACAAGCTGCTGCTCGATCCCTATGCGCGCGCCCACGCCGGCAGCCTGACATGGAATCCGGCGGTGTTCGGCTACAAGGTGGAAAGCGGCGACGATCTGACGTTCGACGAGCGCGACAGCGCGCCGTTCATGCCGAAATGCGTCGTGTGCGATCCCAATTTCGACTGGGCCCAGGAGCCGCAACGGCAGGAAGCCCACTGGGACGAGACCGTCGTCTACGAGACCCACGTCAAGGGCTTTACCAAGCAGCATCCCGGCATCCCCGAGAACCTGCGCGGCACCTATGCCGGCCTCGGATCGAACGCCGCGATCGATCATCTGAAGGCGCTCGGCATCACCTCGATCGAGCTATTGCCGGTGCATTCCTTCGTCAACGACAGCAATCTGCTGGACAAGCACCTCACCAATTACTGGGGCTACAACACCATCGGCTTCTTCGCGCCGGACCCGCGCTATGCCGCCGACGTACCGAACAGCCTGCGCGAGTTCAAGGAGATGGTGGCGCGGCTGCACGGCGCCGGCCTCGAGGTGATCCTCGACGTCGTCTACAACCATACCGCCGAAGGCAACGAGCGCGGTCCGACGCTGTCGTTCAAGGGCATCGACAATGCGAGCTACTACCGGCTGTTGCCCGACAAGCGGCGCTACTACATCAACGACACCGGCACCGGCAACACGGTGAACCTGTCGCATCCGCGGGTGATCCAGCTGGTGATGGACAGCCTGCGCTACTGGGCTGGCCACATGCATGTCGACGGCTTCCGCTTCGACCTCGGCACCATCCTGGCGCGCGAGGTCTACGGCTTCGACGAGCAGTCCGGCTTCCTGAAGGCTGTCAACCAGGACCCGCTGCTCGCGACCGTCAAGCTGATCGCCGAACCCTGGGACTGCGGTCCCGGCGGCTACCAGGTCGGCGGCTTTCCGGCGGGCTGGGCGGAATGGAACGACAAGTACCGCAACATTGTGCGCGACTTCTGGCGCGGCGAGGCCACGCCCGGCGCGCTGGCGCCGCGGCTACTCGGCTCGCACGACGTGTTCAACCGCGAGGGGCGCCGCACCTGGGCCAGCGTCAACTTCATCACCGCCCATGACGGCTTCACGCTGAACGACTGGGCGAGCTACAACTTTAAGCACAACGAGGCCAACGGCGAGAACAACAACGACGGCTCGTCCGACAACCATTCCTGGAATTGCGGCGCCGAGGGCCCGACCGACAATCCCGACATTCTCGTCTTGCGCGAGCGCCAAAAGCGCAACTTGCTGGCGACCCTGCTGGCCTCGCAGGGCACGCCGATGCTGCTTCGGCGGCGACGAGTTCGGCCGCACCCAGCGCGGCAACAACAACGCCTATTGCCAGGACAACGACATCTCCTGGTTCGACTGGAATTTGTCCGACGACGCGAACAAGCAGCTCGCCTTCACCAAGCGGATGATCAAGCTGCGGCGCGATTACCCGATCCTGCGCCGCAGCCGCTTCCTCTCCGGCGATCGCGACGCAGAGCTCAACATCCGCGACGTGGTCTGGATCAGCACGTCGGGCGTCGAGATGACGCGGGCCGATTGGACCACCGGCTGGATCAAATGCTTTGCCGCGCTGCTCGACGGCCGCGCGCGCAAGACCGCGACCGCACGCGAGGGCGAGGACGACACCGTGCTTGTCATCCTCAACAGCTATGAGGGCGAGGTCGACTTCAAGCTACCGACGACATCCGCCGGCGCGCACTGGTCGCTGCTGCTCGATACCAGCGCGCCGGAGCAAGCGGCGGGCGCGCAATTCGCGTTCGACAGCACCTACAAGGTGACGGGCCGCTCCTTCGTGCTGCTCACGACCGGCGAGGTGAAGTAGCTCTGTAGGGCGGATTAGCGAAGCGTAATCCGCCGTTCTGCGTTGGACGCGGAGCGGTGGATTACGCCTTCGGCTAATCCACCCTACGAAGCAGCTTACGACTTCCACTCAAACCGTGCACGCCTGCACGATCTTCGGCAGAAAGCCCTGGCAAAAATCCAAATAGGTCCTGACGATGGTCGATTGGTGACGGTGCGGCGGATAGACCAGGTTGAGCGACCACTCCGGCAGCGGATGCTGCGGCAGCAATCGGACCAGGCGCTTCTCCCGGATCGGCGCCGCCGCAAGGAAGGGCGGCAGCTCGGTGACCACATCGCCACGCAGCGCGCGCCTGCACAAATGCTCGTAGTCGTTGGTGGCCAGCACCGCCCTGGGCTCGACGACATGCCCGGCCAAGTCCCAGCGCGCCTGCTCATCGATGCGCGAGGCCCACGTCGCGCATGGCAGATCATGCAGCGCATCCGGATGTTTTGGCACGCCGAGGCGCTTCACCAGTTGCGGGCTGGCCACGAGGATATTGCGGGACGAGAGCAGGTGTCGCGCCACCATGGCCTCGTGAACGATCGCGCCGACACGAAGCGCGACATCGATGCCGTCCTCGACCAGGTCCACGCGACGCTCGGTCGTGTAGAGGTAAATCTCGATATCGGGATAGCGCCGCTGGAACGCGGCCAGCAACTCCCACCACGGCTCGAACGTCGGCGGCAATGACAGCCGCAGGCGTCCCTTCAGATGGGCCTGGTCGTTCACGATCACCTGCTCGGCCTCGAGCAGCGTCTCGATGCCGCGGCCGGCGTGTTCGTAAAGCCTTGCGCCGGCATCGGTGAGCCTGGCGCCGCGGACCGAGCGCTCAAGCAACTGGACCTTGAGCTGCCGTTCGAGATCGCGGATGCGGCGGCTCAATGTCGGCAGCGGCATTGCAAGGCGCGTGGCCGCCGCGGACAGGCTGCCCGCCTGCACAACCGCAACAAACATCCTGACGGCGTTGAGATCCATCCGGCACTCCTACCATATTCGGTAGGATATCTGCCAATCGTGGTCATTTATTTTCGTATTTGGACAGACTACCAGCTCGCACGGAGAGGACCTCATCCGGAGCGCCTATGAAAACGAGCATCCTGGCAGCCATGTCATTTGCATTGGCGGGAACCATCGCGTCCGCACAAACACCCCCATCGGCCCCGCAGCGCGTCACCATCGACACCTACAACCGCGCCCAGACCGATACCTATTTCGCCGGGGTGGCCGGCAGTGGCGGCTTCGGAAAATTCCGTCATGGCCGCGAGCTTGCTGCTCCGGTCCAGCAGGGCATCGTCCGTCCCAACCGCGACACGCTTTATTCGCTTGCGGTCTTCGATCTCGATGCCGGACCGGTGACAATCGAGCTACCCGGCGGCGCCAAGCGTTTCATGGCGATGCAAATCGTCAATGAAGACCAGTACACCCTTGCGGTCCATTACGGCGCCGGTCGCCACACCCTGACCCGCGACGCGGTCGGCACGCGCTACGCCGTTGCGGTCGTCCGCTTCCAGGTCGATTTTGCGAACGCCGAGGAGGTCCGGCAGGTTCACGCCCTGCAGGACGCGGTCAAGGCCAGCCAGGACCGGCCCGGCGCATTCGAGATCCCGAACTGGGATGCGGCAAGCCTGAAGACGGTGAAAGCCGCACTGTTGCAGCTTGGCGCCACGGTCTCCGATACGCGGCGGATGTTCGGCGCCGACGCGCATCAGGTCGATCCGGTGCGACACCTGATCGGAAGCGCGATGTTGTGGGGCGGCAATCCGGAGCAGGATGCGCTTTATCTTCCGATCACGCCCGCGCGCAATGACGGCGCACCATCTACCGGCTGACGGTCAGGGATATCCCGGTCGATGGTTTCTGGTCGCTCACCGTCTACAACAGTGAAGGCTACCTGCAACCGAACCCGGCCAATGCCTATGCGGTGAACAGCATCACCGCAAAGCAAGCCTCCGATGGCGCGGTCACCATCCAGTTCGGCGGCTGCGACGGCAAGGTCGCCAACTGCCTGCCGATCACGCCGGGATGGAATTACACCGTCCGGCTGTTCCAACCGCGCGCCGAGATCCTCGACGGCAGCTGGAAATTTCCCGAGGCGCAGCCTGCGGACTGAGCCGCGTCCGGTACCGCGATCCTCCACCCAAGGTCCCTCCCCGCGACCCCGCCGGCCAATTGACATTCGGCCGCGGGGTGCCAGACTTTGGCAAAAATACAGGGTGGAGACCTCTGGATGGCCAATCTTTCGGCCTCAAATCACGTCGCCCGTGTTTTATCGGCGGCCAATCAGGCGGCCGGCGTCGACACCGAGACGCGGATTGCCGCGTCCTGGCGGCGCTGCCTGGTCAATCACAACCTCGACCCGGCCCGGCGCGGGCCGCCGCAGACCCTCACCGAAGCCGAGGTCCGGCACATCGCCGAACCGATGGAGGACCTGATCCAGGTCGCGATCCCGGAGATCGAGGACCTCGCCCGCGTGCTCCACGATAGCGGCTACTGCGTCAACCTCGCCGATCCCAACGCCACCATGCTGGTGAGCCGGCTGCCCGAGGGCGACTACGCGCGGATGTTCCTGGAATGGAAGATCTACACCGGCTCGAACTTCGCCGAGACGTTCGAAGGCACCAACGGGCTCGGCACCGCGCTCGCCGAGCAGCGGCCGATCCTCGTGCATGGCGACGAGCATTTCCGCGAGCAGTGGCACATGTTCACCTGCGCGGTGTCGCCGCTGTTCGATCATGCCGGGCGCCTCGCCGGCGCCGTCAACATCTCTTCATGCCGCAGCGATCTCGGCCGCAGCGCGCATGAGCTGGCGCTCGCCGTCACCACGGAGGCGACGCGGCGGATCGAGCAGTCGTTCTTCCGCCGGCGCTACCGCGCTTCCTGGATCGCGACCCTGCCCGGCGATGGCCACGGCATGCTCGCCTATGACGACGACCGTCGCGTGGTCGGCGCCTGCCGCACCGCGCGCGGCGTGTTTGGATTGACCGATGCCATGATCGACGACGGCATCGATTTGTCGCATCTGATCCAGCTCGACGATCGCGCGACACGCGCCGCGGACGAGTCCGTCACCTTGCGCCGGGCCGACGGCACGCCATGGGGACGCGGCCACCTGGCGCCGCCGGCGCGGGCGCGTTCGCTGCGGCCTCCGCCGACACAGCCGCGTGAAAAACCGGCCGGGCAGTTCAGCGGGCTGCACAAGCTTGCCGGCCGCGATCCCGTGCTGATCAGAGGCGTGAAGCGGCTGATGACGGTCGGCAATCTCGATCTGCCGATCCTGCTGCGTGGCGAGACCGGCGCCGGCAAGGACGTGTTCGCGCGCGCCATCCACGCCGCCAGCAGTCGCGCCGGCCGCAACTATGTCGCGCTGAACTGCGCGGCAATGCCGGAGAGCCTGATCGACGCCGAGCTGTTCGGCTACGAGGCCGGCGCCTTCACCGGCGCGCGGCGCGAAGGATCGAAGGGACTGATCGTGCAGGCCAGCGGCGGCACGCTGTTCCTCGACGAGATCGGCGACATGCCGCTGTCGTTGCAGACGCGGCTGCTGCGCGTGCTGGAAAATCGCGAGGTCTGGCCGCTTGGCGCGCTGAAGCCGGTTGCGGTCGACATCCGCCTGATCAGCGCCACCCATCGCGATCTGGCGCTGATGGCCGAAGACGGCAGCTTCCGCTCCGATCTGTATTACCGGCTGCGCGGCATGGAAGTCCGGCTGCCGGCGTTGCGCGAGCGTGCCGACAGGCGCGATGTCATCGCGCAGATCGCCGACGAGGAGGCGCCGCACTGCCGCATCGCGCCTGACGCCTGGGTGCAGCTGATGGCCTATCCGTTCCCCGGCAACATGCGCCAGCTCCGCCATGTGCTGCGGCTCGCCGGCGCCACCGCCGAAGGCGGCGTCATCACCGAAGCCGATCTCGATTTGCCGCCGTTCAGCGCACGGAGCGCCGAGGCGGATCATGCGGGAAGCGAGCGCGCGGTGATCGTGGAGGCGCTGCGCACCAGCGGCGGTCGCGTGACCGAGGCCGCGAAGGCGCTCGGGCTCAGCCGCGCCACGCTGTATCGGAAGATCAAGGCGTTGAAGATCGCTTTCGACGGCTAACCAAATATTTCATTCGAGCAATGTTCCCGCGGACCGGGGCCCTCATGGCGCGATATCGCCTTGCCGGGAAAGGTGATATCCTGCAGCTTTCATGCAACGCCACGGAGCGGGTCCTATGACACGGTTTCCCCTCGCTGTGGTCGTTGGCCTGGTTGCCGCGACCATTTCGCAGCCTGCTGCCTCACATTCTGAAGACCAACGATTGGGCAAAGTGCATTTTGCGACATCCTGCAAGCCGGAGGCGCAGGAGCTGTTCGATCGCGCCATGCTGTATCAGCATTCGTTCTGGTACAGCGCATCGCGCCGCACCTTCGAGGAGGTGCTCGAGGCCGACCCGCAATGCGCCATCGCCTATTGGGGCATCGCGCTCAGCTATCTCTACAATCCGCACGGACCGCCACCACCGGAGAACCTGCCGCTCGGCCTCGCGGCCGTGAAGAAAGGCCAGGCGCTAGGTGCGCAGACGCCGCGCGAGCAAGAATACATCAATGCGATCGCCGCGATGTATGTCGACTATGACAAGGTCGATCACCGCACCCGCGTGCAGCGATTCCTCGCCGCCGAAGAGCAGGTCGCGACCCACTATGCCGACGATGACGAGGCCCAGATCGCCTATGCGATCACGCTCAATGTCGCGGCGTCCCCCACCGACAAGACCTATGCCAACCAGCTGAAGGGCGCGGCACTGCTCGAGCCGATCTTCAAGCGCCAGCCCGAGCACCCGGGCATCGCGCATTATCTGATCCATCTCTACGACTATCCGACGCTGGCGGAGAAGGGCCTCGACGCGGCGATGCGCTATGCCAAGATCGCCGAACGCGCGCCGCATGCCCAGCATATGCCGTCACACATCTTCACGCGCGTCGGCTACTGGAAGGAATCGATCGCCTCGAACAAGGAGTCCGCGCGCATCGCCAAGGAAGACGGCGAACTGCAGGACCAGGCCCACGCGATGGACTATCTGGTCTATGCCTATCTGCAGCTCGGCCAGGACAAGGAGGCACGCGCGGTGGTCGACGAACTCGGCAAGCTCGAGTTCAAACAGGATCGGTTCGCCGGCCCCTACGCGGTGGCGGCAAGCCAGGCCCGCTATGTGTTCGAGCGCGGCGACTGGAAGGGAGCTGCTGCGCTTGAGGTGCGTCCGACCAAGTACGCCTATGCTGACGCCATCACCTATTTTGCCCGCGCGGTCGGCGCCGCGCGCTCCGGTGATCCGGCGGCCGCCAAGGCCGATATCGCGAAGCTCGTCGAGCTGCGCGACAAGTTGAAGGACGCAAAGGACGCGTACTGGTCCAACATCGTCGACATCCAGCAGCAGATCGCGAGCGCTTGGGTGCTGTACGCCGAAGGCAAATTCGACGAGGCGCTCAGCGCGATGAATGCCGCAGCAGAAGCGGAAGACAAGACCGAAAAGCATCCCGTCACCCCCGGACCGCTGGCGCCGGCGCGCGAGCTCTACGCGGCAATGCTGCTCGATCGCGGCAGGGCGAAGGAGGCGCTTGCCACCTACGAGGCCGTGCTCAAGAAGGAGCCCAATCGGCTGGCGGCCTATCTCGGCATGATCAAGAGCGCCAAGGCGTCCGGCGATCAGGCCAAGACCCAGGAATGCGCGGTGCAGATCGCCCGGCTCACCGCGGATTCCGACGTATCGAGGCCGGAGCTGATCGAATTGCGCCAGACAACCGGAAGCAAGCTCTGATGCTGCGGATACCATCGCGCAACAATGGATGGCGCAACGGTGCGGCGGCGCTGCTCGGCGCCGTCGGACTATCACTGTGCCATGTGCCGCCGCTCGGCGCGATGGAGATTCTCGGTCAGGCCGGCGTGCTCGGCGAATGGGAGCTGACCGGGCATCTCACCGAAAGCGAGCCGGGCGCACGAAAGCAATTCTCCGGACCGCTGAAGATGAAGCATGTCGGGATCTGCACCCAGGACGGACCGGAAGAACGGGCCGGAGAGATCCGGCTGCAACTCGCGGGGCCGGATTCGCAGGTGACGGCGGAGCTGGTGCTGGACGGCGCGCCCTGTACGTACAGCGCCCGCAAGGCGCATGCCTATGAGGGAACGCTGTCGTGCGCAGGGCGCGCGCCGGTCCCGCTGATGGTGTGGCTGAAATAGAAGTTGCGGGACGCGCGCGATCGCTTCATCGCACGCGTCACGGCGGCAGATCAGCCGCGGTGCTTTTTCTTTGGCTTCTTTCCGGGTGCGCCTTTCGCAGGCCACGCAGTTACCCGCGGCGGCGGTCCCGCGTGGCCGGATTTGTCCTTATGCTTCTTTTTCTTGCCCGACGCCGGCTCACCGCCGAACTTCGCGCCGCTGTCGCGATAAAGCTTGCCGCGGTGCTTTGGACCGGCCGCATCGCGCGCCTCGTCACCGTGACGCGCACCGCCATCCGCGTCGACGGCCTCGCGCCGGGGCGCGTGTGATCGCTTGTCGGACGCCGCCTGCCCTTGCGGCGCGCCGGTGAGCGGCTCGATGCGGATGCTGTCTTCCTTGTCCGGACGCTGGACCTTGACAGCGAAGGATTCGGCGACCCGCTCCGAAATCTCAAACTCGGTGGTGGTGTCCATGATCCTGATGGCGCCGATGTCGCGCTTGTCGATGCCGCCGCGACGGCAGATCATCGGCAACAGCCAGCGCGCTTCCGCATTCTTCTTTCGTCCGATCGCCGCCCGGAACCAGACGCTGGCTTCCGCCATGCCGTGGCGCGACGACGATGTTCCGCTCTTCGATCGGGCTCTCGCGGGCCGGTCATCACCGCGTGAACTGCGCGGATCGTCCCGGCCGCGATCGTCGCGCGATCGGCCCTTGCTCTCGCCGGGATCGCTGATGTCTTCGGGCGAAGGCAGTCGCGCACGATAGAGCCGCGCCAGCGCCGCGGCGATCTCCTCCGGCGAGCGCTCGGCGAGCAATGCCTGCGCCAGCACCAGATCGTCGGGGCTCGACTCCTCGGTGAGCACCGCATCCTTCAGCATGCGTTCGTGATCGAGCTTGCGGATTTCATCCGGCTGCGGCGCGGTGCCCCAGACCGCATCGATGCCGGACAGATTGAGCAGCAATTCCGCACGCCGTCGACGCGCCGGCGGCACCAGCAGGACGCTGACGCCCTTGCGGCCGGCACGGCCGGTGCGGCCCGAGCGATGCTGCATGACCTCGGCGTCATTGGGCAGATCCGCATGGATCACGAGGTCGAGGCTCGGCAGGTCGATGCCGCGCGCCGCCACGTCGGTCGCCACGCAGACGCGGGAGCGGCCGTCGCGCAACGCCTGCAGCGCCTGGGTGCGCTCGTTCTGGGTCAATTCGCCCGACAGTGCGACCACGGAGAACCCGCGCTCCAGCAGCGCCGACTGCAAATGCCTGACGGCTTCGCGCGTGTTGCAGAACACCAGCGCGCTCGGCGCGTCGAAGAAGCGCAACACGTTGACGACTGCGTGCTCGACATCCCCCGGCGCGATCCGGATCGCACGATAGTCGATGTCAGCATGACCACCTTCGTCGCCCGCGACCTCGATCCGGAACGCCTGCTGCTGATACTGCTTCGCCAGCGCGACGATGCCGCGCGGGAACGTCGCCGAGAACAGCAAGGTGCGCCGCGCCTCCGGCGTGGCCTCGAGGATGAACTCCATATCCTCGCGAAACCCGAGATTGAGCATCTCGTCGGCTTCGTCGAGCACGACGGCCTTCAATTCCGAGGTGTCGAGGTGGCCGCGGCGCAGATGGTCGCACAGCCGGCCGGGCGTCCCGACGACGATATGCGCGCCGGCGGCAAGCTCGCGCTGCTCGCGGCGCGGATCCATGCCGCCAACGCAGGAGACGACGCGTCCATCGGCATATTGATAGAGCCATGCGAGCTCGCGGTGGACCTGCAAAGCAAGCTCGCGCGTCGGCGCGACGATCAGGGCCAGCGGCGCCGCCGCCCGTTCGAACCGCTCGGCGCCGTCCAGCAGATCGGTTGCGATCGCAAGCCCGTAGGCGACGGTCTTGCCGGAGCCGGTCTGAGCCGAAACCAAGAGGTCGCGGCCGACGGCTTCGTCAGCAAGCACCGCGACCTGAACGGGGGTCGGCTGATCGTAGCTGCGCTCGGCGAGGGCCCGGGCGAGCGGCGGGCTTGTGGTCGAAAATGACACGAGAAGGGAAATCCTGGTTGGCGCAGAACGCTGCACCAGGCAGCGTCGAGCCGCGAGGTCCGGCAGGCGGCACGGCCGCGCGTGGCGATTGTGATTTCGGCTGCTTTACGCCAAGCGCGGGCAAATCACCATGCCCCATGGACCGCAAATTGGGCCGTAAATGCGGTGCCCGGGCCAGATTTGATCCCGCCACGTGCCGCGGGGGACGATCAGCCCCCCGGCCGTGAGCGGCGCAGCCATTCGTCCAGGTCGATCCGGCCGAGACGGGCCTCGCCCAGCGGCACCAGCGAGTGCTCTTCGACCCGGCCGCCCCAATAGAGGGCGTCAGGGTCCCTGATCACCTCGCGCGGGTCGCCGACGGCCTTCAGGTAGCGGGCCACGATTTCGTTGAACGGTGCGCGGTCCGGACCAGCGATCTCAACGATGCCGTTGCGCGGGGCCTCGAGCGCCACATCGGCCACCATGGCCGACACGTCCTCCGCCGCGATCGGTTGGAACAGGCCGGGTGACAGCCTGACCGCCTTGCCATCTCCACCCGCATCGGCGATCGCCCCGACGAATTCCATGAACTGCGTCGCGCGGATGATGGTGTAGGGAATACCGGAGGCCTCGATCAGCTTCTCCTGGGCCACCTTGGCGCGGAAGTAGCCGTTTTCGGGCGTCCGGTCGGTGCCGACGATCGAGAGCGCGACATGATGCCGGACACCGGCCGGCTTCTCCGCAGCCAGAAGGTTGCGGCCGGAGGTCTCGAAGAATTCCATCACCGCCTTGTTCTCGAACGATGGCGAATTGGCGAGGTCAATCACCACGGCCGCGCCGGCCAGCGCCTGGTTGAGCCCCTCGCCGGTGATGGTGTTGACGCCACCCTTCGGCGAGGCGGCGACGACGTCATGGCCGCGCTGGCGCAGAATGGTAACGGTCCTGGACCCGATCAGTCCGGTGCCGCCGATCACAACGATCTTCATGATTGATCCTCCCTTGTTGACGAGAGATCCTGGAACGCGCCTGTGTTTCCCATTGCCGCCGGCAACCGCGATGAGCGCACCGACGCCGTCATCGACCGCGCCTGCACGCGCGACGGCGCTTATAGCATGCCACTTGCGCATATGATGCGCGCGTCGATTTGATCAGGATTGGTCAGCGATGCTGATTGACTATCGGAGGGCGGCTCGCGTCCGACGCGGCGAAAACACGGAAGAGCGGCGATAGTATCGTCGCAATCCAACCGATCGCCGACTCCGTCAATCGATCAGGAAAACTCGTTCCAGCTCACGCGGCGCGCGTCGAGATCGCCGAGCACGATGGGGTCGTGGATGTTGCGCACGCTCTGGAAACCAGAGCGTAGATAGATCAGCGGATCGACCGTGGTCACGGCGCGCACATGCTGGACTTCGCCGATGAAGACCGAATGGGTTTTGGTCTCGAGCTCCTGCGTCAGCACGCAGTCGAACGCCGCGACGGCATCCTCCAGCACCGGGGCGCCGGTCGCGCCCGTGGTCCAGCGGCCGAACGCAAAGCGGTCATCGCCGTTGACGCCCTTCTGGCCGGAGAAGGTCAGCGCCAGCATCGCGTGGTCTTCGTTCAGGAAGTTGATGACGAAATGGCGCTCTTCGCGGATCCTTGTATGCGCGCTAGCGTTACGGTTAACGCAGACCAGGACCGAGGGCGGATTGTCCGAGAGCGAGCAGGCCGAGGTCACCGTCAGGCCGGTGCGCTGGCCCGGCTCGCGGCCGACCGTCACCAGCGCCACCGCGCCCGCGCAATGGCGCATCGCCTGCTTGAAACTCTGTGCGTCGACCGTCATGCCCTGACCCTGAACCGATAAAATCCCCTTCAAGATATGCGACGCGGGGTGCGAGGCAAGCCCCGCACCCCGCGCAGCTGTCATGCAGCCTTCTCGAACTCGGCGCCGAGATGCTTGAGCCGCGGCATCACCTCGTTCTTGAGCAGCTCCAGCGAGTGCCGCCAGGCCTCCGGCTTGTGCTTGTAGTCGAAGCCGAACACGCAGAGCACGCCGAAGCCGCCGACCTCCTGGTAGATCTTCTCGATCTTCTCGGTGACGGTCGCCGGCGAGCCGACGATCCAATTCCGGCGCGCGCAATATTCGACGGTGACGTCGCTGTCGGGCACGTCGGGCGCATGCTTCAGATAGTCCTTGAAGCCGAAATGGCCGAGCAGCGGAAGGAAGTACTCGCCCATCATCCGGCCCATCATGTCGCCGGTCGACAGCCTCCACGCCTCCTCGTCGGTGTCGGCGACGAACACCTCGCGCACCAGCCGCCAGTCCTTGCGGCTCGGCTTGCGGCCGGTCTTGGCCGCTCCGGCTTCCACTGAGTCCCAATGGCTGCCGACATAGGCCGGGTTGAGGTTGAGGCTCATCGGAATGAAGCCGCGCTCGCCCGCGAGCTTCAGCGTGTCCGAGTTCTTCGACAGCCCCGCGACGCCGATCGGCGGATGCGGTCCCTGCAGCGGCTTGATATGAGGCTTGAGGAAATCGAACATCGTGTCCGGCTTGCTCACCGTCCAGAATTTACCCTTGTGCGTCCACGGGCCCGGCTCGGACCACATCTTCAGGATGATCTCGAGCGCCTCGCGAGTCATGTCGCGGTTCTGGCCCGACATGCCGTCGACATTGAACATCGCCCAGTCGCTCGGCAGGCCGGAGGCCGCGACGCCGAAATTGAGCCGTCCGTTCGAGAGATGGTCGAGCATCGCGACGCGGTTGGCGAGCTCGGCCGGGTGATGATACGGCAGCAGGAAGCCGCCGGGGCCGATGCGCAGATTCTTGGTCTGCAGCAGCGCCTGCGCGACCAAGAGGTCGGGCGACGGGTGCGGCTCCCAGGGTGCGGTGTGATGCTCGCCGATCCAGGCCTCCTGATAGCCGAGCTCGTCGAGCCAGCGCAGCGTCTGCAGGTCCCAGTCGTGGCCCTCCTTCAATCCGCACTCCGGCGGGTGCGAGGGCATGGTGAAGTAGCCAAGCTCCATGTGCATTTCCTTCCTTCTGGCTTTGCGGTTCAGTCATGCAATGCGTCTTGCCGCGCATTCGAAAGATGCGTTGAGCAAGCGCTGTGCCAGCGCGGAAATCGCAGGAGAGGAGGAGGAAAGACGGCGTTTTCGGCCAAGTATGAGCCATGCCTCGGGCTCAGCGAGGCCCTTGCCGTCTCATCGTCGCGAGACGGTGTCGCAACGATGAGACGGAACGCGGTGTCGCAAATCAGCCCGCGGCGCGGCGCGGCAGCGCGCTGGTGTCCGGCTCGGAGGGTGCCGGAAGCTGCATCAAAATGGTCTGGCCCATCGAGGCGATCTCGATGCCCTCTTCCTGGAAGCGCCGCTTCATGCGGCGGTTGAACTCGCGCTGCACCGACCAGCGGCCGCCATCGGTGCAGCGGATCTGGCCGACGATGGTCACGACCGAGCCGTCGACCTTGTCGACGCCCCACAATTCGAGATCGCCGCGGATCAGCGCGCGATACGCCGCCTCCTGACGCATCCCGGCGACGATGTCCTTCAGCACCTCGCCGGCGCGGTCGGTGTCCTCCTTGTAGGACACGTTGACGCTGACCGCGGCATTGCCGGCGCCGCGGCTGGCATTGGTGATCGTGGTCACCGCGCTGAACGGCACCACATGCACCGAGCCGTCGCCGGCACGCAGCCGCATGGTGCGGATCGAGACATTCTCGACCACGCCCGAGAGGCCCGACACCGTGACGTTGTCGCCGACCTGCACAGTGTTCTCGATCAGCAGGAACAGCCCGGTGATCAGGTCCTGAACCAGCTTCTGCGAACCGAAGCCGATCGCGATGCCGACGATGCCGGCGCCGGCGAGCAGCGGCGCGACATTGACGCCGATCTCGCTGAGCGCCGTGAGCCCGACCACCGTGACGATGATGCAGAACAGCGCGGTGCGCAGCATCGGCTGGAAGGTGCGCAGGCGCGCGGCGCGGGCAAAATGCCCCTCGCGCGACAGCGATTCGATCTGCCGGTCCATCAGCGCATTGGCGACCTCCCAGATCACGGCCGCGGCAAACGCGGCAATCCCGATCGTCACCAGCGCCGAGATCAGGCGGCTGCCGATCTGGCCGCCATAGAACCAGACGATGGCGTCGACGCCCCAGACCTCGAGCAGCGCGACGAAGCCGATCAGCGCGATCACCGCCGTAACCACCTTGCGCAGCAGCGGCAGATAGCGGTTGGCGCGGGTCTCCAGCCCGGGGAAGCGGTGCAAGAGATCCGGGCTGATACGGAAGCCGCGATCGATCAGGCTCAGCACCACCATGATGACGAGGCGGGTGACCAGCAGCACCGCGACGGTGCCGACGAAATATTGCAGCAGGAGCGAATACCCGTTGCGGATGTTGAGCGCCCACACCGCCCATAGCGCGAGGTCGAGCGCGATCGCCAGCACGTGCCAGAGCGACGCGAGGCGGTTGCGCGTCCGCGCCGCGATGCCGGTGCGACCGGCCGGCGCGCGGATCGCTTCCGCGACCTGCCGGCGGCACTGCAGGATGATGACGACGATGAAGAGATGCACGACGAGCATCACGAGCCGGAGCAGCGCGGCGTAGCCGGCGCGAGATAGCCCGAGCAGCAGCGCGACATTGGCAAAGGCGATGCCGGAGACGCCGACGGCCACGATGCGCCGCGCCCAGATCTCGATATAGGCCGCGGTCTCGGCACGGACGCGGAACAGGCCGAACGGCCCGGCCAGCGCGCGCACGGCGCAGATCAGCACGCGCGAGAACACATAGGCGTTGACGACCGCCAGAATCACGAGCCGCGTGGTCGACTGGTCGCCGATCTCGGTGCCGAGCAGCGCGGTGGCGACGCCGCCGAACACCACCACCGGCAACAATTCGAGCACGAGGCGGCCGAGCACGAAGGGCAGCCGGACCAGCGACTGCCAGGCCCGCGCCAGGCCGAGCCGGCGGCGATGCAGATCGCCCTCCGGGGTGACGTCGGCGACCGACGACGGCGGATCGGCGCTGGCCAGCGCCTGCACCGGCACCCGCGCAGTCTGCGGCAGCCGCGCTTCCAGGAATGCGACCGGCCGCTTGATCAGACGGAACACCACCCATTCGGCTGCCAGCGCGCAGCCGAACACCAGCGCCAGCTTCCAGGCGATATCGATCATGAGGCCGTAGGCAGCCGGATCGTTGGCGGTGCGCACGAACCAGTAATAGAACGCGGGGAAATGCGTCAGCGTGCGCGCGACGTCGGCGACTTCGCGCGACATCTCGCCGACCTGCTCCGAGACCATCAGCAACAGCTGCGCGCCGAGACTGTCGGCGGTGAGCGGGATCGGCGACTGCTGCTCGGGGGCCGGCGCGGGCTGCGCCGCCTGCGGCGAGGCGTTGGCGATGGCGCGCAGCGTGTTGATGATCTCGCCGCGCTTCTTGTCGTCCTGCAGCGTGTCGAGCGCGCGCCTGGCCTGCTCAGGCGTCAGCGCGTCGCTGGGTGCGGGTTGCGGCGGCGCCGGCTTGGCGGCCGGCTGCGCGAGCGCGGGAGAGAGGAACAGTGTGAAGACGAGAAGGATCGCAAAACGAAGTTTGTGCGACACGAGGACCTCATAAAAATAATCGCGCGACGGAAGATTCCTTGAGAGAATCTGCCTCGCGCTCGCATCATGTCGGATTACTCCTTTTCGCCTCGATGATGTGTCGGAAGTTTGCCGCTGCGGCGGCCATCTCTTGGCATTTGTCTTGGCATTTGCCGCAACACAATCGTCACAAGCGTTGAGCCGCGTTTACGCTCTGCAGCGCGTTCCGCGCTGAGCGGACCAATCCGCGCTCCCCACACGCCAGGGCTGAGATAGGACAATCTTTCGCTTGACGAGCAAGGGCCTCTATGATGTTCTTATTTTGTTCTTTTGCGTTCCATTGCGTTGCGGGGCTCTCATGCACGATGTTTTTGCCGACGACGGACCGGTGCAGCTCTTCATCCACGACGACGATGAAACCCCGCTGGAATTCGTGCAGGATTTGTTGCGAACGGTGTTCGGAAAATCCCAGCAGGAAGCCGTCGCGGCGGCTGCCTTGATCGAAGCCAAAGGTGCTATTCCGTGCGGCCCCTATCCGGCACCGGTGGCACGGGCAATATTCAACTCGGCGAAGTGGCTGATCCGCTCCAACGGCCAGCCATTGATGATCACCTCCGAATCCGCCGACGCCAGCCGCCCCTGCGATCTCTGCGAAGCCCCGCGGGCCGTGACGGAGATTTTTCTCGCCGGTATGACCGGTGCGACCGCCTCGCTGTGCAGTGATTGTCTGCTCGCCGCACGCCGCAGCTCGGAAGAATTGCCAAGCGAAACGTTTCGATCCGCTTACGTTGCGCTCGACTGGCATTTCGCCGACGTGCCGCGCAACCTGATCGTGACGCGGGCGCGACAGTTTCCGGGTCACATGCGCGCCGACGTTCAGGTCGCGATTGAGAAGCTGCTCACCGATCCGATCCACTTCTTCGGCATCCATGAGGAATATCGCTACGAGACCCTCGACTTCGCGGCGCTGATGAAGGCCGGCCGCAATGCACCGGCGATCGCGCCGCCGCAATATCACGACGTCGACATCGGCGAGGCCGAACCGGTGAAGTGCCTCGCCAATGGACTGTGGCTGTGCCGAACCGAAGAGCTGCGCTACGCGGTGCTGCTGACATTCCATCGCGAGCCATCACTGCGGATCGAGCTTGCGGTGCCCGCCGGCGCGGCCGGCAATGCTTTCGTGCAGCGCATCTTCGCCGAGCTGGAAATAGCCGTGCATGCGGCGCGATCCTATCGCGGCAAGATCCTGTCGCTGGAGGATGGCGCCAATTATCGCGGACGTTCGCGTGGCTTGACCGTGCATCGTTTGCCGACGGTTGCTCGCGATGACGTGATCCTGCCGGACCGGACGTTGCGGCTGCTCGACCGCAACGTGCTCGGCTTTGTCGAAAGCCGCGATCTGCTGCGCGGGCTCGGCCAGTCGACCCGCAAGGGCATCCTGCTCTACGGCCCGCCCGGCACCGGCAAGACCCACACCATTCGCTATCTTGCCACCAACCTGCCCGGCCACACCACGCTGATCGTCACCGCCGAGCAGGTCGGCCTGCTCGGTGCCTATATGAGCCTTGCGCGGCTGCTGCAGCCGACCATGGTGGTGATCAAGGATGTCGACCTGATCGCGCGCGACCGCGAGGACATGGGCGGACCGTGCGAGGAATCCCTGCTCAACAAGCTGCTCAACGAGATGGACGGCCTGAAGGAGGATTGCGATATCCTGTTCGTGCTGACCACCAACCGGCCAGAAGAGCTGGAGAGCGCGCTGGCCGGCCGGCCCGGCCGCATCGACCAGGCGATCGAGGTGCCGCTGCCCGACGAGACCGGGCGCGGCAAGTTGATCCGGCTCTATGGCAAGGGCCTGCCGCTCGACGAGGCCATCATCGACCAGGCGGTGGCGCGCACGGCAAGCGTCAGCGCCGCCTTCATCAAGGAGCTGATGCGCCGCATCGCTCAGGCGAGCATCGCACGCGGCGGCGGCCGGGACGTCACCGCTGAAGACATCGACGGCGCGCTGAATGAGATGCTGTTCGACGGCGGCCGGCTCAACGTCAAGCTGCTCGGCGGAGCGCAGGGAATGAGCGCGGGGTGATGGCCGACGCATCGGGACGTCCCCGCGCTCCACTCCATCTCAAAAATGAGATAACCTCCCGCTTGCCCGCGGAGATCGAGTTGGCGTTGCAGCGAGCAAAGGGAATTGCATGACCATTCCATTCGAAAAGCTCAAGGCGCGCTTGTTGGCCAATCCCAAGGTCAGGGCTGAATACGATGCCCTTGCGCCCGAGTTCGAGATCGCTGCAGAGCTGGTCAGGGCGCGTCGACGCGCGGGACTATCGCAATCCGAACTCGCAGCCAGGATGGGCACGAGTCAGTCGACCGTCGCTCGCCTCGAAAGCGGCCAAACGCTGCCGAGCACCAAGACGCTGCTACGATTTGCCAAGGCGACTGGCAGCAAGTTCCAGATCCGGCTCTCGGCGGCGTAACGCCAAGCAACAGACGATCCGCCCGCCCATCGGCGCCGCTGGCTGATTATCCCCGCTGCACCGGCGCCAGCAGCAAGTCACGCTCGCCGGCCGCGAGACGCGCAAGCTCGTCCGACATCCGCGCCAGCACGCGGTCCCAGGCCTGCGGTCGGTCCTGGCGGAACAGCCGCATGGTCGGATACCACGGCGTGTCGGCGCGATCGCGCAGCCAGCGCCAGTCCAGCGCATAGGGACACAGCAGCCAAACCGGGCGACCGAGTGCGCCGGCAAGATGGGCGACCGAGGTGTCGACGGCGATCACGAGATCGAGCGCGCAGACGGCAGCCGCGGTGTCGGCGAAATCGCCGAGCGTCGGCGCGAGGTCGACGATATCGGAACCGAGACGCCGCAGGATCGGAGCATCATCCGGCCGTGGTTCCTTCTGCAGGCTGTAGAGCTGGACACCAGGTGTGACCAGCCGCGGCAACACGGCGTCTGCCGGCAGCGAGCGCTGGCGGTCGCCCTTGTGCCTCGGGTTGCCGGCCCACACCACGCCGACCTTCAGCCCGGCAGCGCCGGCGAGCGCCGCGCGCCAGCGCGCGAGCTTGACGGCATCCGCCTGCAGATAGGACACGTCAGCGGGAATCGTATCGACGGTGGTGCGGAAGATCCGCGGCAGGCTCAGCAGAGGCAGCTGTAGATCGAACGGCGGCAATGGCTCGCCGCGGGCGAACACCGCGACATCGGGCAGCATCGGCCGCAGCAGTGAGACCAGCGCCGGCTGCACCTGCAGGATGATCCGGCCGCCTCTGCCCGCCAGCATCGGCACATAGCGGACGAAATTGATGGCGTCGCCGAGCCCGTATTCGGCAAACAGCAGCAGCGTGCGCCCGGCGAGCGGCTCCCCCTGCCATTCGGGCTCGTCGAACACGGGATCGCCGTCACTGAGCATCTTGGTCTTGCGGCGCCACTGGTACTCTTCAAAACCCTCCTCGAACTCGCCGTTCATCAGGAGGAAATGCGCGTGGTTGTAATGCGCAAGCGGCTGATCGGGATCGAGCGCGATGGCCTTGCGCGAGGCCACCAGCGCCGCATCGATGTCGCCGGCATTGCGCAGCGCGACCGCGAGATTGGCATGGCCCTTGGCGTAATGGGGCTCGAGCTCAATGGCGCGCCGATGTGCCGCGACCGCCGCCTCGACCAGATTTTGCGCCTCGAAGATGATCCCGAGATTGGTGTGCGCAGCCGCATAGTCCGGCTTGAGCGCCAGCGCGAGCTCGGCGCAGGCGATGGCGTCGTCGACCTGCCCAAGCTCGAACAGGCAGGCGCCGAGATTGTTGAGGATGACGTGGTCGGACGGGTCGCGGGCCGAGACATTCCGATAGATGCGGAGGGCCTCCTCGCGCTCGCCCGCTTCGTGCAGGACCATCGCAAGCAGACGCTGCGGGGTGAGGTTCTCCGGATCGAGCGCCGTCGCGCGGCGAAATTGCACAATCGCGTCGTCGAGCAGGCCCTGGCGGTAGAGCGCGCCGCCGAGACCGCAATGCAGCCCGGCATTGTCGGGATCGGCGCCAATGCCGCGGCGATAGGCGGTGGCGGCGTCGCCGAGCTTGTTCTGATCGGTCAACACATTGCCGAGATTGAGCCAGACGCCGCGATAGGCCGGGTCCCGCGCGATCACCTCGCGATAGGCCTGCTCCGCCTCGACCGGCCGCCGCTGCCCGGCCAGCGCAACGGCGAGGTTGAACTTCGCCCGCGTCAGGCCGGGATCGAGCGCGATGGCGCGGCGGAATGCCGTCTCGGCCTCGTCGAAGCGCGACAGGTCGCACAGCGCAACGCCGAGCTTGATGTGCAGGCTGGCATCCTTCGGCCGCAGCGTCACGCCGCGCTGGAACGCCGCCGCCGCGCCCTCATGCTCGCCCTTCACGGCGAGCGCGTCGCCGAGCGTGGCGAATGCCGGCCCATGATGCGGATCGAGGCTGAACACCCGGTTCAGCAGCACCGCGCCCTCCGCAGCACGATCGGTCACGAAGGCGATGACGGCGGACAGATGCAGCGCCGGAACATGGTCGGGATCGGCGGTCAGGATATCGCCGCACAGCGTGCCGGCCTCCGTCGCGCGGCCAGCGCCATAATGCGCCACCGCATCCAGCAACATTCGATCAACCGCCACACTGCCCACGATACCGCCCTCGCCCTTCACAATCCCGATAGGGATTAAACGGGCGGCGCCGCCAAATCCGGCACGAATATCCCGATTGAAGAATCATAACCCGGGTGCAGGCCCTGATCTCTTCTTCCCCCTGAAAGGGGGAAGGTCGGGATGGGGGTCAGCCGCAGACGACGCTGCAAGCGGAGAGAGCGGATCCCCACCCGCTTTGCTCTGCGGAGCAAGGCGACCTCCCCTTTTCAAGGGGAGGTAAGAGGGCGACCAGGAGCGATGATGCGCCCGCCATCGCCCCTCTTGACGTCCGGCCCATCATGCAACATATGAAGTTACATGATACGCGATAGCCGTTTGTCTGGTGTGCTGCACGGCCTGCTCCACATGATCGGAGCGGGCGAGCCGGTCACGTCGGAGCAACTTGCCCAGGCGATGGCCACCAACCCGGTGGTCGTACGCCGCGTGATGGCGGGCCTGCGCGAGCGGGGGCTGGTCCGTTCGGAGAAAGGCCATGGCGGCGGCTGGACGCTGGCGCGCGATCCCGCCGACATCACGCTCGCGGACATCTATCGCGCGGTCGGCGCGCCCACCATCGTTGCGATGGGCCATCGCTCGGAAAATCCCGGCTGTCTGGTCGAACAGGCGGTCAACGACGCGCTGTCTGGCACGTTTCGAGAGGTCGAGGCGATCTTCCTGAAGCGGCTCGGCGCGGTGACGCTCGATGCCCTCGCCAAGGATTTCAAGCGCCGGCTCGCCAAGCACAAACAAAGCCTCGAGGACCAGATCCATGCAGTCAAGTGAGCAGGCGAAACCGCTGCCGTTCAACGATCCCGCGCACTGGGACAAGATGGTTGCCACCTACGAGGCGCAGTCGCAGCCGTTCACGACGCACTTCGCCGACGCCGCGGTCGCAACACTCCCGATCGGCCCGTCATCCAGGGTGCTCGACGTCGCCACCGGCACCGGTGCGGCAGCGCTTGCCGCCGCCCGCACCGGCGCAGACGTCACCGCGATCGACTTCTCCGCCGGCATGGTGGCGCGGGTCCGCGCGCATGATGTCGCGAATATCGAGGCGCGGCAGATGGACGGCCAGGCGCTCGACCTGCCAGATGCCGTATTCGATGCGGCGGTGTCGGTGTTCGGCGTGATGCTGTTTCCCAACTGGCGCGCCGGATTGCGCGAGATGGCGCGGGTGACGCGATCAGGCGGGACGGCCGCGATTGCGGTCTGGAAAAGCGCCGACGGCGCCGCGGTGCATCTGCAGCTCGCGCAGATCATCCGGCGGCTCTATCCCGACAATGTCACACCGATGCCCTGCACGGGCCTCGCCGAGCTCGCCGATCCCGGCCGCCTCACTGCCGCGCTCATCGCCGCCGGCTTCTCCGATCCGGCGGTGGCCGAGATCACCCATGACTTCAAACTCAATGTCGGCAATCCCGGCGATGTCGACAGACTGTTCGAATTCATGCCGCACTGGAGTGGGCTCGACGCGGGCCAGAGCGCCGCGGTCGCGCGCGCCTTCCGGAGCGAGATCGAGCGCGGACGGGTCGGTGACATCTTCGCGATTCCCTCGACCGCACTGGTCGCGACGGCCCGGCGGCTCTGATCGCAGTGCGGAGTTTGGCGGGCTCGGTGAGGCGGGTCTGTGGCCGTGCAGTTCTCGCCTCAGCGCGTATCGTCGTCCTGCTTCTCTCCATCGCTCGGCGGCTGCAGGCCGGGGCTGTTGGCCCAGCGGTCCTCGATCACCCGCCGGTGGCTCGGCCGCAGTGTCGACGGACCACCGGGCTCCTGCGACAATTTTCGGGGCAGCTTGACCTGTTCTGGCATGGCGAGGCTCCAGAGCTGGGCGGTGTGCGGGCCATTCGCAGCGCTCGCTACGCAAGGCGTGGATCGCCGGTCGCAACGAAAGCGCGAAGATTATTTGCGGTCTGCCGGCTTCGCTGGCGCTGCGACCGGCGCCGTGGGAGCAGCCTGCTCCCACGGCGCCGGCAGGATGACCCGCGCCGGCGGCAGGTTCTGCGCGGCGCGCTGCACATTCGCATTCGCCGGCCGCGGCTCGTCGCTGGCGCTATCGGCATGTGCGATGGCAATGGCGATACCGAGCGTCAACGCGATAGATCCAAGTGCCGCGCCGATCGATCCGGCGGACCGCAACATGGCGGACCGCCGCTTGTTCAGGATGGCAAGATGAGATGAGGCCATCACAACTGCTCCTCACGCAATCCAGATCGTTCGAAGCCGTGCGAGACGCGCGCCTCGCACCAAGGCAAATCGTCAGGTCTTGATGTCGGCCGGCAGCTTGCCGCCATTGGCGGCGAGCTTGGCCATCACCTGCTGATGCAGCCAGACGTTCATCGTGGCGGTGTTGTCGGTATCGCCGGTGTAGTGCAGCTCCCTCGCGAGCTCCTTGCGCGCTGCAAGGCTGCTGTCGAGGCCGAGCGCCTTCATCAGATCGACGATCGAGCTGCGCCAGTCGAGCTTCTCGCCGGTGGCCGCGGCGGCCTTGTCGACGATCGCCGCGACGTCGACGGTTTGCGCCGCGGGCGCTGTCGATGCAGCCGACGTCGACGGTGCTGCCGGCGAGGCACCCGGCGCAGCCGTCGTTGTGGTCTCAGCGGCGGTCCCAGCGGTTTTGGCCTGGGCGCCATGGCCGAAGATTGCACCCATGATGCTTCCAAAAATGCTCATGATCTCTCACTCCGTGCGCCCGAGACACCTTCTGCCTCATGGCTGGTTCCAGTGACGGAGCGGACGATAGGCAGGCCATTGGCCGAACGGAAGATGACCATCGTCACTATCGGAGTGTGGGCTGCGTGGTGCACTTTGCGGGAAGAGTGTGCGGCTCGCCAAGCGGCCGCATATCGAGAGCGTTTCATCGTACGCCCCACGTGCGATGAAGTCAGCCGTCCCGGCCCGATTCGCCAGCCCCGAGAAGTCGGGGCGGCTGACACAAACCTGCGCCTAGGTTTCCTGAGCTAAAGCTGACGGCGGCGGATGGTCTGCGCGAGTTCGACAAAGCATTCCGCAATGCCTGTGCCGGTCTTGGCGCTGACCGATTTGACGCTCGACTTCGCGAGCTCGCCGATCGCGCCGGCGCTTCCCGCGGCCTCCGGCAGGTCGATCTTGTTCAACAGCGCCCGGTACGGCCGGCCCGGAAACCGTTCCTCGAAACCGCGGACCAGCTCGACCATGCGGGTCACCGTCTGCGGCCGCGTGACGTCGGACACGATGATGGCGGCGGATGCGCCGGTGACATAGACGGTGTCGAAGATCTGCGTGCCGAAATCGCCGTCGGTGTCCCACAGCACGAGGCGCATCGGATCGCTGCCGTCCGCCGGCACCACGTCATGACTCAGGATCTCGACGCCCAACGTCGATTTGTACTGGCCCTCGAACCGATTGTAGATCAGCCGGTAGAGGATCGACGTCTTGCCGACCCCCATATCGCCGAGCAACATGACTTTTGCGGTGAGCATCAGCGCGACACTTCGCCTCGATAGACCGTCTCGAACGACACCCGGCGGTTGCCGCCGGCGGTGGTGTCGGGCCGGTCAGTGATCGGCATCGTCGCGGCGCGCGACACCAGGATCAGCCGCGACGGATCGACGCCAAGCGCGGTCAGCCTGCGCTGCACCTGCTCGGCGCGCTTGCGCCCCAGCGTCCGGTTGGTGCCTTCCGTGCCGCTCTGGTCGGCGTAGCCGACGATGCGCAGCCTGAGATCGTTGTTCGCCAGCAATCCGGCGAGCTCGCGAAGCTGCTGCTCGGCCTGATCGGCGTCGAGGAATTCGTCGGCGTTGTAAACGAAGAAGATCGCGGTGGTGGCGATGAACCGGTCGAGCCGCCCTGCCGGACCGTCGACGACCGACTGCAGCTTGACGACCTGTTCGCCCAACTTCGCGTACTGCTCGCCGAGCTTGTCATATTGCGCGTTCAGCGCGGCATATTTCTGGTCGCCCGACTGGGCCTGTGCGCTCATCGCCTCGCGCATCTGGTCGAGGCTCGCCTGCAGGCGCGCCATGCTCTGCTGCAGGCCCGCGATGCCGGCCTGCGATGCCGCGACCTGCTCCGGTGCGGACACCAGGCCGATGCGGTTGACGATCCTGTACGGCGCCGTCGCGGCTGCGAGCGCGTCGAGCAATGGCGCGGTCTCCAGCTGGCTGGGCTCGATACCCGAGACCGCCACGCTGCGGCTGCCGTGATCGAAATCAAGCCGAACCGGGAACGAGGCCAGCAGCGGCTGCTTGGCGGCGAGCTGCTCCAATGCCGCGTGGGTCCGCCGCTCCAGCAGGCTGCGCGTCAGCGACGTCATGGCGAGCCAGAGCAACAGCGCGGCCACCGCCGCGAGCAAGGCGATCAGGATGACCTTGCCGCGCCGGCTCGCGATCCTGCGCGGGGTGTCATCGGTTTCGATCGACGCGGCGAGCGTGGCGAGCATCGGCCCATCGCAATCCGCGCCGCGGTCGATGCGCTCGATCGCATCGAAGAACAGCGAATTGATCCTGGCATTGTCGGCGGGACGCAGCGGCCCGAGGCACTCCGCCGCCAGGATGAAGCGGGGCGAGGCGCGCAGCGCGAGCTGCCGCCCGCCGAAATCGAGCGTCTGCAGATTGCCTTCGCCGGCGAGCGCCTGCACCGAGAATTCCAGGATCGCCGCGACCATCGCACTGAGCAGGTCGGCGCGTTCGTCGTCGGTGGCGTCGCGCTTCCAGTCCGCGATCAGGCGGCCATTGCCGCGCTCGATGATCAGCAGGCGGTTGACGCGCGGCGGGTTGTCCGCGAGCACGAATTCGCTGATCGGGCGTCCCGTCACCAGCGACTTGACGCGCCCCACCCACAGCTGGGCCGAGGTCAACGCATTGATGCGCTGCTCGAGCGAGGCAACCAGTTCCCGAAACGAATTCGCAACCGCGGCGCTGACCAGCCGGCCGACGATCGGATAGAGCGCCTCGATCATCTGCTCGCGCGAATTCTTGATCTCGCTCCGGATCGCGGAGACCACGACCGGCGCGATCGCACTGGCAAGCTCGCGCGGCCGGTTGACCTCGGCGCGCTCCAGCGCCTCCACCAGGATGCCGGCGGTTGCCGTCTCCAGGCGGTCGGCGTTGCCGACATATCGCTGCAGCGAGTCGAGGTCGGCCTCCAGCGACGTCAGACGCGTCGCTTCGGGCTGAAACAGCAATGTCTTGAGCTGCTCGATCTCGCGGTTCTGGCCGGCAGCAGCTGCCATGCTAATTGCCCGAGCGGCCCGATCCCAATCCGCTGATCGCAGCGCCGAGCTGGGTGATGGCCGCACCGACATCCTTCAGCGAGTCGAGGCGCTTCTGCTCGGTATCCCGCTCGAGGTCGGAGAGCCGCGCCTGTAGCGCGGTGAGCTCGTTGGTGAAGTCCGCCTGCATCTGCTTGAGCTGCGCCTGCATCTCCTCGCGCAGACCCGAGAGGTTGGTCTCGAGCGAGCGTTGCGCGCCGCCGAACAGCAGATCGCGGACCTGATCGATCGCCGCCATGCCATGCGCCGCCGGATCCACGCCGTTGCCGGCCGCCGGAGCGTTTGCCAGTCCATCGGTGGTCTGGCGCTCGATACCCTTCATGGTCATTCCCTGCTTATTACTCATGGCCGCGCAATCCGGACGTGCAGTGTCAAAAAGCAAATCCGGAACAATCCTATAGCCAATTTTACGGGCGCGGCCCAGAGAAAGGCGAGCAATCTCAGCCGGATCAACCGCGTAGTTGTGCTGCTTGGGGCAATTATTTCTAGTAAGTTATTGCCTTTATTGCCAGTTCCGTACGGTTCTTGACCTGGCATTTCTCCAGGATCGTGCTGACGTAGTTCTTCACGGTTCCTTCGGCCAAATGCAGCCGTTCACCTATCTCGGTATTGCTCTTGCCCTCGACGATCAGCGTGAGAATTTCATTCTCCCGCGCCGTCAGCCCGTCGCGAACCGGCAGCTTCGCCGAGACGCGCGGGCCGCGCAGCCGCTTGAACTCGTCGAGGATGCGCGCGGCGACGCTCGGCGACAGCCCGGACTGGCCGTTGATCACGGCGCGGATCGTGCCCGCGATCTCCTCGATCCTGGCGTCCTTCAACAGATACGCCTTGGCGCCCGCGCTGACCGCCTCGAAGATCAGATCGTTGGTCTCGAACGTCGTCAGCACCACGATATGGGTCTGCGGCAGCTCGCGGAGAATCCGCTGGGTCGCGGCAATGCCGTCGACCCGCGGCATCTGCAGGTCCATCAGGATGACGTCCGGCCGATAGCGCCGCGCGAATTCGATGGCCTGCTCGCCATCGGCCGCACCAGGCAGGATCTCGAAATCGTCGTTCTGCTGGGCAAGCAGTGTCGCGATACCTTCCCTGATCAGCGTCTGATCCTCGGCGATCAGCACCCGTACCTTCTCAATCCTGCTCACGGGCTTCCGTCATCCTCTCGAAGGTCTTCTCGCTCCAAAGCATGATCCGATCGAATCGGATCATGCTCTTATCCTCTTGTTGGTCGCGTTTACTTTACGCGAACCGGTAGCCACTTTGCTCGAAAAAACGCGCTCAATGCGCGGGCCGTGACATCAATCAGCCAGCACGCCGACAGACGCTGTCGGCGGCACCGCCACGGGCAGCAATATCCGGACCAGCGTTCCCTGGCCAGGCGCGCTCTCCACCGCGCAGCTTCCGCCGACAAGTTCAGCAAATTCGGCCATGCCAATCAATCCGAAATGTCCTGGAGTAGGCTCTGCGGGATCGAAGCCGCGGCCGTCATCGCGGATCTCGACAACGAGCTTGCGGCCGACCGCGGCCGGCTCGGCGAAGGCGTGAAAGGAGACGCGGCGCGCCTGGGCATGTGCCTGAACATTGCGCAGCGCCTCAGAGAGGATGCGTTGAACGGTCAGACCGCAGTCGCGCAAGCCGGGCCGTGCCTGCTCGTCGATCTGGATCGAGACCCTGACGCCGCTGCGTGCGGCGAAATCGCTCAGCAGTCCCTCGACATCGGGATCAAGCTTCAGATCGTCGGGCGTGCGCAGACGATCGATGGCTTCGCGGGCACGCGAAAGGCCGCTCGCCGCCGCGTCTTCCGCGGTCGCAAGACTGTCGGCCACGCGTGCGGGATCGGCCGACAAATAGTGCCTGATCAGCCGGATCTGGGTCAGCAACGCCACGATCGAATGCACCAGCGTATCGTGCAGATCGCGCGCCAGCCGCAGACGGGTCCGCGCCAGCGAGGCAAACCGCACCTCGGCGCTCGCCGCCTCGAGCTGCTGCTCCATCAGCCGCCGTGCCCGGCGCTCGCTGCCGAGCAGCGTTTCGACCTGACGGCCCGCGAAGTCCGGCATGGCGATGACGAAATAATGCGACTGCGCGCCATTCCACCGCACCACCGCCGTTATCGGCTGCGTGATCCCCGGCGAGGCGCCACGCACACCGGCGAGCGCGATCATGTCACGCTGGCCCTCGGCCAGTGCCGCCAACTCGGCTTCCATGCCGACCAGCAGCATGCACTCGCAGCAATCGACGCCGATGGCGGGAAGCCATTCGACCAGCCGCCCGATCTTGCGATGCATGCGTCGGTCAGCAGCGATGACGGCGAGACCGATGACATCGGCTTCTGCGGCCGCAAGCAAATCCGCGCTCAGATCGATCATGCGTTGCCCATCAGCTCAGCGAGCAGCCCACTCTGGCGTAAGCCGGTGGCGGCCGCAAACGAATATGACTTTCGTCACAACCGATCCTGACTTTCGTCAGATGCCGCAACCGCACGAAATGCGGTTGTCTCTCAACTATGAGCAACGGCGCAATCCATGATGTGCCACTTGCCGTCGCCGATGGCGACGCCAGCCGGGCTGTGCCCTTGCAGGGCCGCGCCGGTCGACCGGAGCTTGAGCTGACAATGAGGGCCGCGCCACGAAAATCGTCGCGCATCGAGCTGCGTATGTTGGCGGAAGCAGAGAAGCCCGCACGGCGCCGGCGCCTGAGTGCCACCCAGAAGGTGGCGTTGCAGGAGGCTCTCGCCGGCCGCCTGCAGCTCTATCCGCGCGGATATGCCGCGCGCAAGACCGGGCCGTTCCACTCCCGGCGTGCCATTCTCGGACTGGTGCGCGCCGGCCTGATGAGCCTCAGCGCCACGGCGCGTTATGCGGCCGTGACCAAGCGCGCGCGGGAAATTTATGCAGCTCCGACGGCGGACGGCGTGGTCCAGGGCGCGATGAGTTCAGATTGAACCCTCATCGCGCCCTGGGCTCCTGTCTGCGCACGATCTCCGCGCAAACGCGTTCCGCGTTTGTCGCGAGGGAAAACCGCGATGCACTTTGCGCTAACGCGGCCCGTCGGGTCCGGATCATGCTTCTCGTTTGAGCATGATCTGTTCGGAAAACCGCTATGCACTTTTCCGGATCATGCTTAGCCCTTGAGCGCGGTCACCACCACCTCGATCAGTGCGCCGCCGCCGAGATCGGCCACACCGACCGTTGCCCGCGCCGGCAGATTGTCGCCGAAGAATTCGGTCCAGATCGCGTCCATCTCCTTTTTCTTCGACAGGTCGGTCACGAAGATCGAGGCGCTGACAACGCGCGAGGGGTCCGTTCCGGCCTGCTTCAAATAGCCCGTGATCTTGCCGAGGATGTTGCGGGTCTGCTCGCCCATCGAGACGCTGGTGTCGTCGGCGATGGTGCCGCCGATGAATACGAAGCCGTTGGCTTCGACGGCGCGATGCATGATCGGCGTGCGGATGCTGCGGGTGATGGTCATGATGTCCTCGTCTTCAGGGTTGGGAAGTCTGGAAGCGCTCGATGCCGAGATCGCCGATCCGGGTCTGGGTGCCGCCATTGGCGATCAACTCCGCCATTACCGCGCCGGCGGCGGGACCGAGCTGAAAGCCATGCAGCGAAAAGCCGAACTGGTGATAGAGCCCCTTGTGACGGGCACTCGGCCCCAGCACAGGCAGCTCGTCCCTGGTGCGCGCCTCGATGCCGGCCCAGGCGCGCATGATGGTCGCGGCACGCATCACCGGGAATAGCTCGAACACGGTGCGCGCACTCACCGCAAGGCTGTGCCAGTCGAGCACCGTCTCGTTGCGGTCCTGATCCGGTATTGCCAGATGGCCGCCGCCGATCAGCACCGTGCCATTGGCGAATTGCTTGAACGACAGCTTGCGGCCACGCAGGATCACGACGGGATCGATGAAATGCGGCACGCGCGAGGTGATCATCAGCATCGGCGCCACCGTCTCGACCGGAACCGGCTCGCCGAGACTGGCGGCGATCCGCCCGGCCCACGCGCCGGCGGCGTTGACGAGCACCGGCGCGGCGTAGCTGTCGGCACCGACATCGACATGCCAGAGCCCGTCATGCTGGCGGATATTGCTGGCGGCGACGCCCTCGCGCACGGTCGCTCCGAGCATCTCGGCCTTGCGCCGAAACGCCGTGGTGGTCTGCGCCGGATTGGCCGCGCCATCGCGCGGTGAGACCACGCCGCCGGGACAGCTGTCGGCCACCGCAGGCACCAGCCGCCGCAGCTCCGTTGCGTCGATCAGCTCCTCATGGGTGAAGCCGAGCGCGTTCAACTCCGCAACCCGGGCGCGGCACGTTTCCAGCTCCGCGGCGTTCTCGGCGACCAGCACCTGGCCATGGCTCTCGAAGCTGCAATCGTCGTCGACCAGCTGCTCGATCCGCTCCCATATGTCCATCGAACGAATGGAGAGCGGAATCTCGGCGACATGCCGTGCGAGTTGCCGGACCCCGCCGGCGTTGACGCCGGAAGCGTGGCGTCCGGCATAGTCCTTCTCGATCAGCACCGGCTTCATGCCGGCCAGGCACATATGAAGCGCGGTCGAGCATCCGTGGATGCCGCCACCCACGATGATGGTATCCGCAAGCTTCGTCATCCGCGCACCACCGCTTTGACGTCGGCCTCGGTCCGCGGCATGGCCGCGAGCTCCGCCAGCGTGATCGGCTTCACCGGCGCGCGTAGCCGGTAGTAGCCGATCTCCTGCGGGCTCTTGCCGCGCGCCTCTGCCATCAGCTCGGTGACGGTGAGACCGCAAAGACGCCCCTGGCAGGGACCCATGCCGGTGCGCCGATAGGCTTTGAGCTGGTTCGGACCGGTCGCACCGATGGCGACGGCATCGAGAATGTCCTTGGCCGTCACCTCCTCGCAGCGGCAAACGATCGTGTCCGCCGACGGGATCCGGAACTGGCGCGCCGGACGGAACAGCACGTCGAGAAAGGCGCGGCCGCGTTCGGCCTGCGCCAGCGCCGTCTTGAGCAAATTTTCGGCGGTGAGTTTCGCCGTGGCGGCAGGCGCCAGCGCTTCGACCGCGGCGCGCGCGGCGATGCGGCCACGCGCCACCGCAACGTTGGCGCCGCCGATGCCGGCGCCGTCACCCGCGATGGCGATGCCTGCGACCGACGTGTTGCCGTCGGCATCGAGCACCGGCGACCAGCAGAGCTGGCGGTCATCCCAGCGGTGCTCGATCCCTGCCGCCATCGCCAGATTGACGTTGGGCACGACGCCCTGATGCAGCAGCAGCAGCTCCGCCGGAATGGTCTCGCGCCGCCCGCCGGCGACATAGCTCACGCTGGCAAGCTGGCCATCGCCGGATGCAACGAGCTCGCTGACGCCGGTGACGACGGGGACCTTCGCCTTCACCTCGCGCATCATCGCGAGCCCCTTGGCGAAATAGGGCGACATCAGGAATCCCAAGGCGTGAGGCAATGCCGCAAGATAATTGCGGCGTTCCGTCGTATCGAGGATGCGATCGATCCGGCCGCCGAGCCGCAGGATCTGGGCCGCCAGCAGCCACAGCAGCGGCCCCTGGCCCGCGATGACGGTGCGGCCATCAGGCACCAGGCCCGACGATTTCAACATCGTCTGCGCGGCCCCCGCGGTCATCACACCCGGCAGCGTCCAGCCGGGAATTGGAAATGGCCGCTCCAGCGCGCCGGTCGCGAGAATCACGCGCCTTGCCTCGACGAAGGACGACGTGCCGCCGACCGAGACGGCGAGCTCGAGATAACGATCGAGGCTCCAGACGGTCGCGCGGTGAACGATCTCGGCGCCGCTCGACTGCACGTCCGCAACGATATCGGCGCCCGCCCAATAATCGGCCCCCAGTTGCTCGGGCGCCGTCACCGGCGTCGACGCGATGCTGCGCCAGACCTGGCCTCCGGGGCCCGGATTCTCGTCGAGCAGCAGTGTCGACAGGCCGGCCCCGGCCGCCATCGCGGACGCGGCAAGCCCTGCCGGGCCCGCTCCGATCACCACGACGTCATAATTGTCGCGACGAGGCGTCGTGGTCATCGGCCGATCTCCCTCTTGCCCTTCTGGATTTCGATCTGCATGCCCTCAGTGACCGGCACCAGGCAGCCCTGCCGATTGCCGACGCCGTCGATGGTGACGAGGCAGTCGAAACAGACGCCCATCATGCAATAGGGCAGCCGCGGCGCACCGTTGACTGCGGTGGCGCGCCGCACGTCGCGGCCAGAGGCCAGCAGCGCCGCGGACACCGTGTCCCCGGCGCGCGCCTCGATGGCGGCGCCATCGACAAAGATCTGCACGCTCGGCCGCTTGTCTTGATCGGATCGTTTGAACATTGGATGCCTCTTCAATGCTGGCCTGCGCGCGGCGCGCCGAAGCGGCGGGCCGAGAACGCCCCCACCAATTCGGGCTCGAGCGCGCCGTCGGCGATCATGCGAGCGACGTCGAAGGCGTGGTTGGATGCCAGCGTCACGCCGGAATGGCAGCAGGCAACGAATGCGCCGGGCGCGCGCTCCGACTGGTCGTAGATCGGAAAGCCGTCCTGCGTCATCACGCGGATGCCGGCCCATGTGCGCACGACGTTGAGGCGTGCGAGATGTGGGAACGTGCGCTGCGCGCGATCCGCCATCACCGCACTCACCGCATGATTGACCGCGCGATCATCGAGCTGCTCCTCGCGGCTGTCGCCGATCATCACCGTGCCCTCGTCGGTCTGGCGCACGGTGGTCAGCGGGTGCGGCAGGAACGGCACGGTGCGCTCGGTCACGACGATCTGTCCGCGCGTCGGCTCCATCGGCGCATCGAGGCCAACCATCGGCGCCAGATTCTGATTGGCGTTGCCGGCCGCGAGCACGACTTTTGCCGCGCGGATTTCGCCCTGCGGCGTCGCGAGCCTGAATTCGCCGCCCTCGCTGACGATCGCGGACACCGGCCGCTCCGGCAGATAGTCGACGCCGAACAGTTTCATGCCGGTATGAAAGGCGCGGAACGTGCGCAGCGAATTCACGTGACCGTCGAGCGGACAGAAGCTGCCGCCCGAGACTTCGGGACCGATCAGCGGCAGCATCTTCTTGACTGATGATGCCGACAGCATCTCCATCCTGTAGTCGGCCGCGCCGACCTGGTTGTGCATGCGCGTGACGAGCTGGCCGCGCTGCGCGAACTCGTCCTCGCCGAGCGTCAGATGAAATCCGCCATTCTGCTGCAGGGCGACGTCGAGGCCGGTCTGGTCCTTCAATTCGGCCGCGAGCCTGCCCCACGCTTCCGATGCCCGCACCGTCCAGCCGGTGTAGGCCGGCATGCCGAGCCCCTTGCTCTGCACCCAGACCAGCGCAAAATTGGCGCGCGAGGCGCGTTTGGCGATATCGCCTTCGTCGAGCACGGCCACCGTCTTGCCGAGCCGGCCCAGCCCCCAGGCAACTGCGGAGCCGAGCAGGCCGCCGCCGACGACCGCGACGTCATAGTCCTTGTGCATAGGTTCTCCTATCGCCCCGGATCGCTCTTGCCGGCGAGCACGCGGTCGAGCCCGTAGAAGCGGTCAAGCAGGATCAGCGCCGTCATGGTGATCGCGATCACGCTCGCGGATACCGACGTCACCAGCGGATCGATGTTGTCCTGGATGTAGAGGAACATGCGGACCGGCAGCGTCTCGGTGCCGGGCGCGGCCAGGAACACGGTCATGGTCAGATCGTCGAAGGACTGGATGAAGGCCAGCGCCCAGCCGCTGATCACGCCGGGCAGGATCAACGGCAGGGTGACGCGGCGAAACAGCGTCCAACCGCCGGCGCCGAGCGAGACCGCCGCCATCTCGATCGAGCGGTCCATGCCGGTTGCCGCGGCCAATGTCAGGCGCAGCGCGAACGGGAACACCACGATCAGATGGGCAACCAGCAGCGCCGCAAAACTCCCGCCCATGCCGATCGAGGTGAAGAAGCGCAGGAAGGCGATGCCGAGCACCACATGCGGGATCATCAGCGGCGACAGGAACAGCGCCACCAGCGCGTCGCGGCCGCGAAACCGGTAGCGTGCGATCGCCAACGCCACCGGCACCGCGAACAACAGCGCGACGAAGGACGACAGCATGCCGAGCCCGAGACTGACCCAGAAGGCGTGCACGAATTCCGGATAGTTCGCGATCGCCCTGAACCAGCGCAGCGAGAAGCCGTTGGTCGGCAGCGACAGGAAGCCCTCGGGCGTGAAGGCGACCAGGCAGACCACGACGATCGGCGCCAGCATGATCACAACGAAAATGGCGTGGAAGGCGAGCGCCAGCGGGCCGTTGGTTCTCATCGGAACACCTCGGCATAGCGCCGCTCGATCAGGGCGTTGCTGCCGACCACAATCAGCGCCAGCGCCACCAGCAGCAGCACCGCGACCGCCGCACCAAGCGGCCAGTTCAGCGTGTTGAGGAATTCGTCATAGGCAAGCGTCGCCGCGACCTTGAGCCTGCGGCCGCCGATGATAGCGGGCGTGGCGAATGCGCTGGCCGACAGCGAGAACACGATGATCGCCCCCGACAGCACGCCGGGAATGATCTGCGGCAGGATGATGCGCCGGACGATGGTGAAGGCACCGGCCCCGAGCGACATCGCGGCATTCTCGATCTGCGGGTCGACGCGCTGCAGCGCGACCCAGACCGAGAGCACCATGAACGGCATCATGACATGGGCCAGCGCTATGACGACGCCGGTTTCGGTGAACATGAAGGGCAGCGGCGCGTTGATCACCCCAAGCGACATCAGGAGCTTGTTGACGAGCCCGTTGTTGCCGCCGAACAGCAGCGCCCAGCCGAGCGTGCGCGCCACCACCGAGATCAGCAGCGGGCCGAGGATCAGCAGCATGAAGAAGCCCTTCCAGCGTCCGCTCATGCGGTTGAGGATGTAGGCCTCCGGCGCGCCGAGCACGGCGGTGATCAAGGTCGCCAGCAGCGCGATCCGGAATGTCCGCCAGAACATCTCCGCGTAATAGGGATCGCTCGCGATCTCGCGCCAGTTCTTCAGGATGAAGACCGGCTCGATGCCCTTGTATTGGCCCCAGTCGTGAAACGAGAGCATCACGGTCATGGCGAGCGGGATCACCAGCACGCCGACGAACAGCATCAACGCGGGCGCGGACAAGAGCCACGGCGCGCTTGTTGAACTCTGGCCGGACGATGCCGCAACGGCTCGCGGCGCGGTGTCGACAGCGCTCATGCGACGCCTCCACTCGGGCGCACGCTCATGTCCTCCGGCCGCCACGCCAGGAGAACCGCCTCGCCTTCGGCCGGCTGCGGCTTGCCGTCGTTCTGACGGACCACGAGCGCGGGCCCGCATTCGGTCTCGCACTGGAACAGCCAGTGATTGCCCTGGAAAATCCGGGTGACGATTTTGGCGGCGAGCCCTGCGTCGGCAAAGCTGATGCGTTCTGGGCGAAGGCTGATCGTCACCGGGCCGGCCACAGTCGCCGGTGCCGGCGCATGCCAGGAGCCGGCGACCAGCCGTGCCGGCGTGGCTGTCCGGTCCACGGTCGCGGCAAAATCATTGGTCTTGCCGAGAAACTGCGAGACGAAGGCCGACGCCGGCCGCTCATAGGTCTCCTGCGGCGTGCCGATCTGCTCGATGCGGCCCTGGCTCATGACCACGATGCGATCCGACAGCGACATCGCCTCGTTCTGATCGTGGGTGACCAGGATCGTGGTGGTGCCCAGCGTGCGCTGGATCTGGCGCAGCTCGATCTGCATCTCTTCGCGCAGCTTGGCGTCGAGGTTCGACAGCGGCTCGTCGAGCAGCAGCACGCTCGGCTGGATGACAAGCGCCCGGGCCAACGCCACGCGCTGCTGCTGGCCGCCCGACATCCGCCGCGGATAGCGCTCCTCGAAGCCGGCAAGCCCGACCATTGCGAGCGCAGCAGTCACGCGCTCGGCGCGCTGGCTCCGCGGCACGCGCCGCATCTCGAGCCCGAAGGAGACGTTCTCGGCCACGGTCATGTGCGGAAACAGCGCATAGCTCTGGAACACCACGCCAAGGCCGCGCCTTGCCGGATGCACCGCGGTGAGATCACGCCCCTCGAGCCGGATCGCGCCGCGCGACGGCTCGAGGAAGCCCGCGATCATCTGCAGCGTCGTGGTCTTTCCGCATCCGGACGGACCGAGAAACGAGATGAACTCGCCCTTGCGGACCGCGAGGCTGAAATCGTCGACGACGGTCTTCGAATCGAACTGTTTGGCAACGTGCTCGAGTTCGAGAAAGGACATCGATGTGCTTTCCGGATATTGAAGGAGCCGGGATTGATGGCGCGGGCGAGAGGCGGCTTGCGCCCGAGGTCAGCGCTCGACCTCGCGATTCCAGCGCTTGGTCCAGTCCTCGCGCTTCTCGTTGATCGCCGTCCAGTCGGGATTGTAGAGCTTCGCCGCGCGCTCGCCGATCGGCGCCATCTTGCCGAGCCCCTCGGGGATCACCAGCGATTTCAGCACCGGCCCGTAGCCATATTCCCTCAGCAGCACGAGCTGGATCTTCGGATCAAGCAACATCTTGATGAAGGCGCCGGCGAGCGGCGATGCGTTCGGCTTGGCGATCGGGCAAGCGGTCGTGAGCAGCGTAGCGGCACCTTCCTTCGGGTAGACGAAGTCGACGGGGAAGCCGGTGCTGGCAAAACTCTGCACGCGGCCGGTGCCCCATACCGCGAGCACAGCCTGGCCCGACTGGAACAGCTCGGTCATCTTGCCCGGCGACGGCTCATAGGCCAGCACGTTCGGATTGATGTCGTTCTTGAAGATCTTGAAGCCGGCGTCGACATTGGCTTCGCTGCCGCCGTTCATCCGCGCCAGCATCAGCAGCGCTTCCAGGCCGTAGGTGTTGTTGATCGGCGGAATGACGAGCTGCTGCCGGTACTTCGGATCCTTCAGATCATTCCACGATGTCGGCGGCGCCCAGCCCTTCTCGGCAAACACCTTGGTGTTGTACATCAGGCCGGTGGCGACGATGCCGATCGCCACCGCGCGGTCGTCCTTGAAGCGCGCGGTGTCGTAGAGATCGACGTTGGAAAGACCATCGAGCTTGCCGCAGAAGCCAAGCTGGATCGCCTGGTACATCGGACCGTCGTCGACGATCGCCACATCGATCTGCTGGTTGCCCTTCTGCGCCTGCAACTTGGCGAGCGTGTCGGTCGAGTTGCCGGCGACATATTGAACCTTGACACCGTTGGCCTGCTCGAACGCGGGGATCACCTCGTCGCGCATCGTCTTCTCGTACGAGCCGCCGTATCCCGCGACGTAGAGCGTCGTCGGCTGGGCCGAGGCCTGCGACGACACCGAGACCAGCGCCGCGAGGCTGGCTGCGCACAGAAGGCGAAGAGTCTTCATCGTCCAAGCTCCCATTTCGCTGCGCAGCGGCGTCCCGGCAGTCGATGACCGGGAGGCCGGCGCGTGTGGTTGGCCTTGCGCCCGTTCAAAGCCCGAGCCGAGCGATAAAACGGTATCTAGAAACCGCCAACGTCCTTTCAGCCATTCCAATCTGCTGAAAAAACATGCGGCATCCAGACTTGATGAAAAAGATCGCAGCCCTCGCTTTCGCCGTCCAATGAATAATGACAGGCTCCATATGCCGAAATATTATGAAGGACGAACAAGGTGGCGCGGATCAATCCACGGCAGGTCGAGGCCTTCAGGGCCATGATGCTGACCGGCAGCGTGACCGAGGCGGCCAAGCTGATGGCCGTCACCCAGCCGGCAGTCAGCCGATTACTCCGTGATTTCCAGGCGCTGCTGAAGATGGAGCTGTTCGAGCGGCGTGGCAGCGGGCTGGTGCCGAGCACGGCGGCCACGGCACTTTATATGGAGGTCGAACGCTCCTTCGTCGGCCTCGAGCGCATCACCGCGGCCGCCGAAGAGATCCGCAGCCGCCGCACCGGCACGCTGCGAATTGCCGCGCTGCCTGCGCTGTCCAACGGCTTCCTGCCACGGCTCACCGGACATTTCCTGAAAGAGCGGCCCAATTTCAACCTCGCCTTCTTCGGCGTGATCTCGCCGATCGTGATCGACTGGGTGCTGAACAATCAATGCGACATCGGCTTTGCCGAGGCCCCGATCGCGCATTCCGGTCTGCCATGCGTGCGGATGCCCGCGCTGCCGCGCGTCGCCATCCTGCCCGCCGGCCACCGGCTCACCAGCAAGGCCACGCTCGAGCCGGGCGATTTCGAGGACGAAACGTTCATCTCGCTATCGGCCGGCTCGACCGGCCGCCACCTCATCGACCAGGCCTTCAGCCGCAACGATGTCCGCCGGATCCTGCGCGTCGAAACGATGCTGTCGGTCATGTGCGGACTGGTCTCGTCCGGCCTTGGCGTCGCGCTCTGCGATCCGTTCACGGCGCGGGAGTTCGAGAGCCGCGGCGTCGTGGCGCGCCGCTTCCTGCCGCGGATCGATTTCGAATTCGCCGCGGTGTTTCCCCCGCAGCGGCGCCCCTCGCCCGTCGCGCTCGAACTGGTGGAAACCCTGCGGCAAGCGCTCGTTGCGCTTGACGGCGAAACCGCGACCGGCATGGGCTAATCACGGAATTATGAAGCTTAACTGCTAAGATCAACTTTACAGTTTACCTTCGCATCTACTATCGACTTCGTATGAGCAATTCACCCGCCCGCACCGGCTCAGCGCGCACCTCCGCGCTCGCCGAAGACCTTCGTTTGCTGATTGGCACGCTGAAGCGCCGGCTTCGCGAGCAGGGCCAGCGCGAGGATCTGCCGCCGTCCCAGGTTGCGGTCCTGCTTCGTCTGGAAAAGAACGGCCCCGCGACCGTGTCCAGCCTGGCGCGATCGGAGGGAATGCGTCCGCAGTCGATGAGCTCGGCGATCGCAGCGCTCGAGGCCGCGGGCCTGGTCCGCGGCGCGCCCGATCCGGACGACGGAAGGCAGACCATCATGTCGCTCACCGAGACCTGCCGCGAGCGGCTGCGCACCGGCCGCGCGGCGCGGCAGGACTGGCTCTCGCGCACCATCGCCGCGCGGCTGTCGCCGCGGGAGCAGGAAGAGCTCGCCGCCGCCGTCGGCCTGCTGAAACGGCTGGTCAACGATTGAGACTGGCCGCGCCGATCGCGGAAAACATCCGCTGGACAAGGAAACGATCATGGCACTGACGACGCTCGATCCGATCACCGCGCTCATCGTCGTCGATCTGCAACGCGGGCTGGTCGGCTCACCCTTCATGCATCCGTTCGGAGACGTCGTGGCGCGGACCTGCGAGCTCATCAGCGCATTCCGGCAGCGCGGACTGCCGATCGTGCTGGTCAATGTTGACGGCGTTGCGCCGGGACGCACCGAGCGGCCGCGCGCTGGTGGACCATTTCCCGACGGCTGGACCGACCTGATCCCGGAGCTCGAGCGGCAGCCGGACGACATTGTCGTGACCAAGCGGACATGGGGCGCGTTTGCGAGCACCGATCTGGAGAACCAGCTGAGAGCCCGCGGCGTCACGCAGGTCGTGATCGCCGGCGTCGCGACCGGCACCGGCGTCGAATCCACCGCCCGGCAAGCCTATGAGGCGGGCTTCAACGTCACGCTGGCGACCGACGCGATGACCGATGCGCGGCCGAACGCGCATGCCTACAGCATCGAACACGTGTTCCCGCGGCTCGGCGAAGCCGGCTCGACGCAGGCGATCATCGACCTCCTTGAAAGGACCAACGCGCATGAACTGGCTTGACCTCGTCGCCTACTTCTTTGGCGGCGCCTTCCTCACCAATGCCATCCCACACGTCGTCGCCGGCATGATGGGCGAGCCGTTCCAGAGCCCGTTCGCGAAACCGCCCGGCGAGGGCCTGTCGTCATCATCAGTCAACATCGTGTGGGGCTTCTTCAACCTCGCCGTCGGATATCTCTTGGTCTGCCGCGTCGGCGACTTCGGCCTGAGGACCACCAGCGATGTCGCGGCGCTCGGGCTCGGAGGCCTCCTGATCGGCCTGTTCCTGGCGCGGCGGTTCGGACGGTTTCACGGCGGCAATGAACCGCACCGAACATGAGACGCGTCTTTCGATCGCTGGCGAGCTTCAACTACCGGGTCTGGGCCGCCGGCGCGCTGGTGTCCAACATCGGCACCTGGATGCAGCGCGCCGCCCAGGACTGGCTCGTCCTCACCCAGCTCACGCAGCATAGTGCATCCGCCGTCGGCATCGTGATGGCGCTGCAGTTCGGACCGCAGCTGCTGCTGATGCCGTGGACCGGATATGCCGCCGATCATTTCAACCAGCGCAAGCTTCTGATGGCGACCCAGGCGACGATGGGCGCGCTCGCGCTGATGCTCGGGATTCTCACCGTCACCGGACTGGTGCAGCTCTGGCACGTCTATGTGTTCGCCTTCCTGTTCGGCTGTGCCGCCGCGCTCGATGCCCCGGTGCGCCAGACCTTCGTTGCCGAGCTGGTCAGCGACACCAACCTCTCGAACGCGATCGCGCTGAACTCGACCTCGTTCAACGCCGCGCGGATGATCGGCCCCGCGGTTGCCGGCCTCATCATCGCCTCCGTCGGCACCGGCTGGGCCTTCCTGTTCAACGGCGCGTCCTTCCTGGCGGTGCTGACGTCGCTGACCCTGCTGCGCACCTCCGAGCTGCGCCCGAACGCGCGGGCCCATCGCACCAAGGGCAGCGTCATGCAGGGCTTCCACTATGTGTGGTCGCGCCCCGATCTCCGGGCGACGCTGATCATGCTGTTCCTGATCGGCACCTTCGGACTGAACTTCCCGATCTTCATCTCGACCATGGCGGTCGGCGTGTTCCACACCGATGCGCGCGGCTTTGGGCTGCTGTCGTCGATAATGGCGCTCGGAACCATGTCGGGTGCGCTGCTGGCCGCAAGCCGCGACCAGCCGCGCTTCGCCTCGCTGATGCTGGGATCGGCGATCTTCGGACTGGGCTGCACGCTGGCCGCGCTGGCGCCGAGCTATTGGCTGTTTGCCGCGGCGCTGGTCGTGATTGGCGTCGCCGCGCTGACCGTCACCAACACCTCGAACGCGCTGATGCAGCTCTCGACCGAGCCCGCGATGCGCGGACGGGTGATGGCGCTGCGGCTCGGCGTGGCGCTCGGCGGCACGCCGATCGGCGCACCGATCGTCGGCTGGGTTGCCGATCACCTCGGCCCGCGCTGGGCGCTCGGGGTCGGCGCTGCCGCCGGCTTTGCCGCCGCGATCGTGGCGATCACTTTCCTGTCTCAACGGGATGTCGAAGCAAGCGACCTGCCGCCCGCGGTGAAGCGGTAGGCAGTTCGGTCAAGCCGACGCCTAAAATCACAAAATGACCTCGATCAGACGGGGACCGCGATCCTTCATCGCACTGGCGAACTGGCTCGCGAATTCCTCGACCGAGGTTGCGCGGCTTGCCTCTACGCCCATGCCGGACGCAAGCTTGACCCAATCAAGCTCGGGATTGTGCAGATCGAGCATCGAAAAGGCCTTGGGTCCGGGATCGCCGGCTCCGACCCGCCCGAGCTCGATGTTGAGAATCGCGTAGGAGCGGTTGGCAAAGATCACCGTGGTGACGTCGAGCTGCTCCCGGGCCTGCGTCCACAACGCCTGCAGCGTATACATCGCTCCACCGTCACCGTGGAGACAGACGACCTTCCGGTCCGGGCAGGCGACCGCAGCGCCCGTGGCGAGAGGGATACCCTGTCCGATCGCACCACCGGTCAGCGTCAGATGATCGTGCGGCGCGATATTGGCTGCAAACCGATGCACGCCGCCGCCTGCCGTCGCACCTTCGTCGGAAATGATGGCCCCATCAGGAAGATAATGGGCGATGACCTGTCCGGCCGTGCGCGCATCAAGCGGACCGGCCGGAATATCCGGCTTGTTCAATGCGCCGACGTGCAGCGGCCGACCTGCGGCCTTCACTGCGTCGGCAAGGGCCTCCAGGGCGACGACGCCATCCTCATGCGCGTGGGCGAGATGGACGATCCTGCAATTCTCGGGCGTGCACCAGGACGGCTTGTTCGGATAGGCGAAGAAGCTGACGGGAGGCTTGGCGCCGACCAGGATGAGCTGCTCCGTCCCGCTCATGAACTCGACGATCTGCTCGGCGAAATAGGGAATGCGTTCGACCTGCACGCGGCCGGCTCCGCGCTGGCAACGTGGCGCAAAGGTATCGCAGGCGATCCGTGCGCCGGTCGCCGCGGCGATCCGACCGGCTGCGTTGAGCCCGCGCTCCTTCAGCGCGGCTCCGCGGATCAGCATCATGGTTTTCTTGCCGGATCGGAGCGCGGCCGCAGCCTGGTCGATCGCCTCAGTCGAAACCTCTGCCGGCATCGGCTTCGGCAAGGCCGGCGCCGGGCGCTCAGCTTCCAGCCAGGCGGTGTCGGCGGGCAGGATCAAGGTCGCGATCTGACCAGGATATTGCAGCGCCGCCTCAACGGCACGAGCTCCGTCCGCAGCGACGGTCTGGGCGCTTGCCGACGAATGCACCCAGGCCGAGACCGGCCGTGCGAAGCCATGGACGTCGGAAGCGAGCGGCGCGTCATATTGCGCGTGATAGGTCGCGTGGTCACCGACGATATTGAGGATCGGTGTCGCCGCGCGGCGCGCGTTATGGAGATTGGCCAGTCCGTTCGCGAGGCCCGGCCCGAGATGCAGCAGCGTCGCGGCGGGCTTCTCTGCCATGCGACCATAGCCGTCGGCCGCGCCAGTCACCGCGCCTTCGAACAGGCCAAGCACGACCCGCATGCCCTTGACCCTGTCGAGGGCTGCGACGAAGTGCATCTCCGACGTGCCGGGATTGCCGAAACAGACCTCGACCCCCGATTCGACGAGCGTCCGCAAAAGACTCTCCGCGCCGTTCATGCCGCTTCTCCGTCGTACGGTTGATCGCCTGACTCGTTATGATGTTCCCATCTGGGCGTTCGGTTCCGTCTTGTCAGACGAAGGCGCTCAATCCCGTGATCGACTTGCCGACGATCAGGGTGTTCATCTCGCGCGTGCCCTCATAGGAATAAATCGCCTCGGCATCGGCCACGAAGCGGCCGATATGGTTTTCGAGCAGGATGCCGTTGCCGCCGAGCAGCTCGCGCGCATAGCCGACCGTCTCGCGGCATTTGACGGTGCAGAATGCCTTCGCCAGCGAGGCGTGCTCGTCCAGCATCACGCCCTCGTCCTGCATTTGCCCGAGCCGCAGCATCATCGCCTGCGTCGCGGTGACGTTGCCGAGCATCCTGACCAGGAGATCCTGCACCAGCTGGAAGCCGCCGATCGGCCTGCCGAACTGCTGCCGCTCGGTCGCGTAACGCAGCGCATGCTCATAGGCGCCCATCGCGCAGCCGACCGCGAACCACGCCACCCCGGTGCGGGTCATGCGCAGCACCTTGGCGGTATCCTTGAAGGTGTTGGCGTTTTGCAGGCGGTCCGCCTCGGGCACGCGGCAATCCTTCAGGGTGATCAAGCCGTTCTGCACCACGCGCAGCGCCATCTTGGTCTTGATCTTCTCGACCGAGAAGCCGGGATTGTCCTTACCGACGACGAAGCCCTTCACCTGGTTGGAGCCTTCTTCGCGCGCCCAGATCACGTTGATGTCGGCGAAGGTGGCGTTGCCGATCCACTTCTTCTGGCCGTTGAGGATCCAGACGTCGCCCTCGCGCCGGCAGGTCGTCAGCATCCCGCCCGACGTGGCGGAGCCGACCAGCGGCTCCGTGAGACCGAACGAGCCGATCTTCTCGAAGCGCATCATCGCCGGCAACCAGCGCTGCTTCTGCGCCTCGTCGCCGCACAGATAGATCGAGCCCGCCGAGAGCCCGGTGTGGACGCCCCAGAAGGTCGCGACCGAGGAATCGACCCGCGCCAATTCCATCGCGACAAAGCCGTTCAGGAGCCAGCTGCCGCCGGCCGCGCCGTAACCCTGATAGCCGACGCCGCCGATGCCGATCTCGGCCATCTTCGGGATGATCGCGAACGGAAATTCGTCGCGCGCCCAGAACTCCTCGATCACAGGCGCGACCACGCCTTCGGTGAACTCGCGCACGCGCCGCACCAGCGCGCGTTCCGTCTCGTTCAGGACCTTGGCAATCCCGTAGAAATCGCCATTGATCGGCGGCGGCGCGTAGTCCGGCTTGGCGGCCCGTGTTGCCTGCGCGTTTGCCATGGTGTCCTCCCTGATGCTTGGCGATGTTTCGCCTTGATATCTCGCGCTCCCGGCAGAACGCGACGTCCTGCCGGGATTCGTCGTGTCGTGACGTCAGGTCGGCTTGTTCGGACGGACGCTGCTGCGGAACTCCTCAAAACTTTCCTTCATGCGGTCCTGGATGATCTTGACCGCGTCGGTGGTCGACTGCCGCGCGGTCGACGCGCTGTCCTGGGCGCCCTTCACCGCAATATCGAACATCTTCCGCGCGAATTCGGTCTGCAACGCGAGGTTCTCGTGGACCTTGCCAAGCGGCTTGTATTCGCGCGCCAACGTCGAGGCCTCGCGCAGCCCGGCCTCCAGCACCTCGCGCTGCTTCTGCGCCACCGATTGCGCGCCTTGCGCCGCGACCTTCGCGCTCTGGCCGAGCGCTTCGAGGTTCTTCTTCTGGGCCTGCAGCAATTCGTCCACGTTCAGCTTCGGCAAGCCGAGATCACTACCGAACTTCCGCAGCATATCGATATATGAGCTGTTATCCGTCATGATGTCCTCCCTGTGGTTACGATTTTTGCCGCCCGTCTCCGGACGTTGGAACGAGATCCCTGAGGTAACTGGTGGTGCGCGAGAGCAGCGATGACGCCGCGGCCTGACGGCTCTCGTCAGCCAGGAATGCCTCGATCAGGCCGGCGGTTTCCTTTGGCCGCGTCACCATGAACAGGTGCCCGTCGTCGATCATGTGCAGCTCGGCATTCGGGATCAGGCTCGCCATGATCTGACCATTGATCGGAGGCACCAGCGGGTCGTCACGGCCCATCAGGATCAGCGTCGGCTGCGGCAGCGACCACAGCCAGGGTAGGCTGGTCCAGCCGGTCATCGCGAGCAGCTGATAGAAGTAACCCATGCTGCGCGCGCCATGCATCGCAGCCGCATGCCGGCCGATCAGGGACGGGTCATCGCGAAACGCCCCGCCATAGATGTCGGCGGCGATCGTCTTCATGTAGCCCTTGTCGGTGTAGCGGCGCGGCGTCGCCATCTTCCACAGCACCGCTGGGCTTGCCGGCACCATGGTGAAACCCGGCGCGGTCGCGGCAAGCACCAGCCGCCGGCAGCGCTTTGGAAACTGATGCGCGAACTGCTGCGCGATTCCACCGCCCCAGGACACGCCGGCGACATCGACCTCGGCATGGCCGAGCTCCGCGACAAGATCGGCGGCCAGCCGCGCCAGCGTCGACGGTCGATAGGGCCATGCCGTCCTCGGCGACCCGCCGACACCGGGCACATCGAAGATGATGGCGGTCGTATTGGTGAGCGCTTCGAGGAACGGCCGCGCCAGCTCCCAATTGGCGCCGATCCCGTTGAACAGCAACAGCGGCGGCGCGCTGCCGTCACCGTGCCGGATCGCGACCTGGAGCAGCTGGCCGTCGATCGTGACCTGCCGCGTCTCGATCGCGCTGCGCTGCGCCACCGCTGCCGGCCCAACCTTTCCCGGACTTGCCTTGTCGGCGCTGGTGATATCTTCAGTCAAAGACGTAGGTTCCTGGAGCCGCAGCAAGGGTCGGATAGCGCGTGCTGCCGAGCACGGCCGGCGCATTGACCTCGTCGCCAGAGCGCGGCTGCAGCCAGTCGCGCCAGTCGAGCCACCAGCTCCCCTTGCGCTTTTCGGCCGAGGCCATGAACGCATCGGGCTTGTCGGTGGAGATCGGTCCGATCATGAAGGACGCCTTCGGATTGCTCGGCGGATTGATCAGGCTCTGCAGGTGCCCGCTGCTCGACAGCACGAAGGTGGTGCCCTCGCCCATGATTTGCGCGGTCTTGTAGACGCCCTTCCACGGCGTGATGTGGTCGGTCATGCCGGCGACGACGTAGCTGTCGGCCTTGACCTTGCTCATGTCGATGGTCTTGTCGTTGAGCTTAAGCTTGCCGGCGTTGACGAACGGGTTCGAGAAATAGAGATCGAGATAGTCGCCATGCAGCGCCGCCGGCAAGCGGGTCGTGTCGGCGTTCCAGTACAGGATGTCGAACGCCGGCGGCTGGTTGCCGAGCAGATAGTTGTTGACCCAGTAATTCCAGATCAAATCGTTGGGCCGCATCCAGGCGAACATCCGCGCCAGGTCGTGGCCGTCGACGATGCCGCGCAGCTGCGACGAGGCCTTCGCCGCCCGCATGGTCTCGGGCGTCATCAGGCAGCCGAACGTGCTCTCCTCGGCCGAGTTGGGGTCGAGCAGGCAGACCGCCAGCACCAGGTTCTTGATCTTCTTTTCGGCGGCGCTGCCAAGCGTCGCGAAATAGGCTGACGCGGTGATGCCGCCGGAGCAGGATCCCATCATCGAGATGTCCTCGCTGCCGGAAATCTCGCGCGCCGCGTCGACGGCCTCGTCCAGCGCTGCGACATAGGTGTCCAGCCCCCAGTCGCGGTGCGCCGCCGTCGGGTTGCGCCAGCTCACAGCAAACACCTGGATGCCGCTCTCGAGCAGGAAGCGCACCATGCTCTTGTCCGGCGAGAGGTCGAGCGCGTAATACTTGTTGATCTGCGGCGGCGTGATCACCAGCGGCCGCTTCCTGACCGTCGGCGTCGTCGGCGTGTACTGGATCAGCTCGAGCAGCTCGTTGCGGAAGATCACGGCGCCCGGGGTGGTCGCGAGGTTCTCGCCGACCTTGAAGGCGCTCATGTCCACCATCGACGGCATGCCGCGATTGCGTGTCAGGTCATCCATGTAGTTCTTCAGGCCGGACCACAGGCTTTGTCCGCCGGTATCGATGAACTTGCGGACCGCCGCCGGGTTGGTGAGCATCGTGTTGGTCGGCGCGACGGCGTCGATCAGGATCTCCGTGATCAGGTGCGCGCGCTGCTTGTCGATGTCGCTGAGGCTGGTCTTGTCGACCAGGCCGTTGACCGCCTCGCCCCACGCCAGATAGGCCTTGAGCAGGCCAGAATGCAGCGAGCTTTCCTTCCAGGTCGGATCGGCGAACCGCTTGTCGCCCGCCTTCGGCGCGCGCTCGGACTTGCCGGACACGATGGAGCCGAGCTCGCCGACGAACGACAGCCACTGCTCGGTCGCGACTTTCGGCTCGTTCATGACGGCCTTGAACAGGATGCCGGCGCCCTCGACGAGGTCCTGGCCCTGGATCCCGACCAGTGGATTGAGCGCCAGCGTATTCCTGGACGCCGCCTCGGACACGTCAGACGCCGGCGAGTCTGGGCTGCGATTTTCCGTGCTCATTGCTTTGCTCCCGCCGCGGGGATCAGAAGGGCCAGCGTCTCGGCGATCAGTGCGGGCTTGTCGGAGCCTTCGACCTCCAGCGTGTTCTGGGTCTTCATGATCACCTGGCCGCCTTCCCTCCGCTCAATGCCGGCAAGCACGACGCGCAGCCTCACCCGGGCGCCGGACGGCACCGGCGCCAGAAAACGGACCTTGTCGATGCCGTAGTTCAGCCCGGCTGCGGCGTCGCGCGGGATGATGCCGACCTGCATCGAGAGCGATGCCACCATCGCGAGCGTCAGATAGCCATGCGCGATCGGACCGCGGAACGGGCTCTCGCGCCTGGCCCGTTCAACGTCGACATGAATCCACTGGTGATCGCCGGTGCAGGACGCAAAGGCGTCGATACGCTGCTGGTCGACCGTGACCCAGTCGGAGATTCCGAGCTCCTGTCCGACATGTTCGCCCAGGCCGGCAAGCGTGAGATTGCTCATCTTGTGGTCCTCCTCGAACCCTTCTCGGCTGCGCGCGCATCGTCACGTGTCGCCGTACCGCTCGCGTAGCTCTTTCTTGTTGATCTTGCCGACGCTGGTCTTGGGAATGCTGTCGATGAACAGGATCGTCCCGGGGATGCCGTATTTCGAGATGACGCCCTGGTCGGCGAACACCTTGAGGTGGTCCTTGATGGCAGCATCGCTGAGGCCGTCGGCACCGGAGGGTTTCTTGACTACGAGCGCGAGTGGCCGCTCGCCCCATTTCTCGTCCTTGACGCCGATCACCGCGGCCTCGGCAACGCCGGCGCATTGCGAGATCAGATCCTCGATCTGCAGCGACGAGACCCACTCGCCGCCGGTTTTGATCACATCCTTGATGCGGTCGGTGATATGGACGCAGCCACCGGGGCTGATCACCGCGATGTCGCTGGTGTGCAGGTAGCCACCCGCCCACAGTTCTTCGGAGGTTTGCGGATTGTTGTAGTAACCTTGGGTGAGCCAGGGCGCCCGTATCACGATCTCGCCGGCGGATTTGCCGTCATGCGGCACGTCTTTCATGTCGGGATCGACGATGCGGAGGTCGACCAGCGGGCCGGCGATGCCGGCGCGGGTGCGGAACTCGACCTCGCCATCGGGATCGCCGCTGAGGTCCTTGGACTGGACATGGGAGACCGCGGCGAGCGGGCCGGTCTCCGACATGCCGTAGCCGGCGAAGATGTCGATGCCGGCCGCCATTGCCTGCTTGGCCAGCGCCTTCGGCAACGCCGAGCCGCCGATCACCATCTTGAGACCGTGGAGATCGACGTTCGCCGCAGCGGCGGCGTTGAGCAGCATCTGCAGGATGGTCGGCACGCCGTGGGTGAAGGTGACGCCTTCGCTCTTGATCAGCTTGACCAGCATCGCCGGCTCGTAGCGGCCGGGATAGACCTGCTTGGTGCCGGCCAGCGTCGCCGACCAGGGGAAGCCCCAGGCGTGGACGTGGAACATCGGCGTGATCGGCATGTAGACGTCGTCGCGCGAGAAACGCCCCTGCGTCCCCGCCATGCCGAACAGCGCGAGCCCGGCGAGCGAGTGCAGCACGAGCTGGCGGTGGCTGTAATAGACGCCCTTGGGCAGGCCGGTCGTCCCTGTCGTATAGAAGGTGGTGGCCTGGGTGTTCTCGTCGAAATCGGGAAAGTCGTAGTCGGGCGAGGCGGCAGCCAGCAGGCTTTCATATTCGCCGATGAAGGACAGGCCGCCGGTCTGCGGCGATGGCTTGTCCGACATCACGATCAGCCGCTTGACCTTGGGCAGTTGCGCCTTGATGCCTTCCAGCAGTCCGACGAACTCGTCGTTGACGAGCAGCGTCGATGCGCCGGCGTGATCGATCGTGTAAGCGATCTGCTCCGGCGACAGGCGGACATTCACCGTCTGCAGCACGGCCGCCATCATCGGGATCGCGAAGAAGGCTTCGAGGAAGCGGTGGCTGTCCCATTCGAGCACGCCGACGGTGTCGCCGGGTTCGACGCCTGCCTTGCTGAGCGCCGAGGCGAGGCGGCCGATCCGCTCTCTGGTCTGGCGATAGGTGAAGCGCTTGAGATCGCGATAGACGATCTCCTGGTCTGGCGCCTGCACGCGCGGCGTGTGCCAGAGCTGCTTGAAGATGAGTGGATATTGATAGGCGGATTGGGCAGTCTGAATCAGTCTTCCAACCATGGAAGTCTCCCTCGACCTGGCATGTCCTCCGGCCAACGTCCGCGATTCTGAGTGAGCGGATCGTGTGGTCTGCCGTCCTACGTCACGACGGCCTGACGGTGTGACATTAGGACGAAGCCTCGCGTGACGCCCGAGATTTGTGAAGGTCCGAACCGGACATTGGCGGGGTCTTAGCCGGACAAGCTGCTCTCATCGACGGCAGCGGTCTTGAACAAAGCTGCTCTCTTCGACGCGTTCTCTGCTGCTTTGCAACAAGGGCGAACCCGCTGATATGACTACTGATATGACTGCTGATACCTCTTGGGTTGTGCCGCGAACCAGTTATGTTCCGTGATGATGGCGAACAGCAATCCGCCGAGTCGGAGAAGCTCGGTCGCCTCAAACGTTGTCGTCTCAATTTGCTGCGCCGCAGGAAAGGCTGGTGCGAGTTGCAACCAACAACGCGACCGAAGAGACCCCTGGGCTCCCGCAGCGACATGCTGAGCGTCGGCGCCAGCGACAAGGTCTACGAGACAACCAAGCTCGGCGCGGTCTTCGACGTGCTGGCGAGCCACGGCGTCCTCCCCGACGCCATTCTCCGCAACACGAATATTCCGCTCGCGGACGTTCACTCACCGCAAGCGCGAATCTCGCTGACGCAGCTGATGACCGTTTGTCAAAACGCGGTCCGGCTGTCGACCGACCGTCATCTGCCGTATAGCATCGGCGCATCGATCCACATCTCGACGTACGGAATGTACGGCTATGCGCTGCTGTGCTGCCCTGACTTCCGCAAGGCAATGGAATTCGCGATGCGTTATCACACGCTCGCGGCGCCGCTCGCGGCGATCGACTTCACTGAAGACAAGATCCATGCGAGATGGACCATCGAGCCCAATCTGCACGCGTTTGCCGATCCCGCGCTCTACAGATTCATCGCCGAGATGCAGATCGGCATCCACATCTCGCTGATGCGCGACGTCATGGGGCCGGGCTTCGCTCCCTCCGAAGTCACGCTCGCCTACTCGCAGGCGGCGGACTTCGATCTTCCGCTCGATCATGTCGGATGCCCGGTGCGCTTCGATCAGCCGGCCAACCAGATCGTCTTCAAGGCGCAATTGCTGGACCAGAAAGCGGATCTCGGCAACAAGACGACATATCCGACCATCGTCGCCTTGTGCGACGACTTGCTCGGGGATCTGAGATTGCGGATCGGCGTTGCCGGAAAGATTCGCGCCATCCTGCTCCGCGACATCGCAAAGCCGCCGACCTTCGAGGCCATCGCCAAGCAGCTCGGCGTGAACGACCGGTCGCTGCGGCGCCAACTGCGTCAGCAGGGCTTTTCCTTTCGCGGACTGCACGACGAGCTGCGGACCCAGATTGCCCTGAAATATCTCCGCAACACGACGCTGGCCAACGAGGATATCGCGCTGGCGCTCGGCTTCAGCGATGCGGCAAACTTCAGGCGCGCGTTCCACCGCTGGACCAACAAGGCGCCGAGCGATATTCGCGGCGAATAGTTGCGGGAACGTCGCATCATCTCGCGCGCGAACGCACAGCTTCTAGAAGGCGTAGGACGTCTTGCTCGGCTGCACGGTCAGCCGAAACGCGACATCGGTCGAACCATCCATCAGCTCGATCATGTGGCCGCACACCAGGCAGCGAAACTCACCCGCGGTGCCACCCTTCGACGTCAATTCGATCCGGCGATAGCCGGCCTCGCAATGGGGACAAGTCACATCGGATTTGCGCATCGAATCAGCAAGCGGTTGCTCTCCGCAGCTTCCCACATGCCCATCGTCAGAAATGTGACGGCCGCCTAGCTGGATGTAGCTCGACCAGAGCACCGGGAATTTGTGCTGTCCTTTCAACCGAAAAATTCCCGAGAGCCGCGACAGCAACGCTGGGCCACGGGCAAACAACGCGAATGCGCCAAAAAACGAGCGAGCGCTCTCTCAGAAAATTTGCTCATCCCCCTTTTCCGACGGCCGTTTCGTAGGCTAGGAATGACGCAAGGGCGCAAAGCCCACACCCGGACCAGCAACAAAATGAAATGGTCCGGGAACATAGCCAGGGAGGCAATTTGGGTCTCGCGCGTCAGCGGCCGGGGACGAATGCGTTCGCGATGGAGGTGCTTTGCGCACGCATCCTCGAACGTCATCGCGATTCCATCCGGGTCCAGAAAACGCATCTCGCCGTTCCGAACCTCACGCGCATCATCGGCGCGACGCTCACGCTTTCCAACAAGCACGGCTTTCACGCCACCACCCTGCGCCAGCTCGCAGAGGCCTCCGGCCTCAGCATGGGCGGCCTCTACACCTATTTCGACAGCAAACCGACGCTGCTGTCGATGATCCTCGGCGAGGTCGCCGAGACGGCGGCGGAGGTCCTCAACTCGCCGCCCGCCAACGTCAAGCAGGATGCGCGCAAGCATCTGCACTGGATCATCGCGACCCATATTCGCATGAGCGAGGCGATGCAGCCCTGGTTCGTGTTCTGCTTCATGGAAGCGAAGTCGTTTCCGGCCGCGGAACGCCAGCGCGCCATCGAGATGGAGGTGATGACCGAGAAGATCATCGCGGACGTCCTCAGGCAGGGCGTCGCCAGCGGGGTGTTCGCGATCGATCAGATCACGCTGACGGCCTCGCTGATCAAGCCGCTGCTGCAGGACTGGTACGTCAAACGCTGGAAATACCGCAGACGCGGCACCTCGATCGAAACCTACATCAACGCCGTCGGCACGTTTATCGACGCCGCGGTCGCCGGCAGAGCGCGGCCGAGCCGCGTTGCGACCACCTCCCGCGCAAAATCCAGGCAGACGGGCGCATCCATAGCCGCAGGAAGGACGAGGCAATGAAGCGATTGCGGTTCAATCAGCAGGAGATCGTCTTCGCGGTATTTGCTGTCCTCTTCCTGGCGTTCTCGATTTTCCTGCGCGGCTTTCTGACGCCGGAGAACATGCTGACGCTGCTGCAGAACGTGGCGGTGCTCGGCATCCTCGGGCTTGCGATGGCGATCGTCGTGATCGGGCGCGGCATCGATATCTCCCTGATCGCAGCCCTCGCGGTACCTCCGGGGCTCGTGCTGCAGATGGTGCAGAACGGACACTCGCTGCCGACCTCGCTGCTGACGGCCGTGCTGCTCACGATCGGCTTCGGTCTGGTCAATGGCTGGCTGATTGCCTACGCCGAAGTCCCGTCGCTGTTCGCGACACTGGCGAGCGGCCTGCTGCTCGCCGGCCTCGGCCAGACCGCGCTGTTCCAGCTCGACGTCGTGCAGTGGAGCGACGGCATGGCCGGCTTCGAGCGGCTCGGACAAGGTACCATCGTCGGCATTCCGACCTCGATCGTGATGTTCGCGATCGCCTGCGTCGTGGTCGCGTTCCTGCTGCGCCGGACCCGCTGGGGCGCCTACATCTACGCGATCGGCGACAATCCCTACGCGGCCCGCGTCACCGGCATCCCCTCGCGCCCGATCATCGTGCTGCAATATGTCGTCGCGGCGCTGATCGGCTGCTTCGCGGGCCTCGTGATGGCGGCCTCCGTCAACTCGATGCCGACCCGCATCTTCAATTCGACCCTGATCTACGACGTCATCCTGGTCGTCGTGCTCGGCGGCATCGGCTTGTCGGGCGGCCGCGGCGGCGTGCTCAACGTCATCATCGGAACGCTGCTGATCGGCACCATGCTCAACGGCATGACCATCATGGACATCTCCTACGCCGGACAGAACCTCGTCAAAGGCGTCGTCCTGCTGCTCGCGGTCATCACGGATTCATTCCTGAACCCGCGCAACGAAGAAACCGCACAGCAGGGCGACATCTGATCCAACAGAGAAACAACCATAACCAAGGAGGAAGCGATGAAGCGCATTGTCAGTTCTGCAAAGGTGACCGCCATAGCACTGGGGCTTGCGGCCATCGCCGCACCGGCCCTGGCCCAGCAGGGCCTCGACGAACCGTTCCAGAAGCCGTTCAAGGACGCTCTCGCCGGCAAGACGGTGGCCTACGTTCCGGTCGCCATGAACTTCGACCTCACCGAAGGCTGGTACGCCGGCATGAAGAAGGAGCTCGAGCCCTTCGGCGTGAAGTTCGAGATCCGCGATCCGAACTGGAACACCAATGCCGGCGCGCAGGCGGTGACCTCGCTGATCTCGGAAAAGCCGGCAGTGATGGTGATCCACAATCCGGACGTGCAGACCTATGCCAAGCTGCTGCAGCGCGCCGAGAACGAGGGCATCTACGTCATCCAGATCAACATGGGCTCGGCCTATCGCTCTTCGGCCTTCGTCGGCGCCAACTGGATCGAGATCGGCGAGAAAGACACTGAGGCGGTGGTGAAGGCCTGCCAGGGCAAGTCGAACAAGATCGCCATCGTGCAGGGCGCGCTCTCGGCGGCGGCCAGTGCCTACACGCTCAAGGGCGTTGAGAACGTGCTCGCCAAGCATCCGGAGATCAAGGTGGTGTCGAGCCAGGCGGCCGACTGGGATGCGGCGAAGGCCAAGGCGATCACCCAGACCGTGCTGAAGCAGAATCCTGATCTCTGCGGCATCGTCGGCTTCTGGGACGGCATGGACATCGGCACCGCGGCCGCGGTGAAGGAAGCCGGCCTGACCGGCAAGGTGTTCGTGGCAACCTCCGGCGGCGGCGAACGCAAGGGCGCCTGCGAACTCGTAAAGTCCGGCGCCTTCGACCTCAACATGAGCTACGACGTGCCGACCCAGGCCGCGCAGATGGCCGGCACGATCAAATGGCTGCTGTCGTCGGGCGCCAAGGCCGGTTCGATCAAGGGTTCGGAATACACGACTCTGATTCCGATCACCAAGGAGAACGCGGACAGTCCGACCGCGTGCTGGAATCTCAGCGACCTGAAGAAATAGCCCGGCCATTCCCGCTCGACGTCCCGGGTCACGCCCGGGACGTCGACCTCCCAAATCGAACGCCTTTGGAATGCCGATGCGCGACACCTTGACGAGCCTGCGTTACCGCTATTGGCCGGATCATCTCCTCGGCGAGATCCTGTCGAAGCGTTGGACCGAGACCGCAATTCCGGTGATCCTGCTCTTGATCGTCGGCTTCGCGCTCAGCCGCTCCATCGATCACTTCCTGTCGCCGTCGAGCCTTGCCGACACCGCGCGGCAGGCCGGCGAAATCGGCTTCATCGGGCTCGGAATGGCACTGGTCGTCATCGTCGGTGGCATCGATCTGTCCGTCGGATCGATCTTCGCGCTGACGGATTTCTGCGCGCTCTATCTGCTCGACGTGCTGAACTGGCCGGTGCCGGCGGTGGTGGTGGCGACCCTCGCCTGCGGCGCCTTGCTCGGCGCCGTCAACGGCGTGCTGATCGGCTATTTGCGGCTACGCGCCTTCATCACCACGCTGATCACCCTGATCATCTACCGTTCGGCGTTCGATCTCCTGATCCAGCGCTATTCGAATTCGATCGCCGCGGCCTTTCCCGACATCCCGTCGTGGAACTTCATCGGCGGCGGCGACGTGTTCGGGATTCCGAGCGTCGCCCTCGTCTACATCGCGATCGCGATCTTCGGCCATATCTTCATGACCCGGCTGCGCCCGGGCTGGCACATCACCGCGATCGGCGGCTCGCGCCGCTCGGCCTATAATTCCGGCATTCCGGTTCGCCGCACCATCGCGCTCTGCTATGTCGCAAGCGGCGTGCTGACCAGCATCGCCGCGCTGTTCTTCGCGGCACGGCTCGGCACCGTCGGCGGCGACATCGGCGTCGGCCTCGAGGTGATCGTCCTGACCGCGACCGTGCTGGGCGGCATCACGCTCGGCGGCGGCAAGGGCTCGGTCGCCAAATCGCTGGTCGGCGTGCTGATCGTGCTCCTGGTCACCAACGGCCTGACCACGCTCAACGCACGCGGCGGCATCAACCGCATGGCGCTGGCGGAAATTCTGCTGATCGCCGCCATGGTCGACATCCGCTGGCAGAAGAACCGCACCCGCATCATCAGCAAGGTCTATGTCGCGCCGACCTATCACGCCTTGCCGCCGCCCCCCGCGACCGAGATCGGCCAGGGCGGCCCGTTCGAGCAGAACGACAAGCTGCGCGACGTCGAATTGATCGGGCTCGGCCGCATCGAGGCGCCGGAGGACGTGATCCTCGATCGCAACAACAATCTCTATGCCGGCTCGCGGCATGGCGACATCATGCGCTTCTACGCGCCCGACTATCAGCGGATGGAGGTGTTCGCCCATATCGGCGGCCAGCCGCTCGGCATGGCCTTCGACCGGCAGGACAATCTCTATGTCTGCATCGGCGGCATGGGCCTCTACCGCATCAAGCCTGACGGTACGGTCGAGAAGGCCACCGATGAAACCAATCGCAGCATGCATTCGGTGAACGACGACAGCCGCCTGCGGCTGGCCGACGACCTCGACATCACTGACGACGGCCTGATCTTCTTCTCGGAAGCCACCGTGCGCTACGAGATGGACGAATGGCCGATCGATGGCCTCGAGGCGCGCGGCAATGGCCGCATCATCTGCTACGACACCAAGACTGGCGCCACGCACACCGCGCTGCGCGGCCTCAAATTCCCCAACGGCATCTGCGTCGCCAGCGACGGCCAGTCGATCCTGTTCGCCGAAACCTTCGGCTGCTCGATCAAGCGACTGTGGTTCGCGGGACCGAAGAAGGGCCAGGTCGAGGTCGTGATGGACAATTTGCCGGGCTATCCCGACAACATCAATCTCGCCTCCGACGGCAATTACTGGCTGGCGCTGGTCGGCATGCGCAGCCCCTCGCTCGACCTCGCCTGGAAGATGCCCGGCTTCCGCCGCCGCATGGCCAAGCGCGTCCCGGTCGACGAATGGCTGTTCCCGAACATCAACACCGGCTGCGTCGTCAAGTTCAACGAGCAGGGCAAGATCCTCGAATCGTTCTGGGACCTGCGCGGCGAGAACCATCCGATGATCACCTCGATGCGCGAGCATCGCGGCTATCTCTATCTCGGCGGCATCATGAACAACCGGATCGGCCGCTACAAGCTCGCGAACGCCGATCCGAACTTCGTGCAGTATGACAAGCGCTGGGGGAAGCTGTCGTGATAGCGGCTGTCAGGGAATTCGCCAACCGCTTTCTTGGGCGCGGTGAGGCCACCATCACCGTGCCGTCGTTCGACGGTGCGCTGAAGCCGAACCAGAAGCTCGAGGCCGCGACGACCTTACTGGAATGCGAGGCGCCCGAGGACCTCGCAACCGACGACCGCAACCTCTATGTCGCCGACGGCCGGCGCCTGCTGCGCCTCGACGGCAGCGCCGCGACCGAGCTGCGCAGCTTCGAACAACCGATCTCGGCGCTCTGCGCGTTCGCCGACGGCGGCATCGCGGTCGCGCTCGGCGGCCGCGAGGTGCGGCTCTATGCCAACCCCTCGGCCGGCGAGCCGAGCGTGACGTTCAGCGACACCGCCTTCAATGCGATCAACGCGCTGAGCCCGGCGGGCGACGGGACCTTGATCGCAACTGATGGCTCGGCGACCTGCGGCGTCGACGACTGGGCGCGCGACCTGATGGAGCTCAACCGGAGTGGCCGGGTGTTCCGGCTCGATCCCAGGACCAAGCTGGTGAAGCCGTTGGCCTCAAAGCTCGGCTACGCCTTCGGCGCTTGCGCGCGCGGCGATGGCGTGCTGGTCAGCGAGAGCTGGCGGCATCGTCTCGTCCTGGTCGCGGACGGCAGGCCGCCGCAGGTCGTGCTCGGTCACCTGCCCGTCTATCCCTCGCGGCTGTCGAAGGCCGCGGGCGGCGGCTATTGGCTCACCGCATTCACCGCACGCACTCAGCTGATCGAGTTCGTGCTGCGCGAGCCGGGCTACCGGCGCCGCATGATGGCCGAGATCGATCCGGCCTATTGGGTGGCACCGCGGCTGCGCTCGGGCTTCTCATTCAAGGAACCGATGCAGGGCGCACACATCAAGACGATGGGCGTCATCAAGCCATGGGCGCCGCCACGTTCCTACGGACTCGTGATCCGGCTGAGCGAAGACGGCAAGCCAATGTATTCGCTGCACAGCCGGGTCGACGGCATCAACCACGGCGTCGTCGCGGCACTCGAAATGGGCGACGACCTTGTGCTGATCGCCAAGGGACCGGGCCGCGTGCTGAAACTGCCTCTCGCCGGGCTCGCCGAGGAGGTCGGCTCATGAGCGACATCGTGCTGTCCCTGCGCAAGGCCACCAAGCTGTACGCCGGCGTGCCCGCCATCGAGGGCGTCGACTTCGAGCTCCGCCGCGGCGAGATCCATGCGCTGGTCGGCGAGAACGGCGCCGGCAAGTCGACGCTGACGAAAGTGATGGCCGGCGTCGTAGCGTTGACCTCGGGGGTCATGACGGTCGATGGCGCAGAGTTCGCGCCGCGGACGCCGCTCGAGGCCCGCAATCTCGGCATCGCCATGGTGTTCCAGGAGAACAGCCTGGTGCCGACCATGACGGTGGCGCAAAATCTCTTTCTCGGGCAGGAGAAATTCTACAACCGACTACGCGGCATCTACATCGCCGCCCAGCAATTCCTGCAATCGCTCAATTTCGACGTCACGCCGACTGCGACCGTAGGCGGGCTCGGCGCGGCGAAGAAGCAGATGGTCGAGATCGCACGCGCGGTCCTGCACAAGGCTAAGGTCATCATCTTCGACGAGCCGACCGCGTCGCTGACGCCGGAAGAGAAGAAGTACTTCTTCGACCTGGTCCGCGACCTCAAGAAGCGCGGCGTCTCGATCATCTTCATCTCGCACGCCCTGGAAGAGGCCCTGCTGCTTGCGGACCGCATCACCGTGTTGCGCGACGGCAAGCACGTCATCACCGACGATGCGGCGAAGTTCGACCGGGCGGCGATCGTGCAGGCGATGGTCGGACGCGACCTCTCCAACACGCTGTATGGCGCGCGGAAGCCCAGCGTCCGTCCGGCCGGCGCCCGCGTGCTCACCGTGCAGAACCTCAAGATGGCACCGATGGTGAAGAACAATTCGCTGTCGGTGTTTGCCGGGCAGATCACCGGCGTGTTCGGCCTGGTCGGCGCGGGCCGCACCGAAACCTTCAAGATCGTCTCCGGCGTGCTGAAGCGCGATTTCTTCCACGGCGGCGAGATCCTGCTGCACGACAAGCCGGTGCGCTACCGGGTCCCGGCGCCGGCGGTCAAGGCCGGCATCGCCTATGTGACCGAGGATCGCAAGGTGGAGGGCTTCTTCGAGACCGCCTCGATCGCCCGCAACATCTATCTCGGCCTGCTCTCCAAGTTCCCCCGCGGGCGGATGCTATTGTCGCGGCGCGAGACCAACTCGGTCGGCAAGACCTGGACCCAGCGCCTGAAGGTTCGCGCCATCGGCGATGAGGCCAAGGTGGTCGAGCTCTCAGGCGGCAACCAGCAGAAGGTGGTGATCGCCAAGTCGCTGGTGCAGGAGCCCGAGCTTATCATCTTCGACGAGCCGACGCGCGGCGTCGACGTCGGCGCCATCGTCGAGATCCACGAGCTGATCAACCAGCTCGCCGATGAGGGCAAAGCGGTGGTGGTGATCTCGTCCTATCTGCCCGAGATCATGGCGCTCTCCGACCGCATCCTCGTGTCGCGCCAAGGCAAGGTGGTCGAGGAATTCTCCGCGCTCGAAGCCACCGAGGAGAAGATCATGTACGCGGCGATCCATTGATGCCCCGGCGGGCATGCGTTACGGCGCGGCACGCCACGGCGGCCTACTGCTTTGGACCGACGGTTCCGGTCGTCTTCAGCCTCGCCGACCGCACCCAACCCGAGACGTCGTTGCCCGTCCGCGGATTGACGTACATCACCGACGACCAGCCATCACTGGTTTGCGCATAGGCGACGAGCTCGTCATTCGGAATGACGAAGACGCCGCTGACCGGACAGTGCAGATTCGGCGCCGAATAGAATTGCAGCCGTCCCGTGCCCGTCACCACGTTGGCGAGCGGCGGCGAGAATATCGGGACCCGACTGGTGCTGGTCCGCGGCTCCTTGCAGGCCGACGGCGTCTGCGCATGCACGGACGCGCCGAGCGCACCAAGCATCACGGCGCAGCAGACGATGCAGGCGAGCACAGACCTGTCCGACATCACGTCATTCTCCCGGACGCACTGAAGGCCGCCGCCCGTTGGCTTGAGATGTTTGTCGCCGGACATGGCGAACAGGTTCTGCGGCTGAGACGAAAGTTTGCGTAGCGGGACAGGCAGCGCCGCGATCGAGCAATGCGGATGTATTTCCTCCGGGGCTAGGCGTCAGGCTTCCACTGCGCCACCGCCGCGTCGAGCCGTGTGCGGTTAGCGATGCCGTGAAGTTGCTATCCGCAGGGGAAACAAACGGAAACAAAGACACAGGTCACACCGTCGGACAGTCAGGGAATTGATCGTGATTCACTTCGGCCGATGTCGAATCGCGCGTCAGCTCCTCATGGACGGCGGATTTTTTATCGCGCCGAGCCAAACCGCGCGCGGCCTGTTCAATAGCTTCCTGATTCAGGTGAAAAGCCCAAACCGAGCGCGAGCTACGCAGCGAGTTGGCTGGCATAGCAATTCGTTCGTGATGCCGGACGACTGTTTCGGCGTCGGCCGTCGCGACACTCTGCTATTGCAGAGCGTGACCGCTCATGAACACTTCTTCCGCCGGTCTGGCACCTTGGCGAGTTGGCAGCAGAATGTTGCGTGCTATGCCAGCGGGAACAAGCGGCACTGTTTAGGCCCGGCTCAGACGGAATAGTTAAAGACATGCAGCTCCAGAAGTTGGCGGACTGCTGCAGGCGCTCGTTAGAAAACCATGACGCCAGCACGGGGAGTGAGAGCCTTGGCGACGACGTTGCCGGACGACACACGCCAAGGCTCACCACACAACGGATTGCCCCTTGAAGGGCCAGCCCCCCGCGTGAGGCCCGCTAACGCACTAGCTCTGAGGTTTGGTCAGGAACGAGTCCTGTGCCCAGGCGGCGCCGCTCATCGCTACAGCGATCGAACCCCCATCGACCCGACCGGAGCTACTGGTCAGATACTGGTTCAGCAACGCAAAGCTGTTGCTTGCCTGAGACGCCGCCGCCGTGCCCTGATCTCCAGACCAAGAGGCCGTCTGCCGTGCGGGGTCTGCCAACGAGCTCGGTTGCGCAAAATCTTGGTTTGCCCAGCTTCCAGTGCTTGCGCCGGTCGTGCTGGCCGACCAGCCGGACGGTGAAGCCAGTCCCATGGCGCTTAGGAGGCTGGGGACGGTCGTTGTAGTAGCCGTTCCCGGGTCGACTGCCGCGGTACTCGGCGAAGTCGTGTCCGAGGTTGCAGTCGGCGTGACAACAGTGGTCGGAGTGGTAGTTGAGGTAGCGGTCGTGTCCGTGGACGTCGTGGTCGGCTGGGACGGTGGCGTGACCGGCGAGGAGGTGTCGACCCTCGCGCCAGTAACGGAGCCGGCGCTGCCGGGCAATCGATAGAGCTGGATCTCGTCGATCTGCATCTGCATCGTCGAGGGGGTAGAGCCATCAAGCGCAGT
>NZ_AUGA01000040.1:0-81367 GCF_000426785.1 Bradyrhizobium sp. th-b2
GCGAGCCGAGAGAAATCGCGGAATGAGCGTGGCCCGAATTGGCCTACGGTAAGGCCGATCCAGCGGCAGGCATGTGTGCGGATTTACTAGATAGAAACCATAGAAAATGATCCGAAAACTTTAGTGAAACAACTGGGCCGTCTCTGCGTCGGTTTGTCGGAGGGCAGCCCCATGACAGATCGCCAGTTCCGAGAGCAGGAGGTTCAGATCGCGCATTATCAGCTTTTGTCGCGGGAGGTCACTGATCCACTTGCGGCGTGTTTGCTTCGGGTCATTGTCGAAGAGCTTGAAGCCGACCTGCGAAGGGATCGCGACATCGGGCAGAGCTGCCCCGAATGAGGGGCCACGAGATTTCGGTCATGGTCCTATCCTTTCAGTATCTTCCATGTCCATTCCATCTATAGAAGCGAGCTGTTGTGCTTTGGTCGGTTTCGATATTCTCCAAAGCGCCGATGTACATGCCGGGGACAGAGGGCGCGCTCGATGTGCGGGGTGGGAATGCGGCGCGGGGCTTTACGTCGGCGGGCGCTCGCTCGGTGTCCCGGTCATCGCCCCGGGAAGGCTCTTTGCCGGGGCAGCGGGGCTGTCGGAGGCCAGTTCCGTCGTCGGGCGGTACTTCGGGCCCTTCGGAGGGCGCGGGACCAGCGCCTTCGGTTGCCGCAGGCTCAGCGCGCGGCTCGCCGGCAATGCTGCGCGAATACGGAACGTTGCTGATGAAGCCTGCTGCGTTGACGGTTGGGCCATCGCCGTCGCCGCGCGTGGCCATGATTCGCAGGAATGCGTCTTCCAATTTTTGCATTGCTGAGGAGGACTCATCCTTCCCATCGACAGTGCCCGACACAGTCACCGGGATAAGCTTGGTGTAGACGTTTTGGTAAAACGCGGCGCGATTGCGTGCGCCGGACCTTGCCCATTTCACCAAACCCTCAACATCACCAAGATCAGCGAACGCCATCGCGATGGTGTCTTTCGCCTGACCATTGATTTTGCGAGGCGGCATTACAACTCCTCTAAAATTCTGCGCTGGGCATTCGCGAGTGTCGAATACGTAACCAGATCGACCTTCTTTCCCAGCAGCCAACTCGCCTCGATATTTTCGAGCATGGCACCGAGGAACGCCGCGCGTTGCGCAAATTGTTGCTGCTTTGCGGTCAGGTCGCCGGAGTCCATATCTTTCTGGATGTCATTGATGAGTTGCTTGGCGCGTTTCGCTGCGAGCGTTCGACCATCCAAATTGTCGAGTGCGACCATTTTCAGTTTGCCGCTGTGATCGGATGGATGAGAGTAGTGCGCGGCGTGACGTTCGATTTCCGCCAGCGTCATCGGTGGTGCGCCGTCTTCGTCGCTTCGGTCGGTTATCGCGGCTCTATCGGCTTCTAGTTGCATCGCGCATTTCTCACAGCTTTCGTAACCCCCGGTTTACCCCGGGGAGCTTACCGATGCCGATGCTACGCCAGAAAAGGCTTATATAATAGCGATCGCGTGCAAAGACCTACGATCTATAGAAACGCGGGTCGCTCTAGAACGGCGAAAGATCGGGCCACGAGAGGGTTGATGAGAAAAAGTTGCGTGGGCTCCGAGCGCACCTCGAAGAGAACGATGCCCTTGATATCATTGAGACCGGGCAGTCGGCAGTCGGGAAAGAAGGGTTTTTCCTACCCTACCGTAATTGAATCGATAGGAGAGGGGCCTCGGGATATAATTCGGTAAAGGTAAGGAATTTCCGTTTTTCCCGACTGCCGACTGCCCGGAACCGGGGGCCTGGCTTTGACTCCGCCCTGCGTGGGAGTTGCGTAACGCAGGGTCAGCCGCAGCCTAAGCGTAGGAGCACGGTCAGGGATCGGGAAGCCCGAAGCCGCCGGGCGACGAAAAACGCGCCGGACAGCCGCGCTGCGTCTGGGCGGGCGGTTCGAGACCCGATAACGGCGGCGAGCGCGAGGAGAGCTAACGCCAGCCCGCGAGCCACGTCATGCGGTTTTGACGTGCCGGTGGATTGATCCGGCGACCCGCGACGCGCGGCCCTTCCTTTTCAGAACACCGAAGTCCACCACGACGGGACCAGTGTCTTTAGCCCCCGGTGATATTGCTTTAGGTCAACCCACTGCGCCCCTTCCGGGATCGGAAAGTTCGCGACGATGGTCGTTTTTCTACCGTCGATCATAAAACGACGTTGCTCGCCGTTCGCATCGCGATACGTTTCATGTAATCCACCGGCAACCAGCATCTTGCGCAGCCTTTCCGGCTTTTCCATGTATTTTTTGGCGGCCTCTGCCTTCGCCTGTTTCTCTGGGGACGGGTATTGCTGCTGGTCCTCATTTTTAATGCCGCGACGAGCCATCACTAGATCGCAGACGTCAGGAAGATCGATAATGATCTTTTTTGGCTCTCTCGGCTTACCGTCAGTGGCATCCACATCCTTAGCCAACCCGGCGACATACTCTCCGAGGTCGAACGCAATCCTCTCGCCCTCCGAGCGGCTTTCGGCGATCACCTGTCTTTTCCTCGTGGTCTCGGGTGCGTGCTCACCTTGCTCAACTGGCTTATTGGTTTTTAGGAATTCATTGGCCCATCCCTTAATGATCCCGAGCCCATCGACCCTAAGCCAAGCATGCAATCCTTTCCAATAAGGAAGCTCTCTCAATTGTTCTGTGACTCCGGGAATCAGCCAACGCCGATCATCATCATCAACCCGTAGGGCACTCATCTTGTTGGAGCAGGCGAAGATGTGCAGCCAATTGTCAATCCTGTAGCTGGGCAGGTATTTCTCGCTAACATCCACATGCGGGTCGGTAATCTTATCCTTCAGCTTGTTATAGGCGCGAAAGGAATGGCCTGCATAAATCTCATTGATAATCGCCAATCGCATATGCGCATTCCAACTATTGTATTTTGAGTCCACGATTGCCTCTTCGCTCGGAAACGAAGTATTCCAAAGGCCAACTTGAAGGGAGAGAATGTAACCGAGAGTAGTCTTGCCGACGCCCTGCTTTTCGCTAATTAGTAGCAGCGCATAGAGCATCTTAATGTCCGGCCGCGCGATCAGCGTCGCGACCCAGCGCAGCACTTCATGCCGGTCGCCGGGGTCCGGGATAAGGTGCTCCATGAAATCAGTCCAAGGTTCGATGTTCTCCTCAGTTGCCTTGATCGCTTTAATCGCGGGAGGGCGGAAGGTGTTGATCTGATTTTCACCAGCAACATTGATGACTGCCGGCGGATGTGCGGGACTGTAGGCAATGCCATTGATGTGTGATGAAAAACTTGACTTCAGGTATCGCGCTGTATTTTCAACGTTCGAAAATGGCCTGACGGCAATATTGAATGCTTTTTCGGACATCTTTCGATAGGTCTGGCCCCGGGGAATAAATAATGGATCGGCCAGACCTGTGACCACGACCCACTCCGCTGCGAACTGTGGTCTTATCTTATAGGAGGGCGGACCCTTTCCTACGGGCGGTATTTTGTCGGTCGCCCAGGTTGCTGACCCGAGGCAATCCTCAAACGATGGGCCTTTGTATCGTTCCTCCTCCCACCATTTTTTATTCTTTCGCCATTCGTCGGTATCGTAAAGGTCGAACCCCTCCCTGAAACCGTGATCCTTAAATGTAATCGTCTTTACGGTCCGCATTAGCGCGGCGGAAATCTTCGGGATCGCGTCGATGCCGACCTGATCATTGTCCGCAACAATGACGATCTCTCGCTCCTTCTCATTTGGATATTCAGCGAGTACCTCTGACCAATCGGTGCGATATGGATTAGGTGCGCCGCCGATCCATCCCCAATGCTCATATTCGGCTAGCGCGGCGGCCCAAGGATGCTCCTTTAGTTCGGCGCGGCGCCTGATATCATTCACGAGACTGTCCACGTACCGCGCGACCTTCTCGCCTTCATGGATCATGATCTTAGCCTTGTTGCGCGTCTCCGGCGGCTTCCATAACGGCAGCAATTCCGCGTCCGGCTCCATGTTGCGCCATTGGCCGTCCGTATTGAAGAAGGTCCAAGGGACATAAGCCTTGGTGCCGTCCTCCTTATCGATGCGCTGGCGGCACAGGACAATCTCAGAGCGGTTACGTTGGCTGCGAATTTCAAACCAATGATCGCGATCAATACCAAGCTTGGCCCGCTGCGTCGCAGCGTTCGCTTCGGTCGCTGGATATGAGCTCGGGAATTTGCGTTTGGCAAATTCAGCCTTGAGTGCCTTGGCTTCCTCCTCAGTCGGCATCACCACCTCAGGAGCGGTAATGGATCCATCAGCAGCCATTTTTATAATATGTAAGTCGCGCGGATACCTACCGACAAAGCGAACCAGCGCGATGCGGCGATAGTTTCGCTGGTCAACTGCAGCATCTTGCTCGGCAGCGACGCGGCCGATGTACGCGGCTAGGACTGGATAGTTCCGATAGTCTTCATCGGCATTCGGAAGGTTACACTTGCGTCTAGTCGGTCTCTGGGAAGAATTATGCATGACGCGCCTCCGTCTTTCGGCTCCGGTTGCGCTCGCGGCCCGGGGCGGCCCAGAAGGCCCGGACGCGGCCCGAAGGCCCGATCAACCGAAGGTAGAGTGACCCCTTTCTATCCGTCCGGTTTTCGGCTATAACGGCGCTGCAGCGGATTGCCGCCGTTGCACCCATATCCCCGACTAAACCTATCGAGAGCCGCTGCTGGAACTGAAGCGCCAGTGGCGGCTTTTGATTTCGAGTAGTGCTCATGACCAACGTCCCTCTTAAGTTTCGAGGGGGCGGCCCGCCGGATGCTATAGAGGGTTAAAAGCCTATAGCCAGAAGGCCACCCGCCAGCGCACGCGTAGATGCGCTTTCGGAAATGGCCTTCGAAGCTTCAGCGAAGGGTGGCGTCATCTTAATTGGCCGGCTGATGATGCCGTCTTCTTTCCCGACCTCGATTGTCGCGTATCTGAAGCCTACGAAGAGGTCTCGGTCATATAATGACGCTTTGGGTATTACCGTCTCGCGACTTTTGCCGTGATCGCGGGATCGGCTTTCGATTGTTGATCTTACTCCGAATTTTAAAATCGATAACCCGTCAGTCTGTGATTTATTTTGCTCAGTTAAAATAACTGACAATAACTGAGACGTTTGCCTTCCGTTCTGGGGCGCGGTCTTGGGGAGTTAGTTTACCGCCGTGCTACGTGATTTAGGCCCTTGGATTGAAGCTTAAATTGCCGTCGGTCGTGAGCCTTGAGTCGCTGCGCATCGTGTTTGATGTATTGTTTCAGTATGGTTCGTCATTTCGTAGCTCTCCGCCGCCACACCGTCCGTTTGTCGCTGCTTGAGTCGAACATCTCCCAGCCCACCCCACGCGGCGGTATGGGAACAATCGGAATGAAATGACCGCCGCCGCCATTTCTTGTACTGGTGTATTCGTATCCATCCTCTCGCGGTTCGACGACAAAGTGCGGCGGTTCGCCATCAGCCACTTCGTAGGCTTCTTCCCGGAAGAGATGGGGCTTCAGTCGTCGGGCGAAGCGTACTTCCGTTACACCGTCCGGCAGAACCCAAATGGCGTTGGCGGTGGCTTCCTCAATTATTTTGCTGCGTCGTTTCATTGTGGGTCCCTTCAACAGCGCGCCAGAACGTAGATGGCATACACCGCCAACAGCGTGCCGATCGCGAGTACAGAATTGACTATGATGGTTGCGGTCATGGCTATGCCTCGGCCGCGTCGGCTCTCACGTGAGCGGGCGGACTGCCGCCTGCCCTCGTGCGCTCATATTGTTCAAGATCAGCGATCCGGAAGAACATCAGCCGTCCAAAATAAGTCGGCCGGGGGAAGTTCGGTTCGAAGGCGGGATTCAACTTCCCATTCATCTTCTCATTCAATCTGCGGACCAACCACATCGCACTACGATTGCCGTAGCGGGCGCGGACCTGTCGCGCGCTAATCCAGAGGGCGTCCGGAGGGGGAATGATCGGCGCTTGCTTTCGTTTCGGCGTTCGCTCTAGGACCTGCTTTGCAGCTTTCTTTGGGGACATTGAACGGCTCCTCGTTGTGACCGAGGGCCTTTAGTTACGCCACGCCTGTGAGGGGCGTCTTCCGTCTTAAAGTCCCCGGATTAAAGACGGGAGACGCAGGCTTGGTACATCTGCTTTCCTGCTCAACGGTTCGCGCGATTGCGCGCGGCCGGACAGATGCGATGTCGCGTCGGAGAGGAGTTGCAACATGACCGAGAAGACGACCACGACTATCCTCGATGAGGTTCAAGTTTTTTACAACGAATTGGGAAAGAGACTGATGGTCTTTGGACCAAATTGCCAAAAGATGCGCGCGCTTCTGGCCAGCCATGATCATGTCTAGAAATTCATCGTACACGACGCCGAAAGCAACCGACAGCACCATAACTGGTTGATGCTTGCGCGGGCCATCGCTGGCGATCCGAATGCGAGGCCAGCGAGCAAGGAGCCTGACGTCCAGGTGTACGAGCTAACGCTCAGCGTTGGGGGAAGGCACATCCCTCGACTCACAGAGTTTATGGAAGAAATAGGAGAGATCATCACAGCGAAACTGCTGGTCGATGATGAATTTATCGATCTCGATGAAAACTTGAATGTCACTAGCGACGAAGGCTCTTCAGGCGTTTCGGGAAACGTTGACGCGTGGTGGTTGCAGCCAGAGCCCGTTCTGACGTGTGAAAGGCGAGGGCGATGACCCCATTACTCACAAAGCGCGCAAATAAAGGATGGGCCATGTCCAATATTAAGCGAGTGCTGTTTGCGATTCAGGAGCAAACCTCTGGAATGAAGCACATCAAGGACGACGGCGGCCGCTGTCGCGCCGGTTATAAGGGGCGCGCTGGCGACTGCGTTACCCGTTCAATCTGTATCGCGACGGGTCTCCCGTACAAGGAAGTCTATGCCCGCCTCGCGGCGGAGACTGGAGCACAACGCCGGTCGAAGCGAACTTCGAAGCGTCCGAGAAGTGCCAATCACGGGATCAACATTCGGCGAAAATGGTTCAAAGACTACATGGCCGAGTTGGGTTTCGAGTGGCACCCGACGATGAAGATCGGTCAGGGCTGCCAGTGCCATCTCCGCGACGGGGAACTCCCGGACGGCAGGCTCGTGGTGCGAGTCAGTAAGCATTTGGTCGCTGTGATCGATGGAGCGATCCACGACACTCATGATCCTTCGCGCGATGGAACGCGATGCGTGTATGGCTACTGGAAGCTCGGTTCGCCGGAGTTGATGCGAAGAACTGCCGCTTAAAGCCGAGCCTTCGATTTCCGCAGCGACGTTCGCTTGCCGTTGTAAGCATTCTCCAGCGCGGTTCTGGCGAGGTGGCTTGTCTTCGCGACCTTATCCAGCGCGTCGTCCACTCGCATGCCGTGCTGGACTTCGACCTGCACACTTTCGCACGCTAGCAATAGAAGCGCGTCTTTCTCGCTGAGCACATATGCCGGCGTACGCGGACGGCCCTTTGGGAAACAATAACGTTCGATCAGGTCCGCCAAGTATTCACGCACCTTGGGCGACAGATCATAATTCGATCTGAGTAGCGCGGCGAGTGATCTCTTGTCCTTGAGTCGGTCAAGTTTATCCAATGCCGCGATCCAATACCAATCTGGCGATGTGCTCGGGAGGTTTAGCCAGAAAGCGTTGTCCTCGATGGCGTCGCTCAGGCCGCCTCCTCCCGGCGACGACCGGATCATGGCGAACAGTTCGGACGGTTTCGATTCGGCGGGCTTGCGTTTGACCATCACTTCCTCCCACGCGATACCGGCCGCCGCATCGGGATGACCTTGGCTCTCTTACCGGAGATAACCCCAGCCACATGACTCGCCCAACGCTCCAGCGCGGCGCGCTTTTCTTCCATGTATTCTTCGACGTTGTAGGTCCCGGCCACGCCGGACTTCGCCCCAGAAATGTGGTTTAGACAGGCCTCAACGATGTGCGGCGGGACTTTAAGGCCAGCCATACCGGTGGCGCAGGTTCGGCGCAGATCGTGCAGTCGCCAAGATACAAACTTTCCGCCTTCCTTCGCGGCTTCTGCGGCCATCGCTTCGTCGAGGCGCTTCTTGATCTTACTGAAACCGGAGATGGGCGAATGGCCAGTGGTCGAGAACAGGAACTCACTATTGGTTTGTCGCTTGGCGTGCTTCAGGATTTCCCGCGCCAGCGGCGGCAATGGAACGTCGTAAGGCAGCCGGTTCTTAGTCCGCGAACCAGGCAGCCGCAGTGTCGCGCTATCGTCGCTGAGTTCGTCCCGCGTCGCCCGCGCGATCTCATTCAGCCGGCATCCCGTCAGCAGCAGCAACCGGAACACCGCGCCAAACTTCTCGCCAATTTCATCTCCTTCACAAGCTGCCCAGAACCACCGCAACTCGTCAGCGCGCCTGACATCCATCTTCACGTTCAAGACCCGCTTACGCGCGGCCGGGGGCGGCGGCCTGTAGCTGCCGAGGGTCGGATTGGCCGTTATCTTCCGGTGATCATGCAGCCAGCCGAACATGACGGACAGCGCGTCGGCCATCTTCCTGCCCCGCGCATCCGACACTCCCTCGTTGCGTCGCTCTAGCCCCGGGACGCCCTTGTGCCGCGCCTCGTCAATCGTGCTGTAGATATCGTGGGCGTCGATATCGGCTATCGGCTTATCGCCCCATCGCTTTGCCAGTCCGCCCTTAATAAATGTCGGGTCGCCGCCGTCCATAGGATAAGCGAAGCCCAATAGCCGCGCGGTCTCGCGCCAGCGTCGCGGCTTCGCGCCGGACTTCCGGACCTTATGGCCTTTAATGAAATCCTGCGCGGCTCCAGCGAAGGTGTTCGAACTACGCTCTTGGACTTCGATCCGGCGACGCTGTTTGGCGGTCTTGTGCTCAGCGACGACATCTAGACTGCGCTGCCGCTGCCGGCTGATGTCGGCGGCTAAGGCCCGCGCGGCGGCCAGCGTCAGCGGGTCTCCGATCTTTGGCTCGTCAGCCGCTTCTTTACCGGACAGGTCCAGCGGACCCAAGGTCAGCTTCGCGCTCTTACCATTCGGGCGGCGAAACCTCATCGCCCAAGACTTCGAGCCAGAGGGCGAGGGTTGGATAACGAGCCGTAGGCCCGGGGCGCCCGCGTCGGCGACTTCCCGGCGCTCCTTACCGGGCTTTAGCTTCTCGACGGCGGCGGCCGTCAGCGTCGTCCTCTTGGCCATCTCGGCCCTCCGGGGTAAACAAGGGGTAACGGGGCGAGGCGTTATGCCAAGGTCTCCCTCGTTACTAACGTAAGCCGATTTAGCCCGGAAAATAGGGAATTTCCTAGAGAAATCGGTTCTTTTAAAGTCCTTCTCGTTACCCCTCGTTAGGCTGGGGTCGCGCTTTCCTAAACCGTAGGTCGGAAGTTCGAGTCTTCCCGGGATCGCCAAACAACGTGTCAGCGCCGAGAGCTGGCGCGTCGGCAAGCCGTTCCATCGAATCATCCTGGCAACGCCCGAGATTGCGGCGTGGCATGAAATCACGCGGAGTTTGGCAGGATATCACCTTGCCCGAGGCGGCCCGGATTCCGATGCTCGGAACATAACGAGGGAGACGCCTCCGGAGCCTTGATCTTCTGCTGCGCACCGCGCGCAGGCGGGGAGCGGCAGTCCGCAATGTCTCCGAGGGAGGAGCCGGATGTCGCAACTGACCCGTGATCGGACGCAGCAGATTCTTGCCGATGCAGCGTTCAAGGAGCTTGTCTCAAGACGCGCCAGGCTGCGATGGAGCCTGTCCATCCTGACGCTGGTGATGTTCTTCGGCTTCATCGCGCTGATTTCGACGGTGAGAGCCGCGCTTGGCGCGAGCATCGCGGGAAGTGCCATGCCGCTGGGCTTCGCGCTCGCGCTAGCCATGGTCGCGGCGGTCGTGATTTTCACGGGCATCTATGTGCAGCGGTCGAATGCGCGGTTCGACGAGCTCACTCGCATTGTCAACCGGGAGCTTGGCCGATGATCTTCAGATGTTTGCTGGCCGCAGCATTGATCGCGGCCGTTCCGTTCGCGGCGATGGCACAAAGCGCCTCTGTGACGGGCGGGCGTGGAACCGACTGGATCGCGATCGGGATGTTCGCCCTGATCGTCGCTATCACGCTCGTCATCACCTACCGTTCGGCAGGCAGCACGCGCTCGAAGGCCGGCTTCTATACCGCCGGACATTCGATCACGCCGCTGCAGAACGGGCTGGCGACCGCCGGCGATTTTCTGTCGGCGGCCGCATTTCTCGGCATCTCGGCGCTGGTCTACGCCAACGGATTCGATGGCTTCATTTATGCGCTCGGATTTCTCACGGGTTGGCCGATCGTGCTGTTCCTGATGTCGGAACGCATGCGCAACCTGGGAAGCTACACGTTCGCGGATGCGGCGGCGTTTCGTCTCGACCGCACGTCCGTCCGGCTCGTCGCCGCGACCGGCAGCCTCGTCGTCGTCCTGTTCTATCTGATCGCGCAACTGATCGGGGCGGGCAAGGTGATCCAGCTCCTGTTCGGTATCGACTACATCCTGGCAGTCGTCGGCGTCGGCGTTCTGATGATGCTCTACGTCATCGTCGGCGGCATGCAGGCGACCACGTGGGTTCAGATCACGAAGGCGGTGCTCTTGATCTGCGGCGGAACACTGCTCGCGCTTGCCGCGTTGTGGCATTTCGATTTCAGCCTCGGGCGGCTGCTCGAGGCTGCAAGCCGGATCCATCCCAAGGGGGCTGCGATCCTTGCGCCTGGCGGATTGTTTGCCGAACCGGTCTCGGCGATCTCTCTCGGACTGGCGCTGGTGTTCGGCACGGCCGGCCTGCCGCACATCCTGATGCGGTTCTTTACCGTGAAAGATGCTGCGGCTGCCCGCAAATCCGTGTTCTATGCGACGACCTGTGTGGCGTATTTCTGCTGGGTGATTCCTGTGCTGGGATTTGCCGCCGCGGCGATCCTGATGGCGGATCCCAGTTATTTCAACGTCGCGGCATCCGGCCAGTTCAACAAGATCGTCGATCTGATTGGCGGACCGAACATGGCGTCGATCCACCTCGCCCATGCGATGGGTGGCCCGGTCCTGCTCGGCTTCATTTCCGCGGTCGCCTTTGCAACCATTCTTGCGGTCGTCGCCGGACTGACGCTCGCCGGTGCCTCGGCCGTCAGTCACGACATCTATGGCCAGGTGATGTGCGGTGGAAAAGCGCCGGAGGCGCGCGAGGTTCTGATCTCGAAGATCGCCGCGATGGCAATCGGCGTCGCTGCGGTTCTTCTGGCCTATGTCTTCGAGAACCAGAACGTTGCGTTCATGGCGGGACTCGCGCAGTCGGTTGCCGCAAGCTGCAATTTCCCGGTGCTTGTCATGGCAATGTTCTGGCGCGGCACGACGACGCGCGGCGCCGTCGCCGGCGGTCTCGCCGGGCTGGCCGCATCGGTCATCCTCGTCGTGCTGAGCAAGACGGTCTGGGTTGCCGTCGTGGGCTTTCCATCGGCGCTGTTCCCTTACGATAATCCCGCGCTGTTCTCGATGCCGCTCGCTTTCCTGTTCGTGTGGCTGTTCTCGGTGACGGATCGTAGCGCGCGTGCGTCGCGCGAACGCGAGGCGTTCGCAGCGCAATTCATCCAGTCCGAGATCGGAAGAGCTCTGGCCGTTGAACGCCCCGGCCTTGCAGCGGCAGCCTCATGAAATCCGGCGCAGACTGCACTGACCGCGGAGCCTGGAAGACAGCATGACCAATCTGCTCGACGAGACGCACGATCCGGCACGGCGAAGCTTTGTCGAGACTGCAAACGGCAACGAGACCGACTTCCCGATTCAGAATCTGCCGCTCGGCATTTTTTCCACCGCGGCCGAGCCGCAGCCGAGGGTAGGTACGGCGATCGGGGATAGCGTGTTCGACCTGAAGCGGGCACTCGGTTCGGACGAGCATCTTGGGCAGCCGATCCGGCGGGCTTTGCAGGACAGCACACTCAATGCGTTGTTCTCGCTCGGACCGGCCGCGACGCGGGCGGTGCGGCGCCGCGCGGCGGAACTGCTCGGCCAGGGCAGCGCGGCCAACGTGATCAGGCGTCGTGCCTCGGATGTGCTGACGCCGATGGCCGACGTGACCCTCCATCTACCGACGCGGGTGTCGAACTACACGGATTTCTATGCCGGCATCTATCACGCGCAGGCGGCCGGTGCGCTGCTGACGCCGGAAAATCCGCTTCCCGCGAACTACAAATGGGTCCCGATCGCCTATCACGGCCGGGCATCGTCCGTGCAGGTCGGGCGGGGCGCGGTACGACGGCCGCTCGGACAGCGTCCGCCCGCCACGGCCGGCGGAGCGCCGACGTTCGGGCCCTGCGAGCGACTGGATTTCGAGCTCGAGATGGGCTTCTACCTCGCCGCCGGAAACCAGCTCGGATGGCCGGTCCCGATCTCCGAGGCTTCGCAGCAGATCATCGGTTATTCGCTCCTCAATGACTGGTCCGCACGCGATATCCAGCGCTGGGAGATGTTTCCGCTAGGACCGTTCCTGAGCAAGAGCTTTGCCACGTCGGTCTCGCCTTGGGTCGTCACATCAGATGCGCTGGCTCCGTTCCGCCTCCCGGCGCTGGCGCGCCCGCAGACCGATCCGCGTCCGCTCGATTACCTGTTCGATATGCCCGACCAGTCCCATGGCGGGCTCGATGTTCATCTTGAGGTGCTGCTCTCGACTGCGCAGATGCGCGCCGCGAACCAGCCCGCCGCAGCGATCCTCACCTCCAACGCCAAATACCTGTACTGGACGCCGGCGCAGATGGTGGCGCACCACTCGATCAACGGCTGCAACCTGCAGCCGGGCGATCTGATCGGCACCGGCACCATTTCGGGACCAAGCCCGGTGCAGCTCTCGAGCATGCTCGAGTTCACGGCCGCAGGGACGCAACCGGCAATGCTTTCGAATGGCGAGAGCCGCGGCTTCCTGCAGGATGGCGACGAGATAATCCTGCGCGGCAAATGCGTGAGGGACGGCTATGCCAGCATCGGGTTCGGATCGTGCGCCGGCAGGATCGAGCCGGCTGAGGCCGTCATCGCCGCAAGCAAGCAAGCTTGATGGAGGGCTGTCATGGAATGTCAATCTTTGCTCTTTGGCGCCTACCTGTCGGCTTCTCCAATCGATCCGGACGAGGTCCGCTTCGGACAGCTTCTGGCGCTGGTGGTCGGACTGTCCCTGTTGCTGATCGTGCGCTTGGCATTAATGCTGGTCGGGGCGTTCTAGCGCGACCACCATGCATTAGGTTTGCTCCCGCTGCTCCGGATGGCGAAAATCCGAAGGCGAGCGGTTGGTCCATTTCTTGAAGGCCTTTCGAAAACTGGTCGCGTCGGCAAAGCCCACGCGCTCAGCGACCTGATCGATTGCCAGATGGGTGTTCTCAAGCAGCTCGGTCGCCACCGACCGCCGCATCCCATCGACGATTGTCTGGTAGGACTGGCCGTCTTCCGCCAGCCTGCGGTGAAAGGTCCGCAACGAGAGCCCGAGCTGGGCAGCAATCTCCGGTGCGGCCGGAAACCGGTTGGGACTGTTGAGGCACGCGGCGCGAATCCGCCTGGCAAGCTCGGATTCGCCGGGACGCTCGGTCATCACGACGTCGCAGAGCTGCTGGCAGATCTTGGCAGTGATCGGATTTGCGTTCGGGCACGGCAGATCGAGAACCTTGGCGTCGAAGTGCCACTCCATGCGATCGGCAGCAAAGTCGATCGGGCAGTTGAACATCCGTTCGTAGTTGCGCCAATGCACAGGCGGCGCGAACGGAAAGATCATCCGCTTGGTCGGGAAGGGTGCTTCAAGCACGCGGCTGAACACCGCCGTCATCGAGCTGCGCCAGAATTCCGCGGCAAATGGCAAGAGCTCGCCGAGCGGATCGAGCCCATGGCTGCGCAGGATGGCGGTGGTGCCGTGCTCGATCCGGAAGCTGATCTGTCGCACGGCAGGCCCGGCCATGGTGATGTGATCGAGCGAGAACAACAGCGCCTCGCCAAATGTCCGGCTCGACACCAGCGCATAGCCGTAGATGCCGTAATCGCTGATGCGCTGCCGCGCGCCGGCGAGCAGTCCGATGTCGGATCGTTTCGCCAGCCTGATGGCGTTGCGATAGATCGCCAGCCGTTGGCGATGCGAGATGCGCGCGTGCGGATCTTCCAACTGCGTGGCATCGAGACCGGTGCGCGCGAACAGTTCGCGAACCGAGACACCCTGCGCCGCGAGCTCAGCGGCTAACGCACCGAGGCCGAGCAGGCTCTGCGTCGGTGCATCGGGATCGCTCGAGATCGGCATCACGATCTTGATCGGCTTCATGGCTTCCTCCGCGTCCACCTGGCACAGTTTGACAGGCGGATGAATCGGCTCTTCCGGCCGCTTGGCAATTTTCGACATCATAATTGGCAGAGCTTGACGTTGTCACGCTTGTTATGACGAGTGACATTCAAACCGTTGAGAACGGCGGGAACTGTGCAAAGCAGCCCGCGATGAGGAAACGCCAGCCGGCCGCGTTCTGCGGCTGAAGCCGGCTGTTGGCCCAGGATCGAGCGAGGGAACGGCATGACGATTGTAACTCACGAGATCGACGGCAAGGTCGGCGTGGTGACGCTGGCCAAACCGCCGCATAATCTGCTCGACGATCAACTCATCAATGCAGTGGTCGGCGCCTACCACGCGGTGGTCGCGGCCGGCTGCCGCGCCATCCTGCTGCGCAGCGCGATGCGGCATTTCTGCGCCGGTGCGGAGATGGCGTCCTGGGGAACGGGCACCAAGCTGCATACCGATCAGGCCGGGCTCGAAAAGGTCTGGCGCAGCCTCGAGGATGTGCCGGTGCCCACGGTCGCCGCCGTCAACGGCGGCGCGCTCGGCGGTGGCCTCGAACTCGCGTTGACCTGCGACATGATCGTCGCTGCCGACACCGCCTTCTTCGGCCAGGTCGAGGTGGCGGTCGGCTTGCTGCCGCTGCTCGGCGGTACCCAGCGGATTGCGCAGCGCGCCGGGATCGCGCGCGCCAAGGAGATCTCGATGCTCGGCCGGCGGCACACGCCCCAGACATTCGAGCGCTGGAACATCATCAATCTCGTCGTCCCGGAAGCGGAGCTTGCAGCGTCGTCGATGATCCTGGCCCGGCAACTCGCCGCGGGCCCGACCAAGGTCATCAACGGCATCAAGATGCAGGCGAACCTCGAGGCGCGCGGCGGCATCGCCGCCGCCGATGCGCGGCAGGTCGAGATCAACGACATGATCTGGCAGGCCAAGGACCGTCAGCGCGGTGCCGATGCCTTCTTTGCATCCGGTCCCGCAACCGCCGTCTTCGAGGGAGACTGACGATGTCCGCTGCACCGCTGCAGGGCCTGCGGGTGGTCGATTTCACCCGCGTGCTGGCCGGCCCGCATTGCACCAAGGCGCTGCGCGACCTCGGCGCCGAGGTCACCAAGATCGAGCCGCCATCCGGCGATATCGGCCGCGCCGGGCTGCCTTTTGTGAACGGCATGGGTCTGTATTTCGTGCAACAGAATGCCGGGAAGCGAAATCTCAGCATCGATCTGAATTACGCCGAGGCGCGCGAGATCGTCGCCAGCCTGTGCCGCGACGCCGATGTCATCGTCGAAAATTTTCGGCCCGGCACCCTGGCGCGGTTCGGCTTCGGCTATGACGACGTCCGCGCGTTTAACCCCGGCGTCATCTACGTGTCGCTCAGCGGCTACGGGCAGTCCACTTCCTGGCGAAACCGTCCGGCCTTCGCACCGACGGTGCAGGCCGAGACCGGCCTCACCTCAATCGTGCAGGATCATTTCGGCGCGGCATTGTCCGAACCGCGCGGCGATTCCTGCAGTCATGCTGATGTCTATACCGGACTGCAGGGCGTGATTGCCGTGCTCGCCGCGCTCCAGCATCGCAACCGGACCGGCGAAGGCCAGCATGTCGACGTGTCGATGGCCGCGACCATGCTGTCGGTCAACGAGCGCGCCGGCGCGATGCTGTCGGAGGTCGACACCGACGGTGAGCCGATCGCGCTCTCGGCCAACGAATCCCACATCTTTGAAATGTCCGACGGCACGCGGTTGACGATAGCCGCCAGCCCGATCTATTCGCCGATGTTCACGCGCTACTGCGCGATGATGCGGCGAAGCGATCTGCTGGCCGATCCGCGCTACGCCACCGCCAGGCTGCGCAGGGAAAACCTCGCAAGTCTGCTCGCCGAAATTCGTGCCTGGCTCACGACATTCGAAAACCTCGAGCAATTGCAGGCGCAGGTGAGCGAGGCGGGGCTTGCGGTCGGGCAGGTGAGAACCGTCAACGAATTCGCAAGCTCCGACTGGGTCAAGGAGTGGAATGCGGTGGTCGAGGTCGACGACCGCGCCGGCGGGCTGGTGCGCATGCCGGGCAACCCCTGGATCTTCAGCGGCTCGGAGCTGCCGTCCCCCGGCGTGCCCGCCTATCAGGGCGAGCATAATGAAGCCATCCTCGATGAGCTCGACGTCCCGTCCGAAACCGTCCGGGATCTGCAGCAGCGTGGCATCCTGCTCAGCCGCCGATAAGCGTTTCGGGCTGTCGTCCCGAAGCCGTCCGCGGGCCGCTGGCCGGCCGCCGTTTCGTCGCGGCCGGGAATTGGCCGCGAAGCCGCCCTGGCCGCGCCTGCCATTCCGCGCCCAAGTTCACCCGACAAGTTCACCCGGCGTTAGGGAAAGCCCGGGACAATGGGGAGGGGGCACCGGAACACCGCGCGCATGCGAGCTAGTTTTCCAGAATGGGTTGAGCAGGGCGATCGCGACGCCCTCCGCGATCCGTTGCCGTCAAGGAGCCGGCCGCTCGTTGTCGATGTCGACGAAGTCATGATCGGGGAAAGCTCTTTTCCGGCGGATTTCCCGTCCGGGATTGCCGGCCGCTTTCGCGCCATCGCTGCGGCGATTGCCACCGCCTTCGAACCGGAAGCGCGATCGGCGCATGTCGCCGGTGCCTCTCGCTTCGATCCGTCCCGCGCGCAATTCGACCGCGACACTGTGACGTTCCTGTTGCAGGTCTTGGGCGAAGGCCGCCCGGTCTATCTTTGCTCGGAAACTTACCCCGAGCCGTTCGTCAGCGCGGTTGCCGAGCATCTCGGCGTCTTCACCGCCTGGGCGGCCGCGCCGGGAAGCCAGTCGCCGGCCGCACAGAGCAACGACTTTCCTTCCGCGCTCCGTCAAGGTTTCGACTACATCGGCAGCGCGACGGCCGCACTGCCCGATTTCGCGTCGCCCGTGGCGCGCCCCGCCGCATCCGAGCCGGCCGCACCTCCGCGCGCCGATGTGCGCAGCTGGCTGAAGCTGTTCAGGGTGCATCAATACGCCAAGAACGCCCTCGTGCTGGTGCCGCTGTTGACCGCACACAAATTCGCGCTGGGGTCGGCCGCGACGTCGCTGCTCGCCGTGATCGCATTCTCGCTCTGTGCATCGAGCGCCTACATCCTGAACGACCTTCTCGACATCACGGCCGATCGTGCGCATCCGAGCAAGCGCAACCGTCCGATCGCAAGCGGCGCCATCACGGCGTCGCAGGCCGTCCGCGCGATGGCCCTGGCGCTAACAGCCGCATTCGCGATCGCCATGCCGATATCGATCGAGTTCGGTGGCGTCCTGCTCGGCTATTTTGCGCTGACCGCGTCCTATTCGCTCTGGCTCAAGCGCATCGCGACCGTCGATGTCGTCGTGCTTGCCACGCTCTACACCGTGCGCGTGATCGGCGGCGCGGTCGCGATCGACGTGCCGATGTCGGAATGGCTGCTTGCGTTCTCGCTGTTCATCTTCATGTCGCTGGCGCTGGTGAAGCGCTACACCGAGCTCGCCAGCCAGCCGGACGGCGCCGTGCTGGCGGCGCGCGGCTACCAGATCGAAGACAAGGCGATGGTCGCGATCCTTGCGGCTGCGTCGGGCTTCAACGCCGTCGTGATCTTCACGCTCTACATCTCGTCCGATACGGTTCGCGCGATGTACAGCCATCCGCAACTGCTTTGGGTCGGCTGCCCGATCTTGATGTACTGGATCGGCCGCGTGATGTTGTTCGCGCAGCGAGGCTTGATCGATGACGATCCGGTGATGTTCGCGCTGCGGGATCGTGCCAGCTGGGTCGCCCTCGGCGCGATCGGCGTCATCATGCTCGCCGCCATCTAGCGATGTCGGCGGTTGCCTTGCCAGAACGTGTGAGTGCGGCCTCCGATCCCAGCGGGATCCGTCTCTCCGGTTGGGGCAACTATCCCAAAGTGTCGACCGAGCTGCTGGCGCCGCGGACGCAAGCCGGCGCGCGTGACTATCTGCTTGCGCGCTCCGGCGTCGTGGCGCGCGGGGCGGGGCGCGCCTATGGCGATGCCGCGATCGGCACGCAGTCCACGATTTCGTCGCGCGGCCTGAACCGGATGCGGAGCTTCGATGCCGCCACCGCCCAATTGACCGTCGAAGCCGGCGTGACCATCGCCGACATCCTCGCCGCGTTCGAACCGCGCGGCTTTTTCTTAAAGGTCGTGCCCGGCACGAAATTCGTGACGGTGGGAGGCGCGATCGCCGCCGACGTGCACGGCAAGAACCATCATCGCGACGGCGGCTTCGGTTCTATCGTCGATTCCTTCCGCCTCGCGCTGCCGGACGGCGAGATCGTTAGCTGCTCACGGTCGGAGAACGCCGCATTGTTCGTGGCGACGCTGGGCGGCATGGGCCTGACCGGCGTGATGCTCGATGCGACGCTGCGGCTGCTCCCGATCGAGACCGCCTGGCTGCGGCAGGACACCCGCGTCGCCGGCCATCTCGATGCGGCGATCGATCAGTTGGAAAGCAGCGCATCGGCTACCTATTCGGTGGCGTGGATCGACTGCCTTGCGCGCGGCGCGGCGCTCGGACGGTCGCTGGTCTATCTCGCCGAGCACGCCACGCGCCGCGACAAGGATATGCTGGGACCCGATCTGGCGCCTTTCCCCAGCCCGCGCATTCAGCGGCTATCGGTGCCGGAGCTGTTTCCCGGATGGCTGCTCAATCGCGCGTCGATGCGGGCGTTCAACGAGCTGTACTTCCGCCGCGGCGCGGCGCGTCAGGGCGGGCCGCGGCTGGTCCATTGGGATCCCTATTTCTTTCCGCTCGATGCGATCGCCGACTGGAACAGGATCTACGGCCGGCGCGGCTTCGTGCAATATCAATGCGTGATCCCACTCGACCGCGCGCGCCGCGTCCTTGCCGAAATCCTGGACCGCGTATCGCGGCGCGGCGATGCGTCGTTCCTGGCCGTGCTCAAGCAGCTTGGCAATGGCGGAGGGCCGATGTCGTTTCCGCTTCGCGGCTATACGCTAACGATGGACTTTCCTGTGACCGATACGCTGTTCGCATTTCTCGACCAGCTTGACGCGCTGGTGGTCGATGCCGGCGGCCGGCTGTACCTCGCCAAGGACGCGCGGCAATCGCGCGCGACATTCGAATCCGGATATCCCGGCCTCGCGGCCCTGCGGGACATCCGGCGGCAGACCGGGGCGAATACGCGCCTCGCGTCGCATCTCTCAGCACGGCTTGGAATTTGATGACCGACACAAAATCAGTTCTGGTGATTGGCGGCAGCTCGGACATCGGGCACGCGACCGCGCTGCGCTATGCCAAAGAGGGATGGCGCGTGATGCTGGCGGCTCGCGATGTCGAGGCTGCCGAGCGCAACGCGGACGACATCAGGACGCGAAGCGGCGTCGAAACGTCGGTTCAGGCGCTGGACGTCTTGCAGACCGGGCAGCTTGCCGGCTTTGTCGCCGGCCTTCCTGTGCTGCCGGATACCGTCGTCTGTGTCGTCGGCGAGCTCGGCGACCAGACGCGCGCCCAGGCCGATCCGGAGCTTGCGACGACGATCATGCGCACGAATTTCGAGGCGCCCAGCCTGCTGCTCGAACGGTTCGCGCAAGCGTTCGAGACGCGCGGCTCGGGCACCATCGTCGGGGTCAGCTCGGTTGCGGGCGATCGCGGGCGGGCGTCGAACTACTACTACGGCGCGGCCAAGGCGGGCTTCTCGCAATTCCTGTCCGGCCTGCGCAATCGTCTGGCGCTCGCCGGCAAGGTCCGCGTCGTCACCGTCAAGCCCGGATTCGTGCGCACCAGGATGACGGCGCATATGAAATTGCCGGCTCCCCTTACCGTGCAACCGGATCGGGTTGCCGAGGATATCTTCCGGGCCGATGTCACGAAGCCGCGTGACGTGATCTATGTGGCCAGGCGATTCCGGCTGGTGATGGCCGTAATCTGCGCGCTGCCGGAGCCGATTTTCAAACGGATGCGCATCTGACACCGGCCTCGCTGATCGCTTCCGTTCTTGAACCGCGCAGCAGCACAATTCCGACAGTCAGCGCGATCAGCGGAACCATCGCGAAGCCGCCGATCGAGAGCACGTCGAGCCAGTCTGCGCCCTGGTGGGAGGTCGCCATTTGCGTCGCCTGCAGGTAGCCGGCCGCCCCGATCGGGACAGCCAAGGCGTAAATGATCCCCCGTTCCCACTCCCGCGCGCTCGCCAGCAGCGCCGGCAGCAACAGCGCCAGGCCGACGCTGAAGACCAGGAAATCGTAGTCGTAGGCATAAGGGCTGATGCAGACCGAAACGATTGCGGTGAGGCCGAGGCTCTCGCGTGCGGGCATCGTGCGGTAGACCGCAATCAGGACGACGGCGAGCGCCAGCACCGCGACGATGCCCTGGGCGACAAACGATCCCGACGCCGACAACCCCGCCGTTCGCAACGCCGCATAGATCGAGATCATGCGATGCATCGGATAGTTGCCTTGCTCCAGGAACACCGACGAATCGCGCACGCTCTGCAGGAACGCACTCCAGATCTCGAGGCCGAACACCGCAGTGCAGATCGCTGAGCTGATCAGCACGACGGCGGCCGCCGTCATCACGACGATCCAGGAGCGCCGCAGGATGGCGTAGACCGCAAGCGCGATGGCGAGATGCGGCTTGATGATCATCAGACCAAGCGCCGCGCCGGCGACGACTGGCCGCTCTTCAAAGAACAGGCAGACCATTCCGATCAGCGCGGCCGTGAGCAAGCCGTTCTGCCCGCAGGCCAACGTGATCCCGATCGTCGGAAAGAAGACGATCAGCACGAGCACGAACTGGCTTCCGGCAAGGCGACGCAGCACGGCGAGGTAAAGCGCCAATGTCGAGCCCGCGAACAACAGATAGGCGATCCCGATCGGGATCAGCGCAAACGGCGCGAGCAACAGGCCAAATTGCGGCGGATAGGTCCACGACATGAAGCCGTTGTGGCCGCCCGAGGCCTCCCGCTGGATGACGATGAGCTTCGCGAACCGATAGGCCTGGTCCATGTCGCCGAGCCACACCAGCTTTGCCGTGATGTAGAAGGCGGCAAAGTCGACAAGTTCGCGGCCATGCCCCAGCCCCACCTGCCACAACCACACCGCCTTCAGGACGATGGCGATGGCCAGCAACGCGAGGATTCCACGTGTGTAGGCGGTTCGCTTCGACGCGGTCGACTGAATTGTTTCGAGGGTTGTAGCGAACATCAAGCCGGGCCCTGTTACGGCAATTCAGGCTAGATTGAATAGGTTAAGCAGTCGAAAAACCGGACGGAACCGGGTGGTGCCAAGGTGCCCTGTTCGACTGGCGCGCGCGAGGGCCGTAGCGCTTCTCACGCAACTTTCGCTGGACGCTCCGTCGGCGCCAATGGTAACGGCTGAGATCACCATTTGATCGCGGGCCGCATGCCGAAACCTCCGCCTCCTTCCGCCAATCGCGGGCCCGGCCCATCCCCGGTTCTGCAACGCGCCGTGGTCGCGTTGCAGATGGGGCAGGTCGTCGAAGCCGAGCGGCTGGCGGCGGAGGTGTTGAAGGCAAACCGGACCGATGTCGGCGCGGCCACGATCCTGGCACGGGCGCTGATGGCCCAGAACCGCAACGAGGAGGCGATCGCGCCGCTCGAGCGAGCCGCCCGCCGCGTCGAGGATGCCGGTATCGAGACGCTGCTGGGCGTGGCGCTCGGCGCTGTCGGCCGCCGCAGCGAGGCGATCGATGTGTTGCGGCGAACCACCGCGCGGCGGCCGCCGTTCCTTCCCGCATTTCAGGAGCTGGCAGGGCAATTGTCCGCGGCCGGTCGCATCGACCAGGCGGTTGCCGTGATCGAAAGCGCGATCGCTCTCGCGCCTGGGACCCTCGAGTTGCAGATACTGCTCGCGCAGCTGCTGCCCGATTGCAATCAGCGCAACCGAGCGCGCGAGATTCTGGAGAAGCTGCGCATTGTGGCGCCGGGGCATCCCGCTATCCTGCCCGCGCTCGCGCGTGTGCTGCTGCTCGATGGCGAATACGCTGGTGCGGCGGAGCTCTATCGTCAGGTGCTCACGCAGCGCCCTGACGACCCCCTGACGCGTCTTAGCTACTCCGCCTGCCTTCTGGAAATGGGCGACCGCGCCGGCGGCGAAGCCAATCTGCGTCTGGCGTTGCGCGGCCGGCCGCAAATGATCGGCCGCACGACGGCCGCGCTGACCATGTCATCGCATGGCCGCTTCTTCTTCCGTCCCAGCGGGTTTGCAAAATTTCTGAGCTAGAGCGTTTTCCAGCGAAAGCCTGTCCCGGACCTGATCCGGGATGGACGCCGGTTGGCGTGAAGAAACGCGTCAAACAGGAATCCAGAGCTTCGGTTCTGATCCAATCAGAACCGAAGCTCTAGGCGGTCCAGGCGCTGCTGTAACCAGACTGGCAGTCTGTCATCGGCCGACTGGTTTGCATTGATGAGAGCGCAGTTGGTCGGCGTCGCGTCCCTGGCCGCATGCGGCGAGCCCCTGCTACAATGTCGTCCAGGCGAAAGCCAGCACCCATTACCCCAAATCTCAATTGTTGCGCGACGCTAGGATCGCGAATCTCGTTCATCACCGAATGCGGTGGTTATGGGTCCTGGCTTTCGCCAGGACGACGATATTTGCGCGGACAGCGCAACAAACTCACTGTCGTCCCGGCGAAGGCCGGGACCCATAACCCCAAATGTAAATTGCTGCGCGATGCTGAAACGACGAGTCCCTCTTACAACAACTGCTGCGGCGTATGGGTCCCGGCCTTCGCCGGGACGACGAACGGAGGGTGCGTGCACAACTTCACCCCGCTACCGAATGCGGCTGCGACGCGGCCGTGCGGCCCGATCTACGTCCGGAACTGCCGGCGATACAGCCCAGACTCGCGGGCGATCCTCTTGGACAGTTCCTGTGCCCGCGATGTTTCATCCGGCGTCATCGCCGCGGTCCGCGGGACCCAGTTTTCGCGTTTCACCGGGAAGCATTGCGCAATCGGCGTGCCCTTGGGCAACACGCCGTTGAAATTGGTGTCGTGCCAGCGTGCCGGGAAATGAATCCAGCTGTCGTGAAACAGATCGCAATCGACCAGGCCGGTCAGTGTGGTGAAGGGCAGGTCGAACCGATTGACCGGATGCGTGAAGAACAGCGAGTAGCCCGCCGGCGCCTCGATGGTCCACAGATTGACAAACTTGATGACGAAGCGGTCGGCCTCGAACAGCGGCGAGCCGACCACCTGGCTTTCGTCGTGGAATCCGACCGGCGAGCGCGGGAATTCGAGCTCGCGCCCGGGCGGAAGGTCGTTGTCCCATGTGATCGCGCCATTCTCGACCTTGAGATCGCAGACCAGCGGCAACAGGAAACCTGACGTCATCGCATCGACGAATGGCGGGCAGCGCTTGACGGTATCCTCCTCGCGATTGCTCATCGCATTGAAGGCCTGCGTCGGCATCGCCTTGAGCCATCCGGGAAGACCCAATGACGCGGGCACCGGCGGCGGAATTTTGCCTTCGAGCTCCGCTGGACAGCGGAATTTGATGGTCATCGCTTCGTTGTTGTTGGACACGGCTTTGGCCCTTGGTTCGTTCAATGTCGGCAGCGCCCTTGCGCCAGTCGATGCTGATCTAGCACGCGATGACGCCGCGGAGAAAGCAGCCGCATCTGCCGCGGGGCGGAACGCGGTATGCAGCTATAAGCTGTTGTTATCATGACGGATAAGGCAAGTCCTCTATTTCGCGCTTCGGCGCACGCCAATGCTGCTTTTCACGCGTCGTTCCGTTCACCGGTGTGCAAGACTCTGCCGACAGGCATTGGCTTTCGATGCCTGTCGGGCGCATCATGGCCGGTGTCGCTGACGACAGGATTTGCAAGAGGTAACGGAGGGACCGATGGCCGAATCGAAGGTTGAGACCGCCAACACCGCAGGCGCCGGCGAGAGCGGCGGCGTGAGCGAGCTCGCGATCGCAACCGTCCGCACCGTGCCGATCGAGCAGGCGCAGTCTCGCACCGAGCACGATCTGCTCGGCGAGGACGATGTGCCGGCCAACGCGCTGTGGGGCATCCATACCAAGCGCGCGGTGGTGAACTTTCCGATCACCGGCGTGCCGGTCGGCCATTTCCCGGAATTCGTCCGCGCACTGGCGCTGGTGAAGCAGGCGGCCGCCCGCGCCAACAAGCGGCTCGGCTATCTCTCGCCCGAAAAGGCCGATGCGATCGATAAGGCCTGCACCCTGATCGCGACCGACAAGGTCTATGCCGAGTCTTTTGTCGTCGATGCGATCCAGGGCGGCGCCGGAACCTCGACCAACATGAATGCCAACGAGGTGGTCGCCAACGTCGCGCTGCGATTGATGGGCAAGAAGCCTGGCGATTATCACACGCTGCATCCGAACGACGACGTCAACATGGCGCAATCGACCAATGACGCCTATCCGACCGCGCTGCGGCTTGCGGTGATCTTTGCCACCCAGCCGCTGGTGCGCGCGCTGGATGATCTCGCTTATGCCTTCAAGGGCAAGGCGGTGGAATTTGCCGACGTTTTGAAGATGGGTCGCACCCAGCTCCAGGACGCGGTGCCGATGACGCTCGGCCAGGAGTTCGACGCCTTCCACGCCACCGTGAAGGAAGACGTCGCACGGCTGAACGAGATCTCCTCGCTGTTCCGCGAGGTCAATCTCGGCGCCACCGCGATCGGCACCGGGATCAATGCCGACCCGCGCTACGCCGCGCTTGCGGTCGAGGAATTGTCGCGGCTGTCCGGCCAGCCGATGGTGCTGGCCTCGAATTTGATCGAGGCGACGTCCGACCTCGGCGCCTTCGTGCTGTTTTCGGGCGTACTCAAGCGCGTCGCGGTCAAGGTGTCGAAGATCTGCAACGACCTTCGCCTGCTGTCGTCGGGGCCGCGCACCGGCATCGGCGAGATCCGTCTGCCGGCGGTGCAGGCCGGCTCATCGATCATGCCCGGCAAGGTCAACCCGGTGATCCCCGAGGTGGTCAACCAGGTCGCTTTCCTCGTGATCGGGCACGATCTCACGGTGACGATGTGCGCCGAAGGCGGCCAGCTCCAGCTCAACGCGTTCGAGCCGACCATCGGCTACTGCGTGCTAAGCTCGCTGCGGATGCTGACCGCGGCGATCGATACGCTGACCAAGCGCTGCGTCGACGGCATCGAGGCCGATCGCGAGCGCTGCCGCAGCCTGGTGCAGGGCTCGATCGGCCTGATCACGGCGCTGGCGCCGGCGCTTGGCTATGAGGCCTCATCGCGCGTGGCGCGCCGTGCGCTGAAGGAGAACCGCTCGGTCGCCGACATCGTGCTGGAGGAAAAGCTCCTGACCGAGGCGCAGCTCAACGAGTTGCTCGAGCTCGAAGCCATGACCCGCCCGGCGCGCCGGCAGCCGGTACCCAAGAGTTGAGGTGAGATGCGAAGATCCATAAGCCGGAAGCACGGAGCCGCCACTCGTCATGCCCGGGCTTGTCCCGGGCATCCTCGCCTTCAATGCTCCCTCGACGAAAGACGTGGATGGCCGGGCACAGGCGAGCGGAAGCGACGCCGTCCTTCAGACGGCTATGCCTGGCCATGACGGAGAGCAATGATTTGCGAGGCTTACAGCGTCTTGATGAACTCGATCAAAGCGCGGCGCTCGTTTTCCGTCAGCTCCGGCCCGATCACGCCGGTGCGCTTCTCGTTCGAGAATTCGTGTCCGGAGTTGCTGTTGCCGCGCTTGGTGGTGTCGAGCACGAAGCCGTTCTTGATCTTGTCCTTCCAGACATAGCCGAGATCCTTGGGATCATACTCGCGGCTGCCGAGATAGAAGGTCGCGGGACGCTCCTTCACCGGCGACAGCAGTGCGTGGATGGTCGGGACTGATCCGTTGTGCAGGTAGGGCGGCGTCGCCCAGATGCCGTTGAGCGGCCGGACCTTGTAGGCGAGCGGCGCCTGAATCTCGTTCGGCCGGTAGCCGTTGATGCGCTTGCGATCCTCCGGCGGAGTCTTGTTCTGGTCGTACCAATAGTCGACGGCCTTCTCGACGAGGTCGCCGAGCGCCGGCCCGAAACTGCCGTCCTTGATCTTCAGATTGGCCGGCGTCTCGACCGTACGGCTCGCAAGGCCTTCGGCTTGCGCGCTGTCGGTGCCGATAAGGCTGATCGGAATCATCTCGACGTCGAGCAGCGGCTGGCCGGCGTCGTTCTTGATCCAGCGCTTCTTGTCCTTGAACAGCGCAAAGGCTTCGCTCGCGGGCAGCGCCTTGCTGTTGATCGCCGGGCCATGGCAGCCCTGGCAGTGTGTCTTGTAAAGCCCGCCGCCGATCTTCGCGAGATCCATGTTGATCTGCGGCAGGATGTTCTCCGGCCATTTCGGCGACGCCAGGCCGCCAAAGCCCTTGTCCTCGCTGGGCGGCTCGCCGGCGATCATCCGCTCCATCTCGTGCAGCACGTCGATTCGCGCGCTCGACTTGAACAGGCCCCTGGATTCGTCGAGCAGATTGAGCTCGGCGCTGACGCCGAGCGCCTCTCCGGCGTTGCGCACCATCGGTTGCATGATCGAGCCGTCATATTGCACCCAGCTGAACCATGGCGCGTTCCAGATCCGTGGGAAATGCACCGGCGCCGAATGCGAGGCGTAATTGTCCGGATTGTTCAGGTCGATCGAGAACACCTGGTTGCCGATCCGGTTCAGCGCGTCGAGCCGGGCATAGCCTTCCTCGACGCTGTTGGCGGCGACCTTGGTCTCCAACGAGTTGATGTTGGCGTATTGCTTCAACACCAGATCGAGCTGGCCGCGCAGCGCCATGCGCTCGTCGACGCTCGCATCCTTGCCGAGGATCTCGTCGGCAAAGCGCGAGAAGCGGCCCGGCCAGAACCGGGTCAAGAGCAGCGAGACGCCGACGCTCTTTTGGAATTCGAACAGATTGGTGTTGGCCGGCCCGCCGTCGATCACGATCTCGGTACCGCGATAGGTGAAGCTTCCGGTGTGACAGGCCGCGCAGGTCAGCCCGACCCCGGTCATATCGGCCTTGCTGTGCGGGTTGCGCCAGGGCGCGCCGTTGGTATCCGCCATCGGAGTGCCCTGCGCGAAGCCGATCGGCAGCGCATCCGGCTTGCCCGGGATCACGGTGTCGGGAATAAAGCCGAAGCGGCCGAGATAATTGGTCTCGCTGAGCCGCGGCGCCGCTGTGAACAGCGGCCAGACCGTCGGCTGTTCCAGCGCCATGAACCATTCATGGGGAATGCCGAAGGTCCGGGTGCCCTGGTCGGCGTGATAGAACCAGCGCAGCCGCTCGGCGCTGACATTCTGATCCAGCCACACGCTCTTTGCCGGCGGCTGGTAGTCGACGACCTTGACGCGGAAGCTGCTCACCACCGTCTCGATATCGTCCTTGAAGTAGAGGACGCCGGCGACAATCAGCAGTCCGATGAAGAAGATCGTCTTGCGAGGCATGCCCCGTCCCCCGATTCGTGGTACCCGCGCGTGATATGGACGAGATGTTAAGAATCGCCGAAAACAAGTTCGCGTTCTGCGTGTGTCATGCTGCGCGCCATCCTACAGTGGCGGCTCTTGGTCTAACAACGGAAATGTTGCAAAGGCAATGTTGCAAAGGAAATGTTGATCGGCTGTGAGCCAGTTCACTTACGGCATCGCTGTTGCGGTGGCATTTGCGCGCATCAAGGCCTGCGGCTAGAACTAACGGCACAACAATTCTTCGAGATATCATCTTGAACGCGTCAGGCGCGCAACCCCTCACGATCACGATCTCGGACGACAGCACGGTGTCCGCGCTGCTGCTGCGCCCGGCGCAGCCGCGTGCGGCCTACGTGTTTGCGCATGGCGCCGGCGCCGGCGCCGGCATGACCCATGCCTCGATGGAAGCGATTGCGGTCGGCCTCGCCGAGCGCGGCATCGCGACGCTGCGCTATCAGTTTCCCTACATGGAGAAGGGCAGCAAGCGGCCCGATCCGCCCGCCGTCGCGCAAGCAACGGTGCGCGCCGCGGTGGCGGAGACTGCGCGGCGTTGCGGCGAACTGCCGCTGTTCGCCGGCGGCAAGTCGTTCGGCGGACGCATGACGTCGCAGGCGCAGGCGAAAGCGCCGCTCGCCGGCGTGCGCGGGCTGGTGTTCCTCGGCTTCCCCCTGCATCCCGCCGGCAAGCCGTCGAGCGAGCGGGCCAAACATCTCGCCGAGGTCAAGGTCCCGATGCTGTTCCTGCAGGGCACGCGCGATGCGCTGGCCGAACTCGACCTGCTCGAGCCTGTGGTGAAGGGGTTGGGCAGCCGTGCGACGCTGCATCTGGTGCAGGAGGCCGATCACTCCTTCCATGTCCTCAAGCGCTCCGGTCGCAACGACCGCGAGGTGATGGCCGAGCTGCTCGATGCGTTCGCGGCGTGGGTCGTGAAACATTCGTGAGCCGTAACCCATGACAAAGATCCTGATCGTCAACCCCAACACCACCGCGTCGATGACCGCGACCATCGCCACCGCTGCGCAGGCGGTTGCCGCATCCGGCACCGAGATCGTGGCGGTCACCTCGTCGATGGGGCCGGCCTCGATCGAGGGCTTCTACGACGAGGCGTTTGCCGTTCCCGGCCTGATCGAGGCGCTGTTGAAGACGCCCGATGCGGACGCCGGCATCATCGCCTGCTTCGACGACACCGGGCTCGATGCCGCGCGGTCGGCGACGCGCTATCCGGTAGTCGGGATCTGCGAAGCGGCGCTGGTCACCGCCGGACAGATCGCCAAGCGCATCGGCATCGTCACCACGCTGCCGCGCTCGATCGTGCCGCTTGAAGAGCTGGTGCGCCGCTACGGCTTTGCTGACCGCGCCGTGGTCACTGCCTGCGACGTCGCAGTGCTCGATCTCGAGAAGCCGGGCTCTGGCGCAAAGCCAAAGCTGCAGGCGGAGATCGCGCGGGCACTGGAGAAGGGGGCCGACGCCATCGTGCTCGGCTGTGCCGGCATGGCCGATCATGCGCATGAGCTGTCGGTACAGTTCGACGTTCCCGTGGTCGACGGCGTCGCCGCCGCAGTGAAGCAGGCGGAAGCGCTCGCCGGTCTCAAGCTCACGACGTCACGCCGCGGCGCTTACGCCTCGCCCGCGGCGAAGGCCTATTCCGGTCCGTTGGGGAAGTTCGCGCCGCCGTCAGCCTGACGCCGCACCGCCATAGATCCGGTCGCGCAGGCGGCGCATGCCGGCGAGCCAGCGCTCGCGGTTGGTGGCCTTGCGCTGCATGTATTCCTGCACCTGCGGATGCGAGAGGATCAGGAAGCGCTCCTCGGCCATCGCCTCGATCACCATCCGCGCCACCTCGCCCGGCTGCAGCACGCCGTCGACGCGCGCTGCGCTCGGGCCCGGCGTCGTCATGCCGGTCTGCACCGATTGCGGACAGAGCACGGAGACGCGGATGCCGCGATCGCCATACTGGATGGCGAGATGTTCGGCGAGCGCGACCGCGGCGCTCTTGGTCACGCCGTAAGGCATCGAGTTCAGCGAGGCCAGTAGCCCCGCGGCCGATGCGGTGTTGATGAGATAACCGGAGCCGCGCGCCAGCATGCCGGGCACCAGCACGCGCGCCGCGAACACATGGCTCATCACATGCACCCGCCAGCTCATGTCCCAGTCGGCATCGGACGCGGCTTCCTGTCCCTTGCGCGACAATCCGGCATTGGAGAAGAACACGTCGACCGGACCATATTTGTCCTCGGCCGCGGCGATCAGCGCCTTGATGTCTTCCTCGAGCCCGACATCGGCGGTGACCGCAAGCCCGTCGATATCGCCGGCGACATTGGCGAGCCGGTCGCGCGAGGTCTTGAGATCGGCGACTACGACGCCGCGGGCGCCGGCCTCCGCATAGGCCCGCGCCACCGCTTCGCCGATCCCGCTCGCGCCGCCGGTGACGACGCAGACCTTGTCCTTGACGTGCATGGTTCGATGTCCCTGCTTGTTATCGTGGTGGGGCGGATTGTCAGCCCTGATAGAGGTCCTTGTCACGCGCCTTCTGGATCGCGAGCGCGGCCATCAGGTCGAGCATCGGGGTCGAGAGATCAGCGACGCGGGCAAACGCCACCGGTGCGCGCACCAGCACGTCGATCTCCATGACGCGGCCGAGCTCGTAGTCCTGCAGGATCGAGGGCTTGTGGTCGGGCGCCGGCCCGCTGCGGGTGACGCGCTTGACCGCAGGGATATAGCGCGTCGCCACGGCATTGGCTTCGTCGAGCAGGCGCGGGATGATGTCCTGCAGTGTCGGATCGTCGCGGACGCCGCGCGCGGTCAGCCCGGTCAATAGGCAGAGCACCGACATCGACATGTTGGTGAGCAGTTTCGACCAGATCGTCTCGCGGATTTCCGTGACCTCGGGCGATTCGATCGAGGCTTCATTCAGTGCCGCACGCAGCGTGGCGATGCGCTCGCTCTGCCGGTCGTCACATTCGCCGATCAAGAGGCGATTGCGCTCCGGCGACAGGTTTGCCGCCACGCCGGGCGCGATCACCTCGTTGGACGAGAAGATCACGCCGCCGATGATCCGCTCCTTTGGGACGGCGCTGCGCAGCCGTCCGCCGGGATCGAGGAAGCCGAGATCGGGGATGGCGGGATGCTGCGGCGGCAGGCCGAGATCGTACCACCAGGGAATGCCGTTTTGCGCGAACACGATGGCGGTGTCGCGCTGAAGCAGCGGCAAAAGCCCGGTTGCGAGCGCGCCGATGCCGGTCGCCTTCAACGTGCTGATAACGACGTCCTGCGGCCCCAGCTCGGCAGGATCGGCCGACGCCTTCACCTTTGCGGTGACCCTGGTGCCGCCGACCTCGAGCGTCAATCCGTTGGTCCTGACCGCGTCGAGATGCCGCCCGCGCATCACGCAGGACACATCGTGGCCGGCGCGAGCCAGCCGGACTGCGAAATGGCTGCCGACGGCGCCCGCGCCGAAAATGCAAATACGCATGAGTGGAACAATTCCTTGCAACGTGCCGCGTCAGTTTCCACAAGCGCGGGGCATCGCGCAACCCGTCATGCGCGTGGCGCGGTCGCGCGCGCCGAAAGTGATGGATCAAGGCATCTCCGCTCGCCATAGTGCAAGGCTGGTACAAGGCAAGATCAATGCCGAACGAGGGAGAAAATTCATGTCGGCCAGCCCAGTCCTGTGGAGCCTCGATGCGCGCGGGGTCGCGACCGTCACGCTGAATCGCCCCGAGGTCAACAATGCCTATGACGGCGCGCTGATTGCCGGCGTGCTGGCCGCGATCGACGATCTCTCGACCAGGCCGGTGCGCGTCGTGGTGCTCAAGGGCAATGGCAAGCATTTCCAGGCCGGCGCCGACCTGAAATGGATCAACGGCGTGCGGCCGAAATCATCGGAGGAGAACGAGGTGGCGTCGCGCGCCACGTTCGAGGCGGTGCAGCGCCTCAACACGCTGCCGGTCCCGACGGTCGCACTGGTGCAGGGCGGCTGCTTCGGCGGCGGCACCGGCGTGATCTCGGCCTGCGATGTGGTGATCGCGGCGGATAGCGCGCTGTTCTCGATCACCGAGGTGCGCTGGGGCCTGACCGCGGCGATCATCATCCCGCAGCTCTGCGACGCCATCGGCGTGCGCCAGGTACGCCGCTACGCGCTGACTGGCGAACGCTTCGGCGCCGAGGACGCGCGCCGCATCGGCCTCGTGCACGAGGTGGTGCCATCAGCCGATCTCGAAAGCGCCGGCGCCAAGGTCGTGGAGCAGCTGCTCGGCAACGCACCGGATGCGATGGCCGAGACTAAGAAGCTCGCGATGGAAAGCTCGTTCGGCGGCATGGGCGTGGACGACGACGCCTACGAGCGTCTCGTCCATCTGCATTCGGCCAAGCGGCAGACCGCCGAGGCGGCCGAAGGGCTCGCGTCCTTCGCCGAGAAGCGCGCGGGGCGATGGGGCGGCGGTAAACTGTAGGGCGGGTTAGCCGGAGGCGTAACCCGCCGCTCTTATCCCGATGGATCGGCGGATTCCGCTTCGCTAATCCGCCCTACAATGTTCTTTGCGGCTTCGCTCAGCAGCCGTTGCAGATGCCGCGGATGCTCCGGTAGACCTCTTCGTCGTCACGGCGCATCTGTTGCAGCTGATCGAATGTCTTCGATTCGCTCGATTGCGTCGCAGGCGCTTCAGGCTTCCGCCGCGCCGCCAGCTCCTGCTCCTGGCGGTGATAGCAGGCCTCGCGTTCCGCCTTGGCCTCGATGAAGCGGCAGGTCTCGATCGCCGCCGCGGGCCCAGCGAGGATGATGAGGCCGAGCGAAACTGAGATCAGGAGCTTCAAGCGGGCGATCCTTTCGTGGTCTTGTCTCAGGTCGGCGTGCGAGGGGCAAGACCGCCATCGTATCACAGCGATTGCGACAGCGATTTCTTCAATGTCTTCAGCAGCGCCTGCACCGCGGCGGCATTGATGCGGCGTTCCGGAACGGCGGCCTTCACCCACAGTTCCGGGATCGGAAACTCAGTGAGCACCGGCTGCAAGGTGCCGTCGCGCAGCGCGTCCGCGACCAGATAATGCGAGAGCAGGGCGATGCCGTTGCCGGCGATCGCGCTTTGCGTCAGCACGCGGCCCTCGTTCGAAGAGAGAATCGGGCGCACCTGGATATAGATGCGGCCGCGCGGCCCCTCGAACGGCCATTCCGGGCCGGTCGGCAGGAAGCTGAGGCAGCGATGATCGACCAGGTCGCGCGGATGCTTCGGTGTGCCGTGCTTCTTCAGATACACAGGCGAGGCGCACAACAGCCGCGGCAGCCGGCACAACGGCTCGTCGACGACGCCGCCGAACGAATGCGGGAAGGCGCCGATCGCGATATCAAAACCCTCGGTCACCGGATCGACCGGACGGTCGATCATCACGATCTCGAGCTTCACGCTGCGGTTCTGTCTCTGGAAGATCGTGAAAGCGTCGGCGAGCCGCGCCACCGTCAGCGAGGTCGGCGCCTTGACGCGGAGGTGATCAGTGAGGTCGCGCTGCTTCTCGCCCATCCGCGACAAGAGATCGCCGACATCGGCAACCACGCCGCGGGCGCGATGGACATATTGCTGCCCGGCCTCGGTCAGCCGCAATTGGCGGGTCGAGCGGTGGAACAGCGCGGTACCGATCCGCTCCTCGAGCTGGGTGACGCGCTTGGCGACGACTGAGGTCGCGACGTTGAGCCTGCGCGCGGCGGCAGAGAAGCCGCCGGCGTCGGCGGTGGCAAGGAAGGCCTCGAGGTTGACCAGCGTATCCATCTGCTCTTCCCGCGCCTTTCTCGATTCGCGAAAGCTGATTACATAATTTGGTGGATTGTACTGCAATCCGCATCAATTCATAGTTGGCGCAATCAACTTTGTTCAGGGCGGAAATGATGCGAGCGAGCACGATCGAAGAACCTGCGCGGCAGGTCCCCCTCTATGGCGAATATGACGTGGTGGTGCTCGGCGGCGGACCGGCCGGCATCGCGGCCGCCGTCGGCGCGGCACGTGCCGGACGGCGGACGCTGCTGATCGAGCGTTACGGATTTCTCGGCGGCATGGGCACCGCGGCGGGTGTGACCAACTTCTGCGGACTCCACGCCAACATCTTCGGCGAGATGCACCGTGTGGTGCAGGGCATCGCCTCCGACTTGCTGGCGCGGATCGACCGTCTCGGCGGGTTGAACGCGCCGCATCTGATCCTCGGCAAGATCCTTGCGCAGGCGTATGACACCGCCGCCTACAAGATCGCGGCGGACGATCTGCTGGCGCATCACAAGGTCGACATCCTGTTCCACGCGCTCGGTGCCGGCGTTGTGATGGACGGCGCGCGGATTCGCGCGCTAATGGTGGAAACCAAGGCCGGCCGGCAGGCGGTGCTGGCCAGCATCTTCATCGACTGTTCCGGCGACGGCGATCTCGCGGTGTGGGCCGGCGCGCCCTTTGAAGTCGGCGACAACCAAGGCGGCATGCTCTACCCCTCGATGATGTTCCGCCTCAACGGCATCGATCCGGCGAAGGCGGGCGATGCGTGGCGCACCATCCCCGCGCTGATGGCGGAGGCCGAGGCCGCCGGTACGTATAAATTCCCGCGCAAGTCGGCGATCGTGCGGCCGCAGAAATCGCAGATCGAATGGCGGGTGAATTTCACGCAGGTGACGCGAAGTGATGGCGGCGCCATCTCGGGCATCGATCCCGATGACATGACCCGTGGCGAGATCGAGGGCCGCCGCCAGGCGGTCGAGGCTTTCGTGTTTCTGCGCACGGTGCCCGGCTTCGAGAATTCCTACATCGTCGATCTGCCGCCGCAGCTAGGCATCCGCGAGACGCGGCGCGTGATCGGCGGCTACATGCTGTCAGGCGAGGATGTGCTGGGCTGCGCCTCGTTCGAGGATTCGATCGGCGTCAACGGTTGGCCGAAGGAGTCACACGTGCCGGGCGACGTGATCTTCGAGTTTCCGCCGATCCCGGAGAGCCGCGGCTACAACGAGTTGCCGTACCGCATGCTGGTGCCTGATGGTGTCGACAATCTCCTGGTTGCCGGCCGTTGCGCCTCGATGACCCATGAAGGGCAGTCGGCCGCGCGCGTCTCCGGTGCCTGTTTTGTGATGGGCGAGGCGGCGGGAACCGCGGCTGCGCTGGCGCTGTCGGGTAACACGATTCCGCGCGACATTTCCGTCGAAAAGTTGCAACAACAGCTTGGCAAGCAGGGCGCGTTCATCGGCCGCGATCAGGCCGTGCCCGAAGGACTTTAGGCGGAGGACGGCAATGAAGGGTTGGACGCGGCTCGCACTCGCGGGTCTGCTGGTCTGGGCCGCGAGCGGCATCGCGCGGGCCGATGATTTCCTCAAGGCGAAGATCGGCGTCTTGCGCCTGTCGTCCTCGGCGCCGGTGTTCATCGCGCAGGACAAGGGCTATTTCCGCGACGCCGGCCTCGACGTCGAGTTGAAATTCTTCGATGCGGCACAGCCGATCGCGGTCGCGACCACCTCGGGCGATATCGATTTCGGCATCACCGCCTTCACCGCGGGCCTCTATAACCTCGCCGGCAAGGGCACGCTGAAGGTGATCGGCGGCATGAGCCGCGAGAAGGCCGGCTATCCCCTGATCGGCTATTTCGCCAGCAACAATGCCTACGCGGCGCGCCTCAAGACCCCGAAGGATCTGGCCGGCAAGCGCGTGGCGGTGACCCAGGTCGGCTCCAGCTTCCATTATTCGCTCGGCCTGCTCGCCGACAAATACGGCTTCAAACTGTCCGACGTGAAAGTCGTGCCGTTGCAGTCGCTGTCGAACGCGGCGGCGGCGCTGAAGGGCGAGACGGTCGATGCGGCGCTGCTGCCGGTCTCGACCGCGCGGACGCTGATGGATTCCAACGGCGCGAAGTTTCTGGGCTGGGTCGGCGACGAGACGCCGTGGCAGCTTGGCGCCATCTTCGCTTCGCCGAAGACGCTGACCAACGCACAGCTGGTGACCCGGCTGCTCACCGCGCTCACCCGTGCCGACCACGAATATCACGACGTGATCCTCACGGCGATCAAGGATGGCGTGGTGCCGATCAACGACAAGACTAGGCCGTTGCTCGAGATCATCGCCAAATACACCAATCTGCCGGTCGAGCAGGTGGTCGGCAACTGCGCCTATATCGATCCCGACGGCAAGCTCGACGTGAAGAACGTCGACAACCAGATCAAATGGCTGCAGGCGCAGGGCTTCGTCGACAAGGGCTTTGACGCCAATGCGATCATCGCCAAGGACTATGTGAAGGCGGATTGATGCAGAGCCGCGCACGCAACTCCATCCCCGTCACCCTGAGGAGCGCGCACTTGCGCGCGTCTCGAAGGGTCGACGGCCCGGATGCAGCTCGGCCGTGCATCCTTCGAGACGCGCTTCGCGCTCCTCAGGATGACGGTTCAAGCTGGGAAAGCGGGGTGACATGGACCTGATCGCCGACCATATCAGCCATCGCTTCGGCGCGCTCGACGTGCTCGATGATGTCTCCTTCCAGGTCTCGGCGGGCGAGATCGTCGCGATCGTGGGTCCCTCCGGCTGCGGCAAGAGCACGCTGCTGTCGATCCTCGGCGGCCTGCTGCGGCCATCCGCGGGCGCCGCCGAACTGCGCGGCGCGCCGCCGGCCGGCAGCCTCAATCCGCTGACCTTCGTGTTCCAGGATTTTGCCCTGCTGCCGTGGAATACGGTCGAGGAGAATGTCGCGTTTCCGCTGTTGCACACGGCCCTGAGCGCCGGCGAGCGCCGTGCGGTGATCGACGACGCGCTGCGCCGCACCGGTCTCTCCGATTTCCGTGCGACCTACCCAAAACAGCTGTCCGGCGGCATGCGTCAGCGCGTCGGCATTGCGCGTGCGCTCGCTGTCCGACCAGCGATACTGCTGATGGACGAGCCGCTATCGGCGCTGGATTCGCAGACTCGCGAGCTCCTGATGGAGGATTTCGTAGGCTTGCTTGCCGACGGCACGATGGGCGCGGTCTATGTAACGCATAACCTTGAGGAAGCGGTGCGGCTCGCCGACCGCGTCGTCGTGCTGTCACGCCGCCCCGGCCGCATCAGGGAGATCGTGACCATTCCGATGACGCGTGCCGAACGCGGTGCGGCGGACGCGCGCGGGCCGCTGGCCGCGCTTCAAGGGGAGCTGTGGTCGCTGATCCGGAAAGAGGCGATCGATGCCGAGCGCGAGGTTCAGCATGCTTGACCGCGCGCCGCAGGAGACGAACGATCCGTCGGCGGAAGCAACGCGGCCGGTCGCGTTTCGCGGCGCCGGCTTTACCCCGGGCGGCAGCCGCTATGCCGGCTGGATCGCGCTCGCGCTTGTGATCGCGGTATGGCAGCTCGCGGGTAGCGCAGGATTGGTCAATCCGCTGTTCCTGCCGGCGCCGTCGGCGATCGCCGTGGCGATCACCAAGCTCGCGATGTCGGGCGCGCTGTGGCAGCACCTCTCGTGGTCGATCATGCGGATCGGCACCGGCTGGATCCTCGGCACCGTTGCCGGCGTCATCGTTGGTTTCGCGATCGGGCTGTCGACCCTGGCGCGCGGTGTCGGCATCACCTTCATCTCGGCGCTATTCCCGATTCCGAAGATCGCGCTGCTGCCGCTCCTGATCCTGTGGCTCGGAATCGGCGAGGAGCCGAAGATCGCGACCATTGCGCTCGGTGTGTTCTTCTCGACCGCGATCTCGGTCTATAGCGGCGTCGATGCGGTGCCGCGCAATCTGATCCGGATGGCGCAAAGCTTCAACGTGCCGTTCCATGCCATCGTGCGCCGCGTGATCTGGCCGGGCGCGCTGCCCTCGATCCTCGCCGGCTTCCGCATCACCGCATCGGTTGCGCTCCTGCTCGTCGTCAGCGCCGAGATGATCGGCGCGCAATACGGCATCGGCGCCTTCGTGCTGCAGGCCGGCAATCTGATGCAGACCGATCAGCTGCTCGCCGGCGTCGTGATCCTGTCGCTGTTCGGGCTTGCGGTGGGGAAGCTGATCAACTGGCTGGAGACACGGCTGCTGCACTGGCGGTGAAGTGCACATCGCGAGCCCCAACCTCCGCCGTCGTCCCGGGCCGCGCTTCGCTTGCCCGGGACGACGGGTGTTACGCGTTCCCGCGATCCTCGCGGAACAGGTCGAGCTTCTGCTGCACCGGGCGGTCGGAGAACGAGAACAGCACGGAGTCGGCATCGGCCTCGTGGGTGGCCCAGTGCCAGCTCGGCACCACGAACAGGTCGCGCGGGCCCCACTCGAAAGTCTGGTCGCCGACCCGTGTGCGGCCCTTGCCCTCGATCGCGGCGAACACGGTGGCGTCGGTCGCCCGATAGCGCGCGGTCTTGAAGCCCTTCGGCAGCAGCTGGATGAAGGTGCCGATGGTCGGCATCGCGAAATCGCCGGTCTCGGGGTTGGAGAATTTCAACTTCAGGCCGTGGCAGGCGTCCCATTCGTCGCTGACCTTGGCCTTCTCCAGCGCCTCGCGGGTGTATTCATAGGGGTAGTTGAAGATCGGCGAGGTCTTCGAGGTCCGCTTCTGGTCAACAGGCAGCAGATTGTGGCCGTAGCGCGCGAAGCTCGCGCCGGCCGGCTTGGAGATCGACTGCTGGTCTTCCTTGGCGCCTTCCGCAAACGAGCAGTCGAAGAATTGCACCATCGGAATGTCGAGCCCGTCGAGCCAGAACATCGGCTCACTGGTTTCGTTGGAATGGTCGTGCCAGGTCATCGAGGGCGTGATGACGAAATCGCCCGGCGCCATCGCGGTGCGCTCGCCATCGACGGCGGTGAAGGCGCCCTTGCCCTCGAGCACGAAGCGCAGCGCTGACTGCGCGTGACGATGGGCAGGAGCGATGTCGCCCGGCACCACCATCTGCACGCCGGCGAACAGCGAGGTCGTGATCTTGGACTGGCCGCGCAGGCCGGGATTTTCCAGCACCAGCACGCGACGCTCGGCTTCCTTGGCCGTGATCAGCCTGCCGGCCTCGTTCATGTAATCGCGGATCTGATCGAATTTCCAGAGGTGAGGGCGGCAGGCGCTCTTCGGCTCCGGCGTGATCAGATCGTTCATCACGTTCCAGAGTGCCGAGAGGTTTTCGCCGTCGATCTTCTTGTAGAACGCCTCGCGCTCCGGGGTCTTCTGCACGGCTTCCATGGCAAGCCTCCCATCATTCTTGTCGGTTCAATTTAATTGACAGTATACTGACAATATGGCTAGCGTCAATCAACCACGCAAAATGCAAGGGAGGTTCCGATGAAGCTGCATGGCTATTTCCGGAGCAGCGCGTCCTATCGGGTGCGGATCGCCCTCAATCTGAAGGGGCTCACGCCGGAGCATCTGCCGCATCATCTGCGCAAGGGCGAGCAATGCGCGCCGGCCTACCTCGCGATCAATCCGCAGGGGCTGGTGCCGACCTTGGAGAGCGACGCCGGTGCGATCCTGACGCAGTCGCTCGCGATCATCGAATGGCTCGACGAGACCCATCCCAATCCACCTTTGCTGCCAAAGGATCCGATGCGGCGCGCCAAGGTGCGGGCGTTCGCGCAGGCGATCGCCTGCGACACCCACCCGGTGCAGAATTTGAAGGTCTTGGCGCGGCTGCGTCAGCTCGGCCTGCCGGAGGCGCAGGTCACGGAGTGGGCGGCCTGGGCCAATCGCGAGGGCCTGGCGGCCTGCGAGACCCTGATCGCGGAGGAGGCGGGGCCGTTCTGCTTCGGCGACCAGCCGACCCTGGCCGATCTCTGTCTGGTGCCGCAGCTCGCCAATGCGCGGCGCTTCGGCGTCGATCTCTCGGCCTATCCGCGCCTGCTCAAGGCCGAGGCCGCGGCAAAACAGGTCAAGGCGTTTGCCGACGCCGCCCCGGACAAGCAACCCGATGCCGAATAGCAAGCCAACGCCCGTCACCATGGACGCGGTCTACACCGCGCCCGGCTATCTGTTCCGGCGCATGCAGCAGATCGCGGTCGCGTTGTTCATCGAGGAGTGCAAGGCATTCGACCTGACGCCGGTGCAGTACGCGGCGCTGGTGACGATCTCGACCCATCCCGGCATCGACGCCACCCGGCTCTCCGCGGTGATCGCGTTCGACCGCTCCACGCTCGGCAATGTGATCGAGCGGCTGCAGGCCAAGGAGTTCATCGCGCGCAAGCCGTCGCCCGAGGACAAGCGCGTCAAGTTGCTCTATCTCACCAGGGCTGGTGCTGCCGTGCTCAGCGACATCATGCCCTCGGTCGACAAGGCGCAGGCGCGGATGCTGCAGCCGCTGAAGCCGGCCGATCGCAAGACGCTGCTGGCGCTGCTGACCCAGCTCGTTGACCTCAACAACGAGTCCTCGCGGGTGCCGTTGCGCGCCGAGGACGCGCTCGAACATCTGGGGAGGTCGGGCTGATGGCAGACAGCAAGCCGGTCCTGATCGCGGGCGGCGGCATCGGAGGCCTTGCTGTTGCGCTGGGCCTCGCGCAAAAGGGCATCCGCTCGATCCTGCTGGAGAAGGCCTCAGCACTTGGCGAGATCGGCGCCGGCATCCAGCTCGGGCCGAACGCGTTCCACGCCTTCGACTATCTCGGCGTCGGCGAAGCCGCGCGCAACATGGCCGTCTATATCGACCAGCTGCGGCTGATGGATGCGCTGACCGCCGACGAGATCACCCATATCGATCTCGGCGACAGTTTTCGGGCGCGGTTCGGCAATCCCTATGCGGTGGTGCATCGCGGTGATCTGCACGGCGTGTTCCTGCGCGCCTGCCAGAACCACGAATTGATCGAGCTGCGCGTTTCCAGCGAAGTTGTCGGCTACGAGCAGGATGGTTCATCGGTCACTGCAAAGCTCGTCAGCGGCGAGCGCATCGCCGGCCGTCTCCTCATCGGTGCCGACGGGTTGTGGTCGAACATCCGCAAGCAGGTCACATCAGATGGACCGCCGCGCGTCTCCGGCCACACCACCTATCGTTCCGTGATCCCGACCGAGCAGATGCCGGAGGATCTGCGCTGGAACGCGGCCACGCTGTGGGCCGGCCCGAAATGCCACATCGTGCATTACCCGCTGTCGGGCTGGAAGGTGTTCAACCTCGTCGTCACCTATCACAATGATGCGCCGGAGCCGGTCGCCGGCAAGCCGGTCTCCGAGGACGAGGTGATGAGGGGCTTTACCCACGTCCATGAGCGGGCGCAGAACATCATCCGCCACGGCACCAACTGGAAGCTCTGGGTGCTGTGCGACCGCGATCCCGATGAGCGCTGGATCGACGGCCGCGTTGTGCTGCTCGGCGACGCCGCGCATCCGATGCTGCAATATTTCGCGCAGGGCGCCTGCCAGGCGATGGAGGATGCAGTCTGCCTGTCGCACATCATGGCCCATCACGACGACCAGGCGGCGGCGCTCGATACCTACCGCGCGCAACGCTTCCCGCGCACCGCGCGGGTGCAACTGATGTCACGCGCGATCGGCGAGCACGTCTATCACCCCGCCGGCGAGCACGCCCGCATCCGCAACGCGATCATGAGCGCGAAGTCGCAAGCGGAGTGGTGCGACGATATTGCGTGGCTGTATGGCGGGACGGGGCTGGGCGGTTAGCCCCCCCGTCGGTTGACGCAGGAGACGCGGTCCCGCATTTTCAGTCGTCGTCCCGGACAAGCGGAGCGCGATCCGGGACCTATAACCCAAAATGGTCGTTGTCGCAGCAAGCTGGGGCCCCAGCCTTCGCACAACAAACGTTGGTGGTTATGGGTCCCGGCTTTCGCCGGGACGACACTGAATGTGTGGCGGCAGTGTTGCGCAGTCTGGCGCCCTCACATCCGCATCACCGCCTGCCGGTCGATCTTCCCCGTGCCGGTCTTCGGCAGTTCGTCGATGAATTTCACGTCGCGCGGATATTTGTATGGCAGCAGCTTCGCCTTGACGTAGTCCTGCAGCCGCCGCGTTGCCTCATCGGTATCGAAGCCGCCCTTGTTCATCACCACCACGGCGCGCAGCGTCATGCGGCGATCGGGCAGTTCGGCGGCGTAGACGGCGCATTCGCGGACGTCGGGATGATCGGCGAGGCAGAGCTCGACTTCGAGCGGATAGACCCACTGGCCGGAGATCTTGATCAGATCGTCGGCGCGGCCGCGGAAGAAGTGGAAGCCGTCGCTGTCGCGGACAAAGCGGTCGCCGGTGTAGATCCAGCCGTCCTCGCGCACGGTCTCGGCGGTCTTGTCCGGCCGGTTCCAGTACAGCGGCGTCGCGGAATCGCCGCGCACCCACAAGATGCCTTCCTCATTGTCGCCGACCTCGCGGCCGTCGCTGTCGCGCAGCATGATCTCGTAGCCGAGCACGCGCAGGCCCGCGGCGCCGAGCTTTTTCCGTTCCGCGCGGTTGCAGAGATAGATGTGCAGCACCTCGGTCGAGCCGAGGCCTTCGATGATCTCGAGCCCGGTGAGCTCTTTCCAGCCGTTGAAGACATCGGCCGACAGCACCTCAGCGGCCGAGACCGCCATCCGCAGCGAGGAGAAATCGGTCTGCCCGGCGCCTTCGGCCTTGGTCAGCGAGATGTAGAGCGTCGGCAGGCCGAAGAACACGGTCGGCCGATACTGCGCGATCGCCGCGAAGATCGCGGCAGGCTTCGGCTGGCCCGGCAGCAGTAGCGTCGCGGCGCCGACCGTGAAAGGAAACGTGATCGAATTGCCGAAGCCATAGGCGAAGAAGATTTTCGGCACCGAGAAGCAGATATCGCCAGGTCCGAGCTTCAGCACGTTGCGGCCAAAGGCGAGCTCGCTATAGGCCATGTCGTGCTGCAGATGCACGATGCCCTTGGGGCGGCCGGTCGAGCCCGACGAATACATCCAGAACGCCATCTCGTTGCGGTGCGTGTTGGCCGCGTCGAGCTCGGTTGGAAATGTTTGCAGCCAGTCGGCGGTGTTGCGCAGCTCAGGCACGGCGTGCTCGCCGGCGGCGCCGTTGACCACGATCAGCGTGCGCAGTGGTGTGTCCCTGCAGGCCTCCGCGTTGAAGCGCGTGCAGAATTCGGCATCCGTCACCGCCACCTGCGCGCCGCCGTCGGACAGATAGAACTGCAGCAGCTCTGATGTCGTCAGCGTGTTGATCAGCAGCGGCACGAAGCCGGCGCGCACCGCGCCGAAGAATGCGGCCGGATAGGCCGGCGTGTCGTCGAGGAACAGCAGCACGCGGTCGCCGCGCTGCAGCCCGAGCGACTTGAAGGCGTGGCCCCAGCGCGCCGCATCGGTGCAGAGCTCGCGATAGGTCCGCGTCCCGGCGGGACCGATCAGCGCCGGCCGGTCGGCATGTCCGTTGCCGAGATTATCGAACAGGATGCGGCTCGCATTGTAGCGCTCGGGTATCGCAAAGCCGATCTCGCGCGCACCGGGATTGTCCAGTGGAACCTGGTCGGCGATCCCTGTCATGAGTGTCCCTTTGCGGCTTCGTAGCGGGCCATGAAGGCGGGCGACATCGCGCGCAGCCGCGCGTCGTCGATCCGGCCGGAGCGGGTGATGTAGCTGTAGGCGAAGTCCATCAAATCGCGCTTCATGTGCGCGGGGAAATGCTCGTACCAGTCGGCGCTGGTCCGCGCCGCGGTGACGAGCTTCTTCACGATCGGCTTGCGCTCGCCTTCGTAGCGCCCAAGCGCGGCGGCGATGCCGGCCTCGGTCTCCAGCGCCTTGGTCAGCGCGATCGCGTCCTCGATCGCAAGCCGCGTGCCCGAGCCGATCGAGAAATGTGCCGAATGCAGTGCGTCGCCGATCAGCACCATGTTGCCATGCGACCAGCGCTCGTTCCAGATCCACGGAAAATTGCGCCAAACCGATTTGTTCGAGATCAGCCGGTGGCCGTCCAGCGTTTCGGCAAACACTTGCTCGCAGATCGCCTGCGATTCTTCGATGCTCTTGTCGGCAAAGCCGTAGGCCGCCCAGGTCGCCGCGTCGCACTCGACCAGGAAGGTGCTCATGTCCCTGGCGTAGCGGTAGTGATGGGCGTTGAAGTTGCCGCGCTGGGTTGCCACAAAGGTCTGCGACAGTGTCGCGAAGGGTTTCGTGGTGCCGTACCAGGCGAATTTGTTGGTCGAATGCGAGACCGACGCGCCGAACGCGGTCTCGAAGCCGCGGCGGACCATCGAGTTCAGCCCGTCGGCGGCAACGATTAGGTCGTAACCCCTGAGCTCGTCGACCGACTGCACCACGGTGTCGAAGCGCGGCGTGATGCCGACGCTGCGCACGCGCTGCTGCAGGATCGTCAGCAGTTCCAGCCGGCCGATCGAGGAAAACCCGACGCCGTCGATCTCGACGCTCTCGCCGCGCAGGTTGAGGGTGATGTTCTTCCAGCTCTCCATCCGCGGCGCGATGGCGTCGACCGTCTCGGGGTCGTCGGCGCGCAGGAAGTCCAGCGCCTGCTCGGAGAACACCACGCCGAAGCCCCAGGTGGCGCCGGCGGCGTTCTGCTCGAACAGATCGATCTCGGCGTCAGGGTGACGCTTCTTCCAGAGATAGGCGAAATAGAGCCCGCCGGGCCCTCCGCCGATCACGGCGATCCGCAACGTCTGCCTCCCAGATTGACAGTGTACTTACTATTTGGCTCCACACTAATCTCCCTCCGGCGGGAACGCCAGAGGGAAAATGCGCGAGGCGGCTATCCTGTTGGCGCTGAAGGGCTCAGTAGCAGCGGCGGACCTTCACGCCGCCGACCCACACCCAGCGGCAGCCGGCGACGACGGGCTTGCGGACGACGACGGCGCCGCGCGTGCCGGCGCATCCGGCGCGATAGACGCCGCGGGCGCAAACCGCCGCGTTGGCGTCGGAGGGTTCAAAGGTCATGGTCGCGGCAAAGGACAACAGGGCCGCGGCGATCAGCAGAAATGAACGCATAATATTCCCTCTCCCGGGGTGAGGCTTGATTGGCCTGTGATTGATCAACAAGGTGCTACGGCTCCGTGACCGGCAATCGCCGGGCACATGTCGTCTCACCGCCTGCGCGGCTATTTCTTTTCCGCCTCCGCCAGCACCTTCTTGCAGGCCGGCGTCAGCTTGTCGCTCTGCTTCGCGAGACAGGCGATGATGCGCCCGCCGCCGGGCGTCACGCTCTTGCAGAACTTCTCGTAGTCGCCCATGCAGGCGTCGCGTTGGGCGTTGGTCAGCTCCTGGGCGTAGACGGCGGTCGTGCCGCAGAGCAGCGCGGCGGTCAGGACAATACGCAGCATCGTTGGCTCCCTTTGCGGTCAGTCACGTGACAACAGGATTACCGCGCCGCGAACGGCGCCAGCACGTCGCGGCATTCCGGCGAGAGCGAGCCGGCATTGGTCGCCAGGCATTGCAGGATTCGGCCGCCGCCGGGTTGGACGCCGCCGCAGATCGAGCGGACATCGGCGCCGCAGGCCGAGCGCAGCACGAACAGTTCTTCGCGCGTGCGCATCGGCCGCAGCACGATCACGGTCGGCGCTGCCGCCGGTGCCGCGGCTGGCGCAGCCGTCGTCGCAGCAGCGCCGGCGGCCGGCGCGGCGCCACCGCCGGCGGCGGCCACGGCCTTCTCGCAGGCCGGCGAGAGTTTTGCCTTGTTCTTCTCAAGGCATTGCAGCGCCGGCGCGCCGCCGGTCGGCACACCCGCGCAGACCTTGGGATAATCGGAGCGGCACGCGCTGCGGATCGCGGAAATCTGCGCGTTGGACGGCGCCCCGGACGCCTTCGGCGCGGCGGCCTCAGCGGCGGGCTTGGCCGCCGTCGCCGGAGCTGCGTCGGTCTTGGCTGCATCGGTCTTGGCTGCCGCGGGCGCGGTATCCGCCTTTGGCGCCGCGGCCGGCGCTTCCACTGCCTTCACGGCGCTGGCGCAACCCGGTGCGAGGCTTGCCATGTTCTTCTGCAGGCATTGCAGCGACGCTTCGCCGCCTGGCGGAACGCTCGAGCAGTGCGCGATATAATCATTGCGGCATTGTGACTTGATGGCGTCGCGCTGCGCCTGGCTCGGCGCCTGCGACATCGCCGGTGCGGTGCTCATCATTGCCGCAAGCGCAAACCATGCGGATAGCTTCGTTGCTCGTGTCAACGCATTGATCATCTGACTAAATCCTCTCGTCGCGCCGGAAGCCTCCGGCTCAACTGAACTGCGCTCTGAAAAAGTCTTGCTCTAACAACCTTCGCGAGCGGCATCATTTTCGGTTTCGAGTTCCGCTGCAAGCGGATTGTTGCTATGAAAGAACCAGGCTGATTTTTTTCGTTCGCTTCGACATCTCTTCTATCTTTGAATTAAGTCATTTGAATTGAGGCTCGGAAATGAGGCATGCGTGCGCATCGGCACATTTCATGTGGAGCAATTTTGTGCGGCTGCGAAACGCGCCACTGACGCGTTCGGCTTTCGTCATATCGGCCTTTGTCAGTTTAAGTGCCTGCGAGCAAAACAGTTTTGTTGCGCCTCCGCCACCCAAGGTCGAGGTTGCGCCGCCGGTGCAGCGCGCCATCACGCGCTATCTGGACGCCACCGGAAACACCGCGCCGATCAAGACCGTCGATCTGGTCGCGCGCGTGCAAGGTTTCCTGCAGTCGATCAATTATCAGGACGGCGCCCAGGTGAAGGACGGCACCACCCTGTTCACGATCGAGCCGGAGACCTACAAGCTGAAACTGGAGCAGGCGCAGGCGGCCGAAGTCGGCGCGCAGGCGACGCTGAAGCAGGCCGACGCCGACTTCAAGCGGCAGACGGATCTGGTGCAGCGCCAAGCGGTCTCGCAGTCGACGCTGGATAGCTCGACCTCGGTGCGGGACAACGCGCAGGCCAGTCTGCAGCAGGCCCAGGTCAATACCAAGATCGCCGCGGTCAACTACGGCTACACCAATGTGGCGGCGCCGTTCGACGGCATCGTCAGCAACCATCTGGTCTCGGTCGGCGAACTGGTCGGCGTGGCGTCGCCCACCCAGCTTGCCACCATCGTGCAGCTCGACCCGATCTATGTGAATTTCAACGTTAGTGAACAGGACGTGCAGCGGGTGCGCGACGAAGCGCGCCGCCTCGGCATGACGGTCAACGACATCAGACAGCTGCCGGTCGAGGTCGGCCTGCAGACCGAGACCGGCTATCCGCACAAGGGCAAGCTCGATTACGTCTCGCCGACCGTCAATCAGTCGACCGGAACGCTGCCCGTCCGTGGCTTGATACCCAATCCGGATCGCGTGCTGCTGCCGGGCTTCTACGTCCGTGTTCGCGTGCCGTTCACCAAGGAGGAGAACGCGCTCCTGGTGCCTGACGTCGCGATCGGCAGCGATCAGGCCGGCCGCTACGTGCTGGTGGTCAACGCCGACAATGTGGTCGAGCAGCGCAAGGTGACCACCGGGCCGCTCGACGGAGGGCTGCGCGTCATCGAAAGCGGGCTGAAGGCAGACGATCGCGTCGTGACCGCCGGGCTGCTGCGCGCGATCCCCGGGCAGAAGGTCGATCCGCAGGTGCAGAAGGGCGACGCGGCGCCGACACCGGCCAAATAGGGGCGCGCCATGATCTCGAAATTCTTCATCGAGCGCCCGGTCCTTTCCAACGTCATCGCGATCCTGATGATCCTGCTTGGCGGCGTGGCGCTGTACAATCTCGCGGTCGCACAATATCCCGACGTGGTACCGCCGACGGTGCAGGTGACGACGCGCTATCCCGGTGCATCGGCCAAGACGGTGGTCGACACCGTGGCGCTGCCGATCGAGCAGCAGGTCAACGGCGTCGAGGACATGCTGTACATGCAGTCCTACAGCGGCGCAGACGGCACCTACACGCTCACGGTGACCTTCAAGATCGGCACCGATCTCAACTTCGCGCAGGTGCTGGTGCAGAACCGCGTCTCCTCGGCGCTGTCGCAGCTGCCGACTTCGGTGCAAAACCAGGGCGTCACGGTGCAGAAGAAGTCGACCTCGATCCTGCTGTTTGTGACGCTGACCTCGCCGAACAAGACTTACGACAGCCTGTTCCTGTCGAACTACGCCACCATCAACATCCGCGACGAGCTGTCGCGCCTGCCGGGTGTCGGCAACGTCACGGTGTTCGGTGCCGGGCAATATTCGATGCGGGTCTGGCTCGATCCGAACAAGCTGCAGGTCCGCGGGCTGGTGCCGCAGGACGTCATCCAGGCGATCCAGCAGCAGAGCCAGCAGGTCACCGCCGGTCAGGTCGGCGCACCGCCGACGCCGGCGGGGCAGGCGTTCCAGTACACGCTGAACGTCAACGGCCGGCTCGACGACAAGAGCCAGTTCGAGGACATCATCGTCAAGACCGGCACTGTCGGCGACGTCACCCGCGTCCGCGACGTCGGCTGGGTCGAGCTCGGTGCGCAGACCTACAGCCAGATCTTCTCGCTGAACCAGAAGCCGGCGACCGGCATCGGCGTGTTCCAGTCGCCGGGTGCCAATGCGCTGCAGGTCGAAAAGGCGGTCGAGAAGAAGATGGCGGAGCTGGCCAAACGGTTCCCGCAGGACATCAGATACGACACACCGTTCGACACCACCAAATTCGTCAACGCCTCGATCGAGGAGGTCTACAAGACGCTGATCGAGGCGGGCTTGCTGGTGCTGGTCGTGATCCTGGTCTTCCTGCAGGACTGGCGGGCGATGCTGGTGCCGGCGACCACGGTGCCGGTCACGATCATCGGCGCGTTCGCAGGCATGGCCGCGCTCGGCTTCACCATCAACCTCTCGACGCTGTTTGCGATTGTGCTGGCGATCGGCATCGTGGTCGACGACGCTATCGTCGTGGTCGAGGGCGCGGCGCATAGTATCGAGCGCGGCATGTCGGGCCACGACGCCGCAATCAAGGCGATGGACGAATTGTTCGCGCCGATCGTCGGCATCACGCTAGTGCTGATCTCGGTGTTTTTGCCGGCGGCGTTCCTGCCGGGGCTGACCGGGCGGATGTACGCGCAGTTCGCGCTGGTGATCGCCGCGACCGCGCTGCTCAGCGCGGTCAATGCCGCGACGTTGAAGCCGACGCAATGCGCGCTGTGGCTGCGTCCGCCCGCGCCGCCCGAGCAGCGCAACTTCTTCTATCGCGGCTTCAACGCGGTCTATGACCGGCTGGAGCGTGGCTATACACGCGTCGTCGGCGGCATTGCCGGGCATGCCAAGACCTCGGTCGCGGTCGCGCTTGTTATCATCGGGCTCGCCGGCTACGGCCTGTCGCGGGTGCCGACCGGATTCATCCCGATCGAGGACCAGGGCTATCTGCTCGCCGCGGTGCAGTTGCCCGATGGCTCAGCGCTCGACCGTACCCAGCAGGTGCTCGACAGGGTCACCGAGATTGCCCGCAAGACGCCGGGTGTCGACCAGGTGGTCTCGATCGCCGGCATCTCCGCGCTCGACAACTCCTCGAGCCTCGCCAATGCCGGCGTCGCCTACCTGATTCTGAAGGACTGGAGCGCGCGCGGGCCGGGCGAGGATCTGCGTTCGCTGGTCTACGGGCTCAACGACAAGCTCGCGGTGATCCCGGAGGCGCGCATCCTGGTGATCCCGCCGCCGCCGATCCAGGGCATCGGCAATGCCGCCGGCTTTGCCATGCAGGTCGAGCTGCGCGACGGCAACGCCGACTACGGCAAGCTGCAGGCGGTCACCGGGGCGATCGTGGCCAATGCCCAGACCCAGAGCGCGCTGCAGCGGGTGCAATCGTCGTTCCGCTCGATGGTGCCGCAGTTCGATGTCGAGGTCGATCGGATCAAGACCCAGATCCTGCACGTCACCACCGACCAGATCTTCGCGGCGCTGTCGACCTATCTCGGCGCCAGCTACGTCAACCAGTTCACCAAGTTCGGCCGCACCTTCCAGGTCTACACCCAGGCCGAGGCACAGTACCGCCTGTCGCTGCGCGATATCGAGAACATGATGGTGCGCAACAGCAATGGCGACATGATCCCGCTCGGCACGGTGGCGAAGATCACGCCGTCGGTCGGGCCGTCGCTGATCAGCCTCTACAACCTCTATCCGTCCGCCACCATCATCGGTCTGCCGGCGCAGGGCTATTCGTCCGGCCAGTCGATGTCGCTGATGGAGGAGATCGCGGCAAAGACGCTGCCGCCGGGTTCGGGCTTCGAGTGGACGGCGATGTCGTATCAGGAGAAGGAGGTCGGCGGCCAGATCTACTATGTGTTCGCGCTGGCGCTGTTGCTGGTCTACCTCGTGCTCGCAGGACAATATGAGAGCTGGTATGCGCCGATCTCGGTGATCCTGGCCGTGCCGTTGTCGCTGCTCGGCCCGACGCTGGTGCTGCTTAGCCTCCGGATCGAGAACAACCTCTATACCCAGATCGGCATCATCCTGTTGATCGCGCTGTCGGCCAAGAACGCGATCCTGATCGTCGAGGTCGCGCTCGAGCACCATCTGCGTGACGGGCGGTCGGTCCTGGACTCGGCGATCGATGCGGCGCGCGCCCGCTTCCGGCCGATCCTGATGACGTCGTTCGCCTTCATCCTCGGCGTGCTGCCGCTGGTGCTCGCGACCGGCGCCGGCGCCAACGCCCGCAAGTCGATCGGCATCACCGTGTTCTCCGGCATGATCGCCTCGACCTGCCTCGCCGTGCTGTTCGTGCCGGCATTCTTCGTCGTGGTGCAGACGTTCGAGAACTGGCGCAAGGCGAAAAAGGGCCAGGTCGCCCCGCCGCAAGCCGCACCGCAGGCGCCAGGCACGGTGCATTAGGGCCGCGCAACCCAATCCATCCCCGTCACCCTGAGGGGGCCGCGAAGCGGCCGTCTCGAAGGGCGAACGGTCCGGCTTTCTCCGCGCTGCCGCAGCCGGGCCGTGCATCCTTCGAGGCGCGCAAGGGCGCGTACCTCCAGCGACAAAGGCGAAGCCTTTGCGCGGGGATGACGGGATTGGGCTGCGTAGGGTGGGTTAGCCGACTACGTGCGCCGTGGCTCAACGAGCGCAGGCGGAAGGCGTAACCCACCGTGCCGCGGGGATAGAAGTGGTGGGTTACGCTTCGCTAACCCACCCTACGGCGTCGTACTTCCCGCCTATACCTTCACCATGCGCTTGCCGCGGTTCTCGCCGGCCAAGAGCCCGATCAGTGCTTGCGGGGTGTTCTCGATCCCGTCGATCACGTCCTCCTGCACCTTGAGCTTGCCCGAGGCGACCCAGGACTGCAGGTCGGCGAGGGCGGCCTGGCTCTGGTCCATGTAGTCCATCACGATGAAGCCCTGCATGACGAGCCGCTTCACCACGATCAGGCCGGGTACGCCGCGCGGGCCGTGCGCGGAGGGGACGCCGTCATATTGCGAGATCGCGCCGCAGCAGGCGATGCGGCCGCGATTGTTCATCTGCGCCAGACAAGCCTCCAGGATGTCGCCGCCGACATTGTCGAAATAGACGTCGATGCCCTTCGAGGCGGCGGCGCGCAGCGCTTTGTAAGTGGCGCCGTCCTTGTAGTCGACCGCGGCATCGAAGCCGAGCTCGCTTGTCAGCCAGTGGCACTTGTCCTTGCCGCCGGCGATGCCGACGACCCGGCAGCCCTTGATCTTTGCGATTTGCCCGACGATCGAGCCGACCGAGCCCGCGGCGGCCGACACCACCACGGTCTCGCCCTCCTTGGGCTTGCCGACATGGAGCAGGCCGAAATAGGCGGTCAGGCCGGCGATGCCGTACACGCTGAGCAGATGCGTCATCGGCTCGAGCTTCGGCATCTTGGTCAGATGCCTGGCGGGCACCGCGGCAAAATCCTGCCAGCCGGTGTCGCCGAACACGATGTCGCCCGGCTTCAGGCCGGGGTCCTTCGACGCCACGACTTCGGCGATGCCGCCGCCGGCCATCACGGTGTTGGCCTCGACCGCGGCGCGGTAGGTGGCGCCGTGCATCCAGGCGCGGTTGGCGGCGTCGAGCGAGATGTAGCGCGTTCGCACCAGCGCCTCGCCGTCTTTCGGCTCGGGGATCGCACCGTTGGTCAGACGGAAATGCTCGGGGCCAAGCTTGCCGGTGGGCTTTTCAACAAGCAGGATCTGGCGATTGAAGGTATCGTTCATTGGCGGTGTCTCCCCTCGCGTTGGTCGTTTCGCATGCAGTTTGACTGCGGTGCGCGCAGCTCTCTGCACAGATTGTGCGCTGCATGAACGCTAGTCCTCGCGCTGGCATTCCACAACGGGAACATTTCGGCAAAGGCCCGCTCGGCGCGAAGCGTGTTGCTTAGCTGCGTAAATCTGCCACACTTGCCGTTCGTCGGGAACTTACGGGGGTAAGAGAATGTCGAACAGGTTTACGCAGTACATCCTGATTGCGATGGTCCTTGGCATCGCGATGGGGACGATTGTCTTCAACTATTTTCCTGACAGCCGTGCCGAGATCGCAGCAGACGTCAATTTGATCGCGATGCTGTTCCTGCGCCTGATCAAGATGATCATTGCGCCGCTCGTGTTCGCAACCCTCGTCGGCGGCATCGCCCATATGGGAAGCGGCGCCCGTCTCGGCCGCATCTTCGCCAAGACCATGGGCTGGTTCGTCACCGCATCATTTGTCTCGCTGCTGCTCGGCCTCTTGATGGTCAATTTGCTGCAGCCCGGCGCCAACTTCCCCGGCACGCTGCCCGACAAGGCGCAGTCGACCGGCCTGCCGGTGTCGGCTTTCTCCTTTGAAAAATTCTTGACCCATTTGATCCCGACCTCGATTGCGGACGCGATGGCGCAGAACGAGATCCTGCAGATCGTGGTGTTCGCGGTGTTCTTCGCGGTCGCGCTCGGCGCCATGCCTGAGCGGGCCAAGCCGATCATGGGCCTGATCGACGACCTCGCGCACATCATGCTCAAGGTCACGGGCTATGTGATGCTGTTCGCCCCGCTCGCGGTGTGGGCAGCGATCATGGCCACCGTCTCGAAGAACGGCCTCGGCGTGCTCTGGAAGCTGATCGTCTTCATGGGCGGCTTCTATCTCTCGCTGCTGATTCTGTGGAGCATCCTGGTCATCGTCGGGTTCATCGCGATCGGGCCACGCTACAGCCATCTGCTGCGGCTGATCCGCGAGCCGCTGATGATCGCGTTCTCGACCGCCTCCTCGGAAGCGGCCTATCCGAAGACGCTGGAGGGGCTGAACCGGTTCGGCGCCTCCTCGCGCATCTCGGCTTTCGTGCTGCCGCTCGGCTACTCCTTCAACCTCGACGGCACGATGATGTACTGCACCTTCGCCAGCATCTTCATCGCGCAGACCTACCATATCGAGATGTCGCTCGGCACGCAGCTCGCGATGCTGGCGACCTTGATGATCACCTCGAAGGGCGTGGCCGGCGTGCCGCGCGCCTCGCTGGTGGTGATCGCCTCGACGCTCGCGCAGTTCAACATCCCCGAGGCCGGGCTTTTGATGATCATGGGCATCGACACCTTCCTCGACATGGGCCGCAGCGCCACCAACGTGATCGGCAACTCGCTGGCGACTGCGGTGGTTGCGAAGTGGGAGGGCGAGCTGAAGGCCGAGCACGAGCTCGGGCCCGACGACGCGGTGCCGCAGGATGCGGTGCCCGGCGCCGTGATGGCCGGCCATTGACGGGAGGCATGCATGCATCGCGCCCGCTGGAGGCCGATACGGGCTGAGAGGCTACTGCTGTCAGCATGTCTGCTGGCGGCAGGCCTGCTCGCTGGTCCGGTGTCCGCACAGCCGGCGAGCGAGGGGCTCAGTCCCACGCTCGCCAACATCAAGGCCACGCACACGGTGCGGATCGGCTATCGCGAGAGCTCGCCGCCGTTCTCGTTCCTCGATCACTCGAACCGTCCGATCGGCTACAGCCTCGAGCTGTGCGATGCGATCGTCGAGGAGATCGGGACCGAGGTCGACGACGCCAACCTCAAGGTCGACTATGTCAAGGTCACTTCCGACGACCGCATTCCGGCGGTCGTCGACAAGAAGATCGATCTCGAATGCGGATCGACCACGGCGAATGCCGAGCGTGGCAAGCTGGTCGCGTTCTCGCCGCTGATGTTCGTGGCCGGCACCAAGCTGATGGTGCCGAGGGCCTCGGGCGTCACCCAGGTCGGCGACCTGAAGGGCAAGACCGTGGTGGTGACCAAGGGCACCACCAACGAGCAGGCGATGCACAATGTCGACGCCAAGCAACAGCTCGGCCTCAACATCGTGACCTCGCCCGACCACGAGCAGTCCTACCAGATGCTGGTGGACGGCAAGGCCGATGCGTTCGCGACCGACGACATCCTGCTCTACGGCCTGATCGCGCGGCACAAGTCGCAGGACAAGTTCCGCGTCACCGGCGACTATCTGTCCTACGATCCCTACGGCATCATGTACCGCAAGGGCGAGCCGCAGATGAAGGCCGTGGTCGAGCGCGCGTTCCGCAGGCTCGCCTCGAACCGCGACATCGTCCCGCTCTACAACAAGTGGTTCGTCGCCCGCCTGCCGACCGGCGAGAAGCTCAACGTCGCGATCTCGCCGCAACTCGAAGAGGCCTTCAAGGTGCTCGACGAGAACCAGTAGGGGGGCGGGATCAACACCAATGTCGTCCCGGCGAAGGGCCGGGACCCATAACCCCAGAACTATGTTGTTGATGTGAGCTGGGGCCCCAGCATCGCGCAACAACATGCATTTGTGATTTTGGGTCCCGGCCTTCGCCGGGACGACGAGGTTACGCGAACACCTGATCCAGCGCTGCGGAATACGCCGCCTCGACCAGCGCCGGATGACGGCGGCCCAGTGCTTCCATCTTCACCCCCGAATTCACCTCGAGGATTTGCCACGCGCCGTCGGCGCGCACGACGTCGATCGAGGCAAAGCGGATGCCGACGGCCTGCGCGGCCTTGATCGCGAGCGCGACGCAGGCGTCGCGCGTCGCAGCGTCAGTGAGCAGAACGGGCTCGGCGCCGGCATCGAGATTGTGCCGCCAGTTGAGCAGCCGCCGTTCGCCGGCGGGCGGAATGGCGTCGAGCGCGGCGGCGTCAAAATCCTCGGTGATGGTCTTGAGCTGCTCTGCCGTCGCCGCCGCCTGCGCCAGCGCCCGCAGTGAGTGAATGCCGTCGCCAACCATTGACGGGCGCGTCTTGCCGTAGACGATCAGCGCGCGATCATCGAGCAGCACCACGCGCACCTCGTCCTTGATCTCGACATAAGGCGAGATCGCAAGACTCGGATGCGCGGCGAGGATGCGTGCGATCGCGGTCTCCAGCTGCCCGCGCGTCGTGACGCGGAAGACCAGCTCGCCGGATGTCCCCTCATTGGGTTTGACGACAAGCCCGCGCGGATGCTCCTCGAGCAGACGCTGCATCGCCTCCAGCGAGTCCGATCCCGGGATGTGCTTGCTGAGCTTCGCGCCGAGAACCAGCGTGTGCGGAATGGCTGATACGCCGGCCGATGCCAGCACCTCGGCGCAGGCCGATTTGTCGTTGGCGACCTGATGCGCGACCGCGCTGTTCAGCCCGATGTCGTAGCCGATCACGAGCCGCCGTTCGCTGCCCCTGGTCATGATGACCAGCCAGCCGCCGGAGCGCATCTCGACCGCGATTTCGCGCGCCAGACAATATTTTTTGATGGTTTCCAGGAAGATTCGCTGGCTGATCAGGACCACGAGATCATTTTCCCTTCGCCGCCGTTTTCGTAGCAATTAATTGCCAGATCGATGGCGATCTCAGCAAGTAAATTACGTGCAGCACCACGCGTTAACGATGTCGTGGTTGAACCTCTGCGCGAAATCGAACGACTGCCATTCCGAGATCGCAATTGCACGCCAGTTGATCTTGACTATCTCACGTAGAGGCGCAATGGACACGCGAGATATTCAGTGATTTCGGCCACTTCTGCGCCGTCGCGAGCAGTCTAGAAATCAAACCATTCTAAATCTGGTCAGTCGAGAAAACGAAAACACATGAGCGCGTTCTATCGAGAGAAAGTTCTTTCCGTTCAGCACTGGACCGATACGCTTTTCAGCTTCCGGGCGACCCGCGATTCCGGTTTCCGCTTCCAGAATGGGCAGTTTGCCATGATCGGCCTCGAGGTCGAGGGCCGGCCGCTGCTGCGCGCCTATTCGATGGCGAGCGCCAATCATGAGGAAGAGCTCGAGTTCTTCTCGATCAAGGTGCAGGACGGCCCGCTCACCTCCAAGCTGCAGAAGATCCGCGAGGGCGATACCATCCTGGTCGGCCGCAAGGCGACCGGCACGCTGATCACCGACAATCTGATTCCCGGCAAGCGGCTGATGCTGCTGTCGACCGGCACCGGCCTTGCGCCGTTCGCCAGCCTGATCAAGGACCCCGAGGTCTATGATCACTACGATCAGATCCTGCTGGTGCATGGCTGCCGCCAGGTCTCCGAGCTCGCCTATGGCGAGGAGCTGGTCGCCAAGCTGCGCGACGACGAATTGTTCGGGCCGCTGCTGTCCGAGAAGCTGTCGTACTATCCGACCGTGACGCGCGAGCCGTTCCGCAACCGCGGCCGCATCACCGACCTGATCACCTCCAACCAGCTGTTCACCGACCTGCACCAGGGCCCGCTCGACATCGAGACCGACCGCATCATGATGTGCGGCAGCCCGGGCATGCTGGAAGAGCTGAAGCAGCTGTTCGAGACCCGCGGCTTCAAGGAAGGCAGCGGCAACACCCCCGGTCACTTCGTGATCGAGAAGGCGTTCGTCGAGCGCTGATCCTTGTCGTCCCGGCCAAGCGAAGCGCGAGCCGGGACCCATAACCACCGCTACCGATTTGACGAAGGCTGGGGCCCCATCGGGCTTCAGCCTTTTTCATTTGTGATTATGGGTCCTGGCTTTCGCCAGGACGACACTGGTGTGAGTGGCGCCGTTCATTCCCTCGCTGCTATAACGCCCCCAACGCCGCGCAGCCGTTTCCCGAACGCGGCGAGTAAGGGAGCTGCACCTTGTCCATCACCGATCCAGATGCCCCGAAGACCGCCTTTGTGTTTGCCGGCGGCGGCAGCTTTGGCGCGGTCCAGGTCGGCATGCTGCAGGCGCTGGCTGCCCGTGGCGTCGTCGCCGACATGGTGGTCGGCTCCAGCGTCGGCGCGCTGAACGGTGCGTTCTATGCCGGCGACCCGACGGTCGCGGGCGTCGCGCGGCTCGCCGAGATCTGGCGCGGCCTGAACCGGAACGACGTGTTTCCGGTGACCTGGCGGACGCTGGTCGGTTTCCTGTGGCGCCGCGACTTCCTGATCCCGCATGACGGCGTCCGCAAGCTGATCGACGACCACATCCCGTTCCGCAATCTTCAGGACGCCCGGATCCCGATCCACATCGTCACCACCGACATCATCAGCGGCGACAGCGTGGTGCTGTCGGAAGGCTCGACGGCGGAGGCGATCATCGCATCGACCGCGATCCCCGGTGCGTTCACGCCGGTGCACTACCGCGATCGTTTCCTGGCCGATGGGGCGATCTCCAGCAACACGCCGGTTCGCGTCGCCGTGAAGCATGGGGCGAAGCGCCTGATCGTGCTGCCGACCGGGCACGCCTGCGCCAACCAGGCGCCGCCGGTCGGCGCGCTCGCCAACGCGCTGCATGCGCTGACGCTGCTGATCGCGCGGCAGCTCGTCAACGAGCTCGAGAACATCGGCCCCGATGTCGAGTATTTCGTCGTGCCGCCGCTCTGCCCGCTGGTCGGCTCGCCCTACGATTTCACCCGGACCTCGGATCATATCGCACGCGCCCTCGACACCACCAACGCGTGGCTGGAGAGCGATGGCCTGAAGGCGGGCCACATTCCGCACGAGCTACAGCCGCACGACCATTAAGCGAACGGCGCTTTCACCTCTCCCGCTTGCGGGGGAGGTCGCATTGCATCGTAGATGCAATGCGGGTGGAGGCTTTCTCCACGGAAAAGAGCCTCGCGTGTGGAGGCACCCCCACCCCAACCCTCCCCCGCAAGCGGGAGAGGGAGCGCAGCCTTCGCGCGGCTCTCCCTCGTTGCACTGCAGCAGATGGGACCAACTTGAATGATCATGACAGGGACACCCGCCCATCCGGGCGGTTGTCACATCTGTGACTGCTCGGCCGTATAACCGTGTAGCACTTGTTCCGCGAGTTGGATTAGGCTCGCGGCCGACAGGGGATTTCAGGCAGACCGGTTGAGGGTTTCCATGGACACGATACTGCTTCCGTTCTCGCCACGCTTCATCGTGCTGACGATCTGCGCCGTCGTCACCGCGCTCCTGCTGCTGGTCGGGATTTTCGATCCCAAGGTGTTCAAGATCGTTCTGATCCCGCTGATCATCTTCGGCGCGCTGACATTGCTCGGCATCCGCGACCTCACCCAGAAGGGCCATGCGGTGCTGCGCAACTATCCGATCTCGGCGCATGTCCGCTTCCTGCTCGAGGAAATCCGCCCGGAGATGCGGCAGTATTTCTTCGAGAGCGAGAAGGACGGCATGCCGTTCTCGCGCGACACCCGCGCGGTGGTCTATCAGCGCGCCAAGATGGTGCTCGACAAGCGGCCGTTCGGCACCCAGGAGGACGTCTACCGCGAGGGCTATGAGTGGATGCATCATTCGGTGGCGCCGAAGCCGCATGCCGACCAGAAATTCCGTATCACCATCGGCGGTCCCGACTGCACCAGGCCGTATTCGGCCTCGGTCTTCAACATCTCGGCGATGAGTTTTGGCGCGCTCAGCCCGAACGCGGTGCGGGCGCTCAATGCCGGCGCCAAGAAGGGCGGCTTCGCCCATGACACCGGCGAGGGCGGCGTCAGCCCCTATCATCGCGAGATGGGCGGCGACATCATCTGGGAGGTCGGCTCCGGCTATTTCGGCTGCCGCAACCGCGACGGCACCTTCAATCCGGAGCTGTTCGCAAGCGTCTCGGGCGACGACCAGATCAAGATGGTCGAGCTCAAGATCAGCCAGGGCGCCAAGCCCGGCCACGGCGGCGTGCTGCCGGCCGCGAAGGTGTCGGAGGAGATCTCCAAGATCAGGGGCGTGCCGATGGGCGAGGACTGCATCTCGCCGGCCTATCACAAGGCGTTCTCGACGCCGCTGCAGATGATGGAATTCGTCGCCCAGATGCGCAAACTGTCGGGCGGCAAGCCGGCCGGCTTCAAGATGTGCATCGGCCATCCCTGGGAATTCCTGGCGATCTGCAAGGCGATGAAGGAGAGCGGGCTCTATCCCGACTTCATCGTGGTCGACGGCAATGAAGGCGGCACCGGCGCCGCGCCGCTCGAATTCATGGATCATTTGGGCATGCCGATGCGCGAGGGCGTCAATTTCGTCCATAACGCGCTGGTCGGCATCGGCGCGCGCGACCGCATCAGGATCGGCGCCTCCGGCAAGATCGCGACCGCCTTCGACATGGCGCGCGCGATGGCGATCGGGGCCGACTGGTGCAATTCGGCGCGCGGCTTCATGTTCTCGCTCGGCTGCATCCAGTCCTTGAGCTGCCACACCGACCGCTGCCCGACCGGCGTGACGACGCAGGATCCGATCCGCAACCGCGCGCTCTACGTGCCCGACAAGATCGAGCGCGTGTACAATTACCACCACAACACGCTGCACGCGCTGACCGAGCTGCTCGCGGCCGCCGGCCTCGAGCACACCAAGGATCTGCGGCCGATCCACTTCTCGCAGCGGAGATCGACCACCGAGGTCTCCTCCTTCGCCGAGCTCTATCCGGCGCTGCGCCACGGCGAGTTGCTCGATGGCACCCAGGACCGCCGCTACCGCGACGCCTGGGCGATGGCGCGCGCGGATTCGTTCCAGCCGGCTGGGTAGGGCGCGTCTCGTTGCGAAAGCGGCAGCAACGAACGACGCCATGCGCGAGCAGGCGACATGGCGGCGCGGCTTTGAGCATTGCCATTCCGCTTGGCTTTCCGATTTGTCATGGACGGCTTCGAACCAGTCCGATGCTGAGCGTGACCGACTATTGACGGTCACTCAAAGGACGAAGGTTGCGAGCCATGAAACGGGCAATCATCATTTCAGTCATTCTGCTGGCAAGCTGCGCTGCTGCGCGCGCCGACCAGGTCGTCAATGAGGTTTACCGAGATCTCATCAGACCGCACGGGCACCCGCGCAGCGCCGCGGTCTCCCAAGCCGCGCTCGATTTTTGCTATGGTCAGACCGGTGACATTCGAGGTCTTGCCGATAGCGCTGCATTCAAGCAGTGCATGCTCGGCCGTGGCTATCGATGGCAAACGACGAAGATCAAGGGCAAACCGGCGCCCGAAAATGGCGTGGACTGGTGCATCGCGCATGACATGTGTTAGCTGGCCGTCGATGGCTGGCAGCCGGGCAGATGCGGAAATTTCCTAAGGCATTCAGCAAGCCCGGCCATGACAGAATGCACTTTCAGACAGCAGGCGCGCCGAACCATGTGGTCAGCGCGTCGGTGAGCCCTGTCCGGGTTTGCTCGCCGACCCACGCCACGTAGCCGTCGGGCCGAACCAGCACGGCCGTCGGCGCCGAAACCGGTCCGACTGCGGGAAGCTCCCACCCGCCGGTGGTGTCGGCGTCGACCAGTTGAACCCGATCGGCCCATCCGGTGATGTCGAAGCTGCCGGGCTCCCCGAAATTGAGCAGCACCGGTCGTGCCTGGTGCAGCAGCGCGAAGACCCGCAGCGGACCGTTTGCGGTGACCAAATCCAGATCGGGCATGCGGCGTCCGAGCAACGGATGGCCACAGCCGAGATCGTAGTGAACGTCCAGGCCCGACATCATCGCGGCGAATTGTTTGCGCGGCTCGTCCGTGCGCAGCAGCTCGGAGACGATCTCGTTCAGCGCCTTGCTGCGCGCATCGGTGCGGCCGAGCGCGACCTGCGCCATGGTGTTGCGCAGCACGCGGGCCGCCACCGGATGCCGCTCGGCATGGTAGCTGTCGAGCAGGCTGTCCGGCGCTGTCAGCTTGACCACCTGGGCGAGCTTCCAGCCCAGGTTCACCGCGTCCTGCACGCCGATATTGAGGCCCTGTCCGCCCATCGGCGGATGCACATGGGCGGCATCGCCGGCCAGCAGCACGCGCTGCTTGCGGTAGGCCACGGCCTGCCGGGTCAGGTCGGTGAACCGCGATATCCAGAGCGGACTGTGGATGCCGAAGTCGGTGCCGTACACGGCGATCAGCGCCTCGCTGATGTCGCGCAGGGTCGGCTCGCTTCCGCCGCCGAGTTGCCGCTCGGTCAACACCACCCGCACCCGCCCGTCTTCGACCTTGCCGATCGCTGAGGTGCCGGTGTCGTCCTGGCGCATGCCCCATTCCGGTTCACCGGACATCCGGGCCTCGGCGTTCAGCCAGCTTTTTGTCGCGTCCCAGCCGACAAATTCGATGCCGGCCGTCTTGCGGATCACGCTGCGTCCGCCGTCGCAGCCGACGAGATATTGTGCGCGGAACGATTGGCCGTCCGACAGCGCAACGTCGACGCCGCTGTCGTCCTGCGTGAAGCCGGTCACCTCGCGCCCGCGATAGATCGGCACCGCGAGCTCGTCGACCCATTCGCCGAGAATGCGCTCGGTATGGGTCTGCCAGAGCCCCAGCGTGTAATTGCGTCGGGTCGGCAGGTCGGTGATATCAAGCGGAACCAGATGCGAGTGGAACAGCACGGCCGGATGGCGCGTCCCCTGCGCCACGAAGCGGTCGGCGATGCTGCGCTGATCGAGCACCTCGATGGTGCGGGCATGCAGCCCGCCGGCGCGCGAGCCGGTGAGATCGCGGCTGGCGCGCCGCTCGACAATCGCAACATCGACACCGGCCAGCGCCAACTCGCCCGCCAGCATCAACCCGGTCGGACCCCCGCCTGATATCACCACCTGATGTTCGTTCATCCCGCACTCCCTCGGTTCGATTGGGCGCGCGTTCTACGGAATGACCCCGGGCTTGCGGCAAGCCCGGGGGGTCTACATATATCTGAGTGGGGAGAGGGTTTTTGCCGCCCCAACCAATCCAGCCATCATTGCCAGAGAATCCGTAGCCCGGATGCAGCGAGGCGCAATCCGGGATTCTTTGCCTCGCGGATAAAGCGGCCGCGGATTTCGTTGCGCTTCATATGGGCTACGCTAGGCTACATGCCGGCGCGACAAACTCGCTGTCGTCCCGGCGAAAGCCGGGACCCATAACCACAGGGTCTTGTGATTGCGATCGCTGTGGCCTCAGCCTGCTTCAGCAATTTACATTGGTGGTTATGGGTCCCGGGTCGCGCTTCGCTTGCCCGGGACGACGAGGGATGTAGCGATCCCTAAAACTCCCCGTGGATGCGGCCGGAGAAGATGTGCACCGGGCCGCGGTCGGCGTTGTAGGCGGGGTTGGTGATGAACTGATAGTCCGCGGTCAAGGTCAGGTTCTTGTTCACCTGATAGGCGTAGTAGGTTTCGAAGATCCGCTCCGGGCTGTAGTTCAGCGCGCCGTCGCCGATCAGGAGGCCGAGGCCGCCGGCGGCGAGGTAGTCGCGATGCGCGGCTGACAGCCCGTTGACCGCACCGCCGATGCCGATCGTGTCGTTGGCCCGTCCCCAACGGCTGCCCTTGATCGACAGGCCGCCGGAGATGCTGCGGTCGACATCGGTGAAGGACAGGATCTCGTTCTGGCCATCGTTCCAGCTGAGACGGCCGAACAGGCCGACATCGGTTGCGATCTGCTGCTCGCCGTTCAGATAGAAGCCGTACTTGAGATTATCCTTGCGGATGCTTGCCATCACGTCGTTGATGTCGAGCCCCGGATTGGCGTCCTCGATCGCGAGCGCCTGGGCGTAATTGCCGGTGTTGCCGCGATTGCCGAACACGCCGACGCGCAATTTGCCGGGCTGGTCGAAGATCGAATAGCGGTCCTCGAACTCCACCACCGCACCGCCGGTGTTGAACACCAGCACGTCGCTGTTCGGCGCATTCGGCACCTGGAACACACCGGCGCGCACCGCCCAGTCCTTGCGGTTGAGCTCGACCACCGCGCCGCGGGTATAGCCGGGCAGATCGGCGGGGAAGTCGTAGGCAGCGGATGCCCACATCGCCCAGTTCATGAAGTCGGCGCGCGGGTCCTTGGCGTAGGAATTGCCGTCGAAGAAATCGCCGACCGCAAAGCGCCCGACCACGACCGTGAGGCGGTCGATGTCGCGCTTGCCCGCGATCTGGTTGGGACCGTCGGCGACGTCTTCCTGCTCGTCGCCGAAACCGAAGGTCTGCTTGAAGTAATAGCGCTGCGGCCGGATCTTCGGATATGGCGCGCCGGCCTTCTGCGCTTCGCCGTTGGAGAAGCCGGCAAGGCCGAGCGTGCCGTTGAGGCCAAAGCCCTGCGCGGTCTCCGGATTGAAGTAGAACTCGCCGCCCTCCCAGAGCCGCAAGCCGAGAAATGCCGTGGTGGTCCAGGTCTGCTGCATCTGCCCGGGGCCGGGAAGGCTGTTGGTGCCGGAATACGGCGAACGGAACGAGGCGTAGCCCTGCGGCAGCAGCGTCGTCTGCGCGTGCACGCTCCAGTCGGTGGATTCAGGCAGCAAGGTCCGCGCCGGCGTCGCCGACCACGGCGAGTCGCCGAACTGGTAGTTCAGGCCGAATTTCAACAAGTGAATGCGCGGGTCGATGCTGACGCCGGGCATGCCGAAATCGGCGAGACCGAGCGTACGGCGCGACAGGTCGATGTAGTCGTATTCGACCTTGGCGGTCCAATTGCCGCTCACCGCAAATTCGGCGCCGGCGCCGGCGGTCCAGCCGGTCTGGTACTGGCCGGGCTCCGAGATCACCTCGCCGTCGGTGTCGTTGACCCTGACCTGGCTGTGTCCCCAGGCGAAGCCGCCGGTGACATAGGGCATCCAGGTGCCGAAGCTGTAGCCGGCACGGCCGCGCACCGTGCCGACATAGTCGATCGACGCGTTGAACGGGCCGAGCGTGCGCCGCGGCAAATCGGTCGGGCCGGTGAATGTCGCATCCGCCTCGACGCCGAGCACGAAGCGATTGGCGAATTCCTTGTTGTATCCAACCTGGAAGCCGCCGATCCCGCCGGTGATGGTGGGCGGAAAGAACACGCCCTGTTCCAGAATTGGGTTGGTGCCGGGGCCGAGCGTGCCGTCGCCATAGCCGACATGAGCGCCGACATAGAAGCCGGTCCAGCTGTAGACCGACCGCGCGGCGGGAGACTTGAGCGCTAGATCGGCCGCAGTCGCCGGCGTGACGAGGGTGGCCGCGCCGAGCGCTGCGCCTGCGGCGATCTGAACCCGGAAGAGGCGGACGCAGGTCATGACGCGGCTTTCGGCGAACGGTTGGCGGTTTCGCCCGGCATCACTGCAGATTTGGCGGCCGCTTGCCACCCGAGATTTGAAATCATCGCCCGCCGTCCCCGGTCCGATCCGTATCGTTCCATCCAATGCCAGATCAGCACCTAGCATCCCCAGTCGCTTATTGCAAATAATTCGCAATAGCAACTGAGGCGCCCCAGATACCTCCTCGATTTGCACGCCACCATGACAGTCACGTAACAGCGCGCGCCGGCCGGCCCTAACAGCCGCGATCGGCCAGGCTTCTGTGGCAAACGGGTCGACGCCCGACCGTTCAATCGATGCCGCCATTCTCTTCGTCCCTCGTTTTGATGAATACCTGCTGCGATGCCCGGCCGAGCACGACTCTGGCGCCGGCCCGTTCGACACATCGCGCCATGGACAGCGCCGTCCGCATCCCGGCGTCTGAAATCACGCGTCGCTGATAGAGCGCGGTCGCGCCGCGCAGGATGGCGCTTGCCAGCCTGAGCAACACGATCGCGCCCCATCGCCGTCCGCGGCTAGGCGCGGTCACGCTCCCACCGTGGCGAGCTGGACGATCCGCAGCAGCACGAGACCGGCGGCGACGACCAGATAGCCACGCAGCACCAGCATCCAGATCCGGCTCAGCGGGCTGAGGCGCGCCTTTGGCAGCCGGTCGAGCGGCGGCATCCGCCAGCTGTCGCGGTCGAACAGCGGCGGCCTCAGTTTGGGGCGGAAGGAGGCGTTACGGTGCGACGACATCTCGTACAGCTTGACGAGCGCGGTGACCGCGAGCGCAAGCCCGCTGCCGCCGACGAGGATGCCGATGATCCATTGCTCGCTGAGGTCGGGGAATAGCACCGCCGCAGTCAGGATCACCGACAGCATCACCCGCGACCACCGCGCCCGTGAACAGGTTCAGCCTGGTCGAGTTGACCCAGGGCCCGAGGATGTGGCGGTCGTTGCACAGCAGGAGCAGGAACACGGTTGCGCTGGGCAACAGCACGCCGGCCAGCGTCTGCACCGCATTGGTGAGCAGCCCGAGCGGCGTACCTGGCGTCAGCACCAGCACGGCGGCGAGCACGATGAGGCCGCAATAGACGGTGTAGAAGCCCTTCGCATCCCACAGCTTGCGGTGCAGCGAATGCTTGACCGCGAACACGTCGCCGATCGCGTAAGCCGTTGCGAGCGAGACCGCCGCCGCGCCGATGATGCAGGCATCGAGCAGCGCAAGGGCGAACAGCACCGCCGGCAGCCGGCCGGCATATTTCTCGAGCCCGACCGCGGTTCCCAGCGCGTCGGTGTAATTTCCGAATTCGGGCCGTCCGGCGAACACCGCCGCACAGAACGAGATGATCGCCACGGCGCCGACCACCACCAGCACGATGCCGATGCACAGATCCATCCGCTCATAGCGGATGAAGCGCGGTGTGATCCGCTTGTCGACGATGTAGCTCTGCTGGAAGAACAATTGCCATGGCGCCACCGTGGTGCCGACGATGGCGACGATCAGCAGCATCACCTCGCTGAGCTTGGCGTCGTGCGGCATCTTCGGCACGAAGAAATCGGCCGCGATCTGCCCGATCGGCGGATGCACCATCAGGATGACCGGCACCAGGAGCAGGCTGCCGACCACCAGCACGATACCGAAGCGTTCGAAGCGGCGGAAGTCTCCGGTCGAGACCGCCAGCATTACGATCGCCGCCGAGGCCAATACGCCCCAGAACTGCGAGACGCCGAGAAAGCTCAGCGCGAGCGTGATGCCGATGAATTCGGTGACGATGGTCAGCGCGTTCAGCACCAGGAGGTCGATGACGCTGAAGGCGCCCCAGAATTTGCCGAAGCGCTCGAAGATCAGCCGCGCATGGCCGACGCCGGTGACTGCTCCGAGCCGCACCACCATCTCCTGGTTGACATAGAGCACCGGGATCAGGAGCAACAGCGTCCACAGCAGCGTGGTGCCGTAATTCTGTCCGGCCTGGGTGTAGGTACCGAACGCGCCGGCATCATTGTCGCCGACCATCACGATCAGGCCGGGGCCGACGATCGCGAGCAGTGTCTTCAGCCGGGCCAGCCAGGTCGCGCGCGGCGCGGTGTCGTCGCGGGCGATGCTGCCGAGCGCGCCATGGATGTCGCCGGCATGCGCGGTATCGAGAATGGCGGTTGGGGTGGTCGTGGTTTCGGTCATTTCGCGTCTCCTCGCCGCCCCCTGGGGCACGGCTGAGGGACGCGGAGCCGTCAGGCGCGCACGTCTCCGCTGCCGTGAGCAGCGGCATTTCCAGATGTCATGTCGTTCGAAAATCCCGCTGCTGCGCCTGAGTGGCGCGCAACGGGGCAACTAGGTCCTTCGTCCATGTCGGCCTCCTAAATCCGCGCCGCGGCTTTCACCACGTGGCGCGTTGACGTTGCGCGCGGGCCAAGGCGTCGGCCCGCGCGTCGCTGCTGATCGAGATCGCCGCTGGTGTCGTCGATGGTCCACCGGCATTCCAGCCGGCCGTCGATCAGGACCCAATGACAGGCCGGGGTTGGACGCCGACGGTCCGCCGGGCAGCGAAAGCCCGGCAGGTTGTCATTGCAATGCATGGCCGCGCGCGGCGGCATGCGCCGCGGCTCGACAACGCGCCGCGGGCTTGCTTGCCGGAATCTTGCGAGCTTTTCGAACATCGCTCACCTCCACTTCCGCTGGTCGCGGCAGGCCGGTGAGGAGCGGGCGGTTACGTGAGGCGTGACCACCTGTCCACGCAGGCGATATCTGCGCGATCAGTCTTGCTGTGTTGCGGCGTCAATGGTCCCGGCGTCGCGGGGCTACTGTCGCCAGAGTTGCTACTGCCCATGTGCCTTCTGTGCTGGCTCGTGGTCGGGTTGGTGTTCGGGGACAAAGCCCCGGTGCGGAACGATTGTTCCAGCAATCGGGCACTACGCCCGGCACAATGGCCTGTCAAGCCGATTCTACTATCCTCCCGGGAGGATCGTGATTATCCTCCCGGGAGGATAGGAGAACCGCATGTCCGACGACCATCCGCACGCCGCGATCGCCCGCCGCCTCAAGCGTGCCAACGGCCATCTCGAGACTATCGTCGAGATGATCGAGCAGGGCCGGCCCTGTGCGCAGATCGCCCAGCAATTGCAGGCGGTGGAGAGCGCGATCGAAAGCGCCAAGAAGGCGCTGATCCACGATCACATCGGCCACAGCCTGGAAGACACGCTGAAGGCCGGAGGTCCGAAGGGCCGCGCCGTGCTGCGCGACTTCAGGCTGATCGCAAAATATCTGTGACCTGGGCCCGCCTGTCGCGAGCTCACAGCATTGACCCGCCCGGGGGGATTACCGGGCGGGTCTGTTGCGACACGGGGTGGATGAGGACCCGTGTCGAACACAGGATCCGCAGCCTTAGATGTCGATCAGTAGCAGGAGCGCACGCGGCCGATGTAGTTGCCGAAGCCGTCGTACTGGCGCACCCAGGCGCAGCGCCGATAGCCGCCGTTGTAGTAGTAGCCGTCGCTGACCGCGATCGCGCTGCCGACAACGGCGGCGCCGACGAGGCCTGCGCCAACGCCCCAGCCCCAGCCATACGGCCTGGCTTCGGCCTGCGAGGTGGTGGAAGCGATGGTGCCGGTCACGGCGAGCGCGGTGAGGGCGAGGGCGGCAAACTTGGTCTTGATCGACATGGAATGCTCCATCCTGCGAGCGCGGCGCCGGTGTGGTCCGCATGCCCGTTGGACGGAGGCTGTCCGGTTCCGGTTCGAGAGATGAGACCGGAAATATGGCTTCGTGAATTGTTTCGTCGCCACTGCTCCGACGAAGCAATTCCGATCAGCTGCCGCGAAAGATGCTCGGATCGAACTTGTCGACGTCGGCGAGCAGCTCGCAGAACGCGCCTGCGCCGTGCTCGATCAGCTGCTCGCCCTTCTCGGCCGAGGCCTTGGTCGCATCGCCGATCGCGCCGCTCGGGTTGAGGTCCTGCGCCTGCCAGGCGAACGGCGCCGGCCGTTGCGTCGACAGCAAGCGATAATCCTTTTCGATTTTTACGCTGGCGGGCTTGAAGTCCGCGATCGCATCCTGGCGCACGGCTTGCGGATATTTCGCCAGCATGATCGAGGTCTCGACCGCGCCGCCATGGATGCCGTGGCGCAATTCGTCGGCATCGAACAGCCCATCCGGCGTACCGAAGCGCGACCAGCTCGTCGTCACCACCAGCATGCCGTGTTGCGCGCGCAAATCCTGCGCCACCAGCTGCATCGCGGCGGAGTTGCCGCCATGGCTCGTCACCATCACGAGCTTCTTCACCCCGGCGCGCGCCACGCCCACGCCGAGCGCCATCCAGCTGTTCAGCGCCACCCTGGTCGGCAGGGTTAGCGTGCCCGGAAAATCGATGTGCTCGGTCGAGATCCCGACCGGCTGTAGCGGCAGGAACGTCGCCGGCATCGCCGCCGGCAGCAGCTCGCGCACCCGCGCCAGATAGGCCTCACCGATCATGACGTCGGTTCCGAGCGGCAAATGCGGCCCGTGCTGCTCGGTCGCGGCCAGCGGCAGCACCGCGATCCAGCGCGCGGCCGCGTCCCCGGCGATATCGGGCCAGCGGATGGCGGTCCAGTCACGGGGCGGAAGCTGAGAAGTCATCAAGCAAGCGTTTCATTGGGTGGATTTGCAGGCTAGTTGGTTTAACATCATAGAGGCGTCTGCGTCTCCGGGCGCGATCCTCGTCGCCGGGGCATGATCCGCGCCCCGGCCTTCCATCATGGGCCATAATGTCAGACGGAGTCCAACCATGATCCGGGCCTTTTTGCCGCGAGCGTTAACCACGAACCTTCTGGCCGCCGCCCTCTGCGTTGCCGCGGCCATCGTCCCGGCGCGGGCACAGACGCTGGACAAGGTCTCGTTCGGCACCAACTGGGTCGCCGAGGGCGAGCATGGCGGGTTCTTCCAGGCGGTCGCCGACGGCACCTACAAGAAATACGGCCTCGACGTCACGATCGTGCCCGGCGGTCCCAACGAGAACAACCGCATGCTCCTGATCGCGGGCAAGCTCGACTTCTTCATGAGCGCGAACTCGCTGCAGACCTTCGACGCCGTCACCAACAACGTGCCGCTGGTCGCGGTTGCCGCGATGTTCCAGAAGGACCCGCAGGTCTTCCTGACCCATCCCGAGGTCAAGGCCACCAAGATCGAGGATCTGAAGCCGCTGACGCTTTTGATCTCAAAGGAGGGCATCACCAGCTACTTCCAGTGGCTGAAATCGGAATACGGCTTCGACGAGAACAAGGTGAAGCCCTACACCTTCAACCCGCAGCCCTTCATCGTGAACAAGCAGACCGCAATGCAGGGCTATGTCACCTCGGAGCCCTTTGCGGTGGAGAAGGCCGCCGGCTTCAAGCCGAACGTGCTGCTGCTCGCCGATTACGGGTTCAACTCCTACTCGACCCTGATCGAGACCCGCCGCGACCTGGTCGACAAGAAGCCGGATCTGGTGCAGCGCTTCGTCGATGCCTCTGTTGTCGGCTGGTTCCATTATGTCTACGGCGACAACTCGGCCGGCAATGCGATGATCAAGAAGCTCAATCCCGACATGAACGACGAGCTGCTGGCCTATTGCGTCGCCAAGATGCGCGAGCACGGCATCGTCGATTCCGGCGATTCCATCAAGAACGGCATCGGCGCCATGACGGACGAGCGGATGGCGAGCTTCTTCGACAAGATGGTGCGCGCCGGCGTGGTCAAGAGCACCATCGACTACCGCCAGGGCTACACGCTGCGCTTCGTCAACAAGGCGGTCGGCGTCGAGCTCCGGCCGAAGAACTGACGGCCGGATGGCGGGGGCTGCGTTGTCTGAATCCGATGCCCGGTCAGCCGTGCGCCTGCGCGGCGTCACCAAGACCTATGACTCCGGCGTGACGGCGCTCGGGCCGCTCGACCTCGATGTCTCCGGCGGCGAGTTCGTCTCGCTGCTCGGGCCCTCCGGTTGCGGCAAGTCCACCGCGCTGCGGCTGATTGCCGGCCTCGCCACGCCCAGCGCCGGCACGGTCGAGCTCGCCCATCACGGCACCGAGCCGCGCGGCAGCCACAGGATCGGCTTCGTGTTTCAGGAGCCGACCCTGATGCCGTGGGCCAACGTGCGCGACAATGTCCGCCTGCCGCTGAAGCTCGCCCGCGTGCCTGCGGCCGGCGCCGATGCGCGCATCGCGGCCGCGCTCGATCAGGTCGGGCTCAGCGAGTTCGCGAACGCCTATCCGCGCGAATTGTCCGGCGGCATGAAGATGCGGGTGTCGCTGGCGCGCGCGCTGGTCACCGACCCGGATATCCTGTTGATGGACGAACCGTTCGCGGCGCTCGACGAGATCACGCGCTTTCGCCTCAACAACGACCTGTTGTCGCTGTGGCGTAATTTGCACAAGACCGTCATCTTCGTGACGCACTCGGTGTTCGAGTCGGTGTATCTCTCGCAACGCGTGATCGTGATGACCGCGCGCCCGGGCCGGATCGATGCCGAGTTTCGCATCACATCGTCCGAGCCACGCGGTGAGGAGTTCCGCACCTCGGCCGAATATGCCGCGCTCTGCCGCGAGGTCTCCAGTGCACTGGCGCCGTCCTATGCAGGGCAGGCGGGCGCATGAAGTCTCCGCAGGATCTCGTGCGCTTCCTGCTTCCCGTCGCGGTGTTCGCCGCGGGCCTCGTGCTCTGGGAAGCCATCGTCCGCGCCTATGGCATCCAGCCCTATGTGCTGCCGAGCCCGCTTCTGGTGCTGAAGACGCTGGTTGCGGACTGGCCGGTGCTGTCGCAATCGCTCGGCGTCACGCTGTTGACCACGCTCGAAGGCTTCGTTGCCGCCGCGATCGGCGGCGTGGTGCTGGCGCTGCTGTTCAACCAGTCCAAATGGCTGGAATATTCGCTGTTCCCCTATGCGGTGGTGCTGCAGGTCACGCCCGTGATCGCGATCGCGCCGTTGCTCCTGATCTATCTGCAGCAGCAGACCGCGGTGATCGTCTGCGCCTGGATCGTGGCGTTCTTTCCGGTGCTGTCGAACACCACGCTCGGCCTCAACTCGGTCGATCGCAACCTCGCCGGATTGTTTCAATTGTATGGCGCCTCACGGCTGCAGACGCTGCTGTTCCTGAAGCTGCCGGCGGCGCTGCCCTATATCCTCGGCGGCCTGCGCATCGCCGGCGGGCTGTCGCTGATCGGCGCCGTGGTCGCGGAGATCGCGGCGGGCAGCGCCGGCGCCGGCTCGGGCCTGGCGTTCCGGATCGCTGAATCGGGCTACCGGCTGAATATTCCCCGCATGTTTGCAGCACTTCTTCTGCTATCGCTGGCCGGGATTGTCATCTATGGGGTGCTGGCGCTAGTTTCGCATCTTCTGTTGCGGCGTTGGCATGAGAGCGCGTTAGGAAAGGACAATTGATGGCCCCGATTTCTTCCGAAAAGATCGATCTGTTGATCTATGGACCTGTCAGGCCAATCCTCGAAAACGGCTTTTCCGATCAATACGTGCTGCACCGGGCCGAAAGCCGCGGCGACCTCGAACGCCTGACGGGCGAGACGAAGGACAAGATCCGCGGTATCGCCGTCACCTATCACACGATGGCGACCGACAAGACCGCGATGGCGCTGTTTCCGAAGCTTGAGATCGTCGGCAGCTTCGGCGTCGGCTATGACCACGTCGATTCCCATTACGCCCGCGATCACAATATTGTGGTCACCAATACGCCCGACGTGCTGACCGAGGAGGTCGCCGACGTCGCGATGGGGCTGTTGATCGCGACGCTGCGCGAGTTCGTCAAGGCCGACCGCTATGTGCGCTCCGGCCTGTGGCAGACCCAGAACTATCCGCTCAGCGTCGGCTCGTTGCGCGACCGCAAGATCGGCATCGTTGGCATGGGCCGGATCGGCCAGGCCATCGGCCGCCGCCTCGAAGCGTCGCGCGTGCCGGTGTCCTATCACTCGCGCAATCCGTCCAAGGACGTCGCCTACAAGCACTATCCCGATCTGATCGAGATGGCGAAGGCGGTCGACACCCTGATCGTCATCGTGCCCGGCGGCGCCTCGACCGCGAAGATGATCAATGCCGATGTGCTGAAGGCGCTTGGGCCCCGTGGCGTGCTGATCAATGTCGCGCGTGGCTCTGTGGTCGACGAACCGGCGCTGGTCGCGGCGCTGAAATCCGGCACCATCCTGGCCGCCGGTCTCGACGTGTTCGCGGCCGAGCCGAACGTGCCGGACGAGCTCAAGGCGATGCAGAATGTCGTGCTGCTGCCGCATATCGGCTCGGCCTCGGTGGTGACGCGCAATGCGATGGACCAGCTCGTGGTCGACAACATCAAGAACTGGTTCGCCGGCAAGCCGCCGCTGACGCCGGTTGCCGAAACCCCGGTGAAGGGCCGCTGATGACCCTGTCCCGCTTCAACGTCGCGCTCCTGCTGCTGCTGGCCGCATCCGGTCCGGCAGCCGCGCAGGATGCCTCGACGTTGAAGAAGGACATGATCGGGCAGTGGGAGCTCGCCACCACCGAGCGCAGCAAGACCTGCGTCGTGACCCTGAAACCGGATCAGACGCCGCAAGGCTTCAAGCTCGAGCTCGAGCCGGCCTGCGCCGCCGCGCTGCCCTTCACCAAGGACATCGCCGGCTGGAGCATCAAGGGTCTCGGCGACATCGTGCGGCTGCAGAACGCGGCCGGCGAGGCCGTGATCGATTTCACCGAGGTCGAGACCGGCATCTTCGAGGGCATGCGCACCAACGAGGGCGTCTACATCCTGCAAAACCTCGCCGCCGCGCGCTCGCTCGCCAAGTCGATGGACCAGATGATCGGCGACTGGTCGATGGTGCGCGGCAATGGCCAGGCGATCTGCGTGCTGGTGCTGACGAACACCGAGGCCGGCAACGACAATTTCCAGGTGTTCCTGAAAGGCAAATGCGATCCGGCGGTCGCGGCCTTCAATCCGTCGCTGTGGCGGCTCGATCACGGCCAGATGGTCCTGATGTCGCCCAAGGGAGAAACCTGGCAGTTTGAAGCCGACGACAACGCCCAGTGGCGCCGCGTCCCCGACAGCGCCGACCCGCTGATCATGCTGCGGGAGCAGTAAGGCGGGTGTTCGCTTGCCTTCCCCGCTTGCGGGCTAGTTCCCCGTCATCCTGAGGAGCCGCGAAGCGGCGTCTCGAAGGATCGACGGCCACAAGCCGGGCCGCGCACCCTTCGAGGCTCGCCCAGCGGCGCAATTGCGCCGCAAGGCTCGCACCTCAAGGTGACGGGGAGGGGATTGTCGCCCTCTTACGCAGCAATACTCAAAAATAATTCCCAGCCCCCTGTCGATCCTGCCCGCCCCGGATCGTCGTCCCCCATAGCGAGCCGATTTCACCGCAATAATCCTGCCGCTCGCCGGGAACAGGAGCATTTCATGCGCTTTATGTCGATCGTCCTCTCGTCCCAGCCGCCGCAGCAGCCGACCCCGGAACTGCTGGAGGCGATGCACAAGCTCGCCGACCGCGAGATCAAGGCCGGCCGCATGATCGACAATGCCGGCCTGATGCCGCTTGCCACCGGCGCGCAGGTTCGCCTGGTCGGCGGCGAGCTCAGCGTCGTCGACGGCCCCTTCGTCGAGGCCAAGGAGGTGATCGGCGGCTATGCCATTTCGGAGCTCCGCAGCAAGGAGGAGGCGGTGGCGCTCGCGGTCGAGTTCATGCAGCTGCACAGGGAGCACATGCCGGGCTGGGAAGGTACCTGCGAGGTCCGCGCCTTTGCCGGCTTTGCCGGCCAGTGCGGTGAATAGAGGAGGCACGCGATGCGCTTCATGTATGTCCTGGTCGCCGAGAAGCCGATGTTGCCAAATCCCGCGCTGCGCGAGGCGATCGGCAAGCTCGCCGAACGTGAGATCGCGGCCGGCCGCATGCTTGATACGGGCGCACTGCTGCCCCGAACGGCGGGCGCGGAGGTGAAGATCAAGGACCGCAAGCTCACCGTCACCGATGGTCCTTTCATGGAGGCCAAGGAGGTGGTCGGCGGTTACGCGGTTTTCGAGCTGAAGGACAAGGAGGAAGCCGTGGCGCGCGCGGTCGAGTTCATGCAGCTTCATCTTGACCACATGCCGGATTGGGAACTGTCATGCGAGGTTCGTCCCTTCATGGAGTGCTGACGATGATGGCGTGTTGCCGGTGTCCGGCGTGACCGCGGACGACATCCAGCGCACCATTCTCGGTGTCTGGCGCATCGAGCAGCCGCGGCTGATCACCAGCCTGTCGCGGATGCTGCGCGATGTGCCGCTCGCCGAGGATCTGACCCAGGAAGCGCTGGTCGCGGCGCTCGAGCACTGGCCGGTCAGCGGCGTCCCGGAGAAACCGGGCGCCTGGCTGATGGCGACCGCCAAGCGCCGCGCGCTCGATCATCTCAGGCGCAATCGCATGCTCAGCCAGCGGCACGGCATGCTTGCGCACGATCTGGCGCGGGAGCAGGAGACCATGCCCGATTTCGATTCCGCGCTTGACGACGATATCGGCGACGAATTGCTGCGGCTGATCTTCACCGCCTGCCATCCGCTTCTGTCGCGGGAGGCGCGTGCCGCGCTGGCACTGCGGATGATCTGCGGCCTGACCACCGAGGAGATCGCGCGCGCCTTCCTGCAGACCGAGGCGGCGATCGCCCAGCGTATCGTACGCGCCAAGCGCACGCTGTCGGAATCCGGCCTCGCCTACGAGACGCCGCGCGGCGCGGAATTGTCGGAGCGGCTCGCCTCGGTGCTCGAAATCGTCTACCTCATCTTCAACGAGGGCTACACCGCGGCGACCGGCGACCAATGGCTGCGGCCGCAGCTCTGCTACGAGGCGCTGCGCCTGGGCCGCGTGCTGACCGCGATCGCCCCATTGGAGCCGGAAGCGCACGGCCTCACCGCACTGATGGAGCTCAACGCCTCGCGGATGGCGGCGCGCACCGATGCGAACGGCGAGCCGATCCTGCTGATGGACCAGAACCGTGCCCGCTGGGACCGCCTGCAAATCCGCCGCGGCCAGCTCGCGCTGGCGCGCGCCCGCGAGCTCGGCGGCGCCGGCGGCTTCTATGTGCTGCAGGCTGCGATCGTCTCCTGCCACGCCGAGGCCGGGACATCGGACGCGACCGACTGGCGCCGCATCGCCACCCTCTACGGCGATCTCGCCGCGCTAGTAAAATCGCCGGTGATCGAGCTCAACCGCGCGGTCGCGATCGGCATGGCGGAAGGTCCGCTCGCCGCGCTCGCGATCGTCGACGGTCTCGCGCACGAGCCGGCGCTTAATTCCTATCATCTGCTGCCGAGCGTGCGCGGCGATTTGCTGCACCGGCTGAGCCGCTTCGCCGAGGCCCGCGTCGCGTTCGAGGCCGCGGCCGATCTCGCCGGCAATACGCGGGAGCGCGAATTGTTGCAGCGGCGTGCGGCTGCGGCCGCGCGCGCCGCGCAGGACCCCGGCCGCCGCTGACCGCTCCGCAGTTTCGACGCAAAGCGCCGCCACGTAGCCCGCATGAGCGCAGCGACATGCGGGGCGTTGCGACGACCGGCCCCGGGTATCGCTCCGCTCACCCGGGCTACGGGTCACGCGCTTCCGCGATTTCGACTCAAACCTGCGGCATGCTCGGACGAAATGTATTGGATCGGGAACCGCGACCATGACGAAACCCTCGGTGCTGGCGATCGGTCTCGATCCGGCCTTCGTCGATCTCGCCGCCTTCCCGCAGTTTACCCCCGAGCTGGTGCGCAGCTACATCGACGCGCAGATCGACGGCCTGCGGACGCTTGGCTACGACGTCGAGAGCTGCCTGATCGATACAGGCGAGACCGCCGAAGCGGTGACGGCGGCGGCCCTCAACGCGCGTCGCTACGATTGCGTCGTGATCGGCGCCGGGTTGCGCGAGCCGTCGGAACGGCTGCTGCTGTTCGAGACGATCCTCAATCTGGTGCACCGGCTCGCGCCCGATGCCTCGATCTGCTTCAATACCAATCCCGCCGACACCACTGCTGCCGTGCAGCGCTGGGTCAGGCCTTAGGCGCAACCAGCGCCGCCTTGCCGCGCAGCCCCCACAACAGCAGGATCGATGCTGCGATGATCGCAAGACCGATCGAGATGAACCCTGCGGTCACGAGCGTTTCCTGCCATGGCGCGGCACTGAGGCCGGGCGCTGCGATCGGCGAAAGTGCGCCGGTTCCGAGAATGGCGGCGATCGTGGTCACGGCCCAGTTGCCGTAGGTCCCGCACAGCAGCGCCCAGTAGGCTATCGCGCTAGCGCGGGACGGCAGCCTGACCTCGCTCCAGATCGCGCCGACCGCGAGCAGGAAGGTGCCGTTCATGACGCCTTCGAGATGTGCCGCCAGCGCCATCCGCACATTGCTGAAGTGCTGCTCGAGAAGGCCGGTGACCAGCCCAATCAGGAACAAGGCCATGCCGTGAAAAAGCAGCCGTCGCCGATAATCCATTCTCGTCCCCTCAAATTGCCTAAGTGAATATCGGTCGACTATACCAGAAAGCGCGAGGGCGTTTGCGTTCCGCGCGGTCGCTGCCCGGCCTGATCGGGGGCCGTCGCGAAGGCCGGGCGGTTGTGACCGGCAGCAACCTATGACAGCATCCGGATTTCGATTTGCCGTGACGTCTGGAGACCTATGCCGCGCCGGAGATATGCCTGGGAGAATCTGACGGATGAGCAGTTGCTGGAGCAACGCCTCAGCAGCCTGAGGGTGAGGGTCGAGGGCACCTGGCTCGCGGACTGCGTCAGCACGCTTAGCGAGGAGCTCGAGGAACGGGGGCTGCGGCTGCGGCCGCACGCGTGGATATCGAGCGAATGGTTCAGTCCGTCGAGTACGCCCGGCATCGCTATTCCGTTCTATCTCGCCCATCCTCGCCTGATGAAGCTCGAGAAGAAGATGATGCTCGACGTCGAGGGCGGCACCTGGTCCGAGTGCATGGCCATTCTCCGTCACGAGGCCGGCCACGTGATCCAGCACGGCTACCAGCTGCAACGCCGCCGGCGCTGGCAGCAGCTGTTCGGTCCGTCGTCGCGCCACTACCCGCGCTACTACCGGCCGAATCCGGCCAGCCGGAATTATGTCCAGCATCTTCGGCTGTGGTACGCGCAGAGCCATCCGGACGAGGATTTTGCGGAAACCTTCGCGGTGTGGCTGCGGCCGCGTTCGAACTGGCGGACGCGCTATGCCGGCTGGCCGGCACTGAAGAAGCTCGAATATGTCGACGAGCTGATGGGCGAGATTGCCGGCAAGCGGCCGCTGCTCACATCGCGCGAGCGCGTCGATCCATTACATTCACTCAAGCAGACGCTCGGCGAGCACTACAAGAAGAAGCAGGCGTTCTACGCCTTCAATCCACCGAAGACCTATGATCGCGACCTGTCCAAGCTGTTCTCGGCCGATCCACGGCATCAACGGCATCCGGCGGCCTCACTCTTCATCAGGCGGCACCGCGCCCAGATCAGGCAGCTGGTCGCGCGCTGGACCGGCGAGAACCAGCTGACGCTCGATGCCGTGCTTGATGATATGATCTCGCGCTGTCGCGAGCTCAATCTGCGCGCCGTCGGCCCTGAGCAGAAGCTCGTCGCCAACTTCACCATCCTGCTCACCGCCAAGACCATGCACGCGCTGTTCGGCCCGTCGCGCCGGAAATGGATCGCGCTATGAAACGTCTTCGCATTCTCGTGCTGATGCACCCGGACTTCGTGCCGCCGGATTCCTCGGACGGCTACTCCGCCCAGGAGATCAATGCCTGGAAAACGGAATACGACGTCGTCAGCACCTTGCGCGCGGCCGGCCATGAGGTCCGTCCGCTCGGCGTGCAGGAGGAAATCAAGCCGGTCCGCGACGCGATCGAAAATTTCAAGCCGCATGTGGTGTTCACGCTGCTGGAGGAATTCCACTACGAGGTGGTGTATGACCAGCACATCGCGAGTTATCTCGAGTTGATGAAGATCCCCTATACCGGGTGCAACCCGCGTGGCCTGATCCTGGCGCGTGGCAAGGATCTGTCCAAGACGCTGGTGCATCATCGCCGCATTCCGGTGCCGGCCTTCGCCGTGTTCCCGATGCGCCGCAAGGTCAAGCGGCCGCCGCGTCTGGCGTTACCGCTGATCGTCAAGAGCCTGAGCTCGGATGGATCGCTCGGCATCTCGCAGGCTTCCATCGTCGACACCGACGAGAAGCTCGCCGAGCGGGTCGCCTTCATCCACGAACGGATCGGAACCGCCGCCATCGCCGAGCAGTTCATCGAGGGGCGCGAGCTTTATGTCGGCGTGCTTGGCAACAACAGGCTGCGGGTTCTGCCGGTCTGGGAATTGAAGTTCGGCAGCATGGGCGGTCACAGTGCGCGGCACATCGCCACCGAGAAGGTCAAGCACGATCCGAGCTATCAGGAGCGCATCGGAATTGAGGACGGGCCGGCCGGGAATCTGACGCCGGAACTATCCGCCCATATTCAACGGCTGGCGAAACGCATCTACCGGACGCTCGGGCTCGATGGCTACGCGCGCATCGATTTCCGCCTCTCGACCAATGGCGTTCCCTATTTCATCGAGGCCAATCCCAATCCTGAAATCGCCAGGAGCCAGGAGTTCGCAACCGCGGCCCTGCATGACGGGCTGGACTACGCGGGTCTGCTGCATCGCATTGTGACCCTGGGCATGAGCCGCGCAAAGGCGGGCGTATCGCTGGGCTGAACCGAAGCCGCTACAGGCTGCGCTGCGTCGGCGTATGGCGCCGGCCGTCCCTTGGGATGAACATCGCAAACGTTTCCCTAACGCGCGCCGCCGGCGTCGGGTCGACAGCGGCGGCCGAGACCGGGGCCGCGGTGGGACGGAACGCATCGCCTTCGGGCCAGCGCCGTGCAACGACGTCGCCGACCGGCGCCATCATGAGCAAGTCGACGTTGCGGCAGGCGTCGTAGACGTACAAACCGGCAAGAAAAATCGATACGGCAACAAGAATCGTCCTGAAAATCGGCATTGTGATTGCGCCTTCTTGATTGAGGCGAACAATGCCCTGCGACAGTGAACCGCGCGTTTAGCGGTCCGATCGATCGGTCGATACGGTTCCCACGTGGTGAAACGGTTCCCACTTCGTGCGATGGCTGCGTAAACGGCTCGCTTACCAATGCCCTCAAGATTGCAGCAACCAGCTTTCCTCAACGGGGCGAAAGAAGTCTCTGGCATTGAGAGACCAAGAAAAACACTGAGGAGGCACCATGTTCGTCGCCATTCGAGTCATGATCCTGATCGCCAGTGCTTATGCAGGCTCGGCCGTCGCAGAGATGCAGTTTGCGCCGTTGCCGAGCCCAGCGGTTTCGTCCGCGCCGTAGGACCGGCAGGCGACGCGCATCTTCCGGCGCGGTTACACCGGATTGGGCGCGGCAGCCCCGATTGCACGGGCCGCGTTCTCCGTCATCCGGGTCGCCGTCAGTCGCAGAAAATACAGCGACAGTCCTGGATTGCGCTCGCACAGCTTCTTCAGCGCAGCGTCGCTGATCCACAGCAGATCCACATCCGTTGCCGCCACGGCAGTTTGCGTGCGACGCCGTTCGAGGGAAAACAGTCCGATCTCTCCGAACAGTTCGCCTGCCGATACCCCGCGATCGATCTCGGGAAACCTGACCTGCCCCGATACGACCATATAGAGAAGGTCGGCATCGTCGCCTTTCCTGAAGATGGTTTCTCCTGCCTTGATGTGCTTTGCGTGCATGAACGGTTGCAGCCAGTTCGGAGAAAGATCCGTCGCCGCAGCAAGCTTTGCCTTGCGGAGCAGGCGGACCATCTGGAACAGCAGCAGCAGAATGATGTGAAGGATGAGCACTGGATAGATCCGGTCGCCCAATCCATAGCTGATGAACGCCAGATTGCTGAATATCGCGACGGTGCGCAGGCTCAACATGGTGCTCATGCAGAACGTCAGCAGTACAAGCGCCGACGCGAGGTAACCCAAGCCATCGATCAAGGTCATGGCAGCACCCACTGGAAAATGAACTGCAAGAAAAGTGTTCTGAAAGCGACTTCCAACCTTTGCTAGAGCGCTCATTTTCTTGGGCGGAAATGAGGCCGGCCCGCGCATCAGGCGGAACAGGCCTCCGTGATGCGACCTCCGCTGACGGTGCCGCTTGCATTGGAACTTCGCAGCTTTCCGTGGCTTTACCGAAGGTTGCCACGTTGGGATGCGAGATGTTCCGGCCCCTTGCCATTGTGCTGCTGCTTGTGTCGACCGCGCCGGCGGCGGCGGGTCTCGACGCGGCCTCGATCAACGATGCGGCGGCGCCGTCGGCAAAATTGCCCGGCCCTCACCAGGTCAATGCCTCCGTTGCGAGGCTCGAAATTATGCTCGATCGCGCGCATTTCTCCCCCGGCGAGATCGATGGCAAGCTGGGCGAGAACGCACGGAAGGCGCTGACGGCCTTTGCCGGGGCAAATGGATTGTCGTTCGACAAGGCGGTGACGGCGGACCTCTGGACCAGGCTTGCCGCTGCCAGCGACGGAGCTGCGATCGTCAACTACACGATAGCGGAGGCGGACGTGAAAGGGCCGTTCCTCGAGAAGTTGCCGCCGAAAATGGAAGGCATGAAGGATCTGCCGGCTCTGGGCTACAGAAGTCCACGCGAAGCGCTCGCCGAGAAATTCCACATGAGCGAGGAGTTGCTGCAAGCGCTCAATCCCGGACAGAAATTCGACAAGGCCGGCGATACGATCGCGGTTGCGAACGTCCTCGACACGGGAAATCCGGCGCCGGTTGCACGCGTCGAGGTCGACAAGACCCGGCAGACGCTCAGCACTTTCGACGCTGCGGGGAAGCTCGTTGCATTCTATCCCGCAACGGTCGGCAGTGCGGAGAAGCCGACGCCGAGCGGGACGTTGAAGGTGACGGCGATCAACAAGAACCCGACCTATCGCTACAACCCCGACTACAAGTTCAAGGGCGTCAAGTCGAAGCGGCCTTTCACGATCAAGCCCGGTCCGAACAACCCGGTCGGCTCGATGTGGATCAACCTCTCGGCGGAAGGCTATGGCATTCACGGTACCCCCGATCCCGGAAAGGTCTCGAAGGCGGAGTCCCACGGCTGCGTCCGGCTGACCAACTGGGACGCGGGGCGCGTCGCGGCCGGCCTTGCGAAAGGCACGCCGGTGGCGTTCGTGGAGAGCGCGATAATGCGATGAACGTCGGAGGGTGATCGAGCCGCGCAACGAGGGGGAGGCGTGGTCAGTAGAGCGTGGGATGGGTGGAGCGAAGCGAGACCCATCAATTCCCTTCCGCGGCGCAAATGATGGGTTTCGCTGCGGTCTACCCATCCTGCGAGTCGACGGGCTGTCAATCTTCGATTTATTTGTTCGGCTTTTCAGAATTCGACTTGACGCTTGACCCAACTTAGATGTTCAATATGCCCGTCTCACCCGATCGAGGGGCGCTTCGCGGTCGTCACGAACGCGGTGTGGGATGCGGTGGACGCGGAATGCGCGACTGACGAGTGCGCATGAGGCGGACGGTGAAGTCGTGTGGTCCTGACGCCCAACTAGCGGCAGGTGTCTCGTCGCAAGACGCAAGCGCGTTTTGCGAAGGCGGTGACAAGCAAGCCCAGTCTCGCCGGGGAGAGCACGAAGTAAGCCGTAACCCATCGCGCAGGGAAAGCCGGATTGCTCCGGTTACACCTGTGGTCCTACCCCCG
>NZ_AUGA01000041.1:0-80942 GCF_000426785.1 Bradyrhizobium sp. th-b2
TACGCGGACGGCCCGACGGCAAGATACGTGACGCATATGTTCGATATGCGCTGCCAAGAGAATGGCATCGAACATCGGCTGACCAAGATCAAGCATCCCTGGACCAATGGGCAGGTCGAGCGCATGAACCGCACGATCAAGGAAGCGACCGTCCAACGCTATCATTACGATCGACACGATCAGCTCGAAGCACACCTTGCTGACTTCATTAACGCATACAACTACGCTCGGCGGCTGAAGACCCTGAAGGGCCTCACGCCCTACGAATATATCTGCAAAGCCTGGACAAAGGAGCCCGAACGATTCACCCTCAATCCGCTCCAGCAAATGCCGGGACTAAACACCTAGGGCGCCGACTGGCGCCGTCTCCCCAATATTGACGGGAACTGTTTTGCCGGAACCGCGTTCCCTTGCGGGGCTCGACCGGCAGGCGATCAATGAAAACCGCAGCTACGTCCGCGGCCATGCTGCTGTTTGCCTCGTCCATGGCAACCGCAGAGAGTGGCCTTGCGTCCTATTATCACGGCATCGGCAGGAGCGGCGAGATGACCTGTGCGCATCGCAAGCGGCCGTTCGGCAGCATGGTCACGGTGTCCTATCACGGGAAATCAATCCGGTGCCGCGTCAATGATCGCGGCCCGTTCATTCGCGGACGGATCATCGACGTTTCGACCACGGCGGCCCGCGCGCTTGGCATCCTTCAGCTGGGCGTCGCGCATGTGGTGATCGAATAGGGCGCGCCCGAAGGCGGGATCAGGGCTTGGAAGCCCGCTGCTCGGCGATCGCCTTCCTGAGCGTGCGCGACAGCGCCTCGACCGAATAGGGCTTCTGGATCAGCTCGAAGCCGCTATGCGCGTTCTCGGCGAGCACGTTGCTGTAGCCGCTGGTCAGCACCACCGGCAGGCCGGGAAAGCGGTGACGGATCACGCCTGCGAGCTCGACGCCGTTCATACCGGGCATGATCACGTCGGAGAACACGAGGTCAGCGGCGAACTCGTTCTCCGACAGGATCGCGAGTGCCGCGTTGGCATTGGCGGCGCGCTTGACCGAATAGCCGAGATCCTCGAGCAGCTCGGTGGAGAACTGGCCGACATCATCATTGTCCTCCACCACGAGAACGCGATAGCCGCGGCCGATCGAGGTCTGCTCGGTGCCCGCGCTGGCTGCGACCTTGGTGTCGGCCGGGCGCATCGCCTGCGGCAGATAGATGGTGAAGATCGCGCCGTGCCCGGGCGTAGAGGTGACTTCGATGTCGCCGTCGGATTGCTTGACGAAGCCGAAGGCCTGGCTCAATCCGAGGCCCGTTCCCTTGCCGACCTCCTTGGTCGTGAAGAACGGTTCGAAGATCGCGTCGAGATTTTCCGGCGAGATGCCGGTGCCGGTATCCTGGATCGAGACCGTCACGAAATCGCCGCTGCGCGAGGCCTGGCCGCGCAGGGCAGGGATGCTGTTGGCCTTCCTGACTCTGATCGTCATCAGGCCTTCGCCGTTCATCGCGTCGCGGCCGTTGACCGCAAGATTGATCAACGCAGTCTCGAACTGGCCGATATCGGCGATCGCAAAGCAGTCGGGATCGTCGATCCTGATCTCGATGTGGATCCGTCCGCCGACCAGCGGGCGGATCAGCTGGGTCACGCTGTCGACCTGGGTGCCGACATTGAACACTTCGGGATTGAGCGGCTGCCGGCGCGCAAACGCCAATAGCTGGGCGGTCAGCTTGGACGCCCGCTCCACGGTCTCGGCGATCGCGTCGATATAGCGGCGGCGGCGTTCATCCGGCAGCTCGCGGCGGCGCAGGAAGTCGGTCGCCGAGCGAATGATGGTGAGCAGATTGTTGAAGTCGTGCGCGACGCCGCCGGTGAGCTGGCCGACGGCCTCCATCTTCTGCGACTGTCGCAGCGCTTCCTCGCCGCGGCGCCGTTCGGTGATGTCGACCGCCTCCGGCACCGCGCCGACGATCGTGCCGTGCTGGTCCTGCAGCGGCCGCATCGCGAAATCGAAATAGCGCTCGCCCGCCGGCAGGCGCAGTAGCAGCTCGATCTTGACCTCCTCGCCGCGCATTGCGGTCGCGAAGGCATTCTGGATCAGGCGCGGCATGCCGTCGGTCGCGGCGAACCACGGCGTGTCCCAGAACGGCTTGCCGACGACATCGGCGGCATCGGTACCGATGCCGGCGAGCGCAGTCTGGTTGGTGTAGAGCAGGACGCCATCCCGGTTCAGCAGCATCTGGTATTGATGGCTGGTTTCCAGGATCGCGCGGGTCTGGGCTTCGCGGGATTCGAGCTGCGCGGTGCGCTCGAGGATGCGCCGCTCCAGCGACTCGTTGAGCTTGCGCAGCTCGATCTCGGCTTCCTTGGCGGCCGTGATGTCGTGGGCGACGCCGATGAAGCCGATATGCTTGCCGGTCGGGTCCCAGCGCGGTTGCGATTCCGAACGCAGCCAGCGCCAGTCGCCGGCCGCATTGCGGTAGCGCGCCTCGAGCACGAACGGCTTGAGCGAGAGCTCGCCGGTGATCTGCTCTTGCAGGATATTCGGCAGATCATCCGGATGCAGCGCCTTGCGCCAGTCGAACACGACCGCTTCCTCGAATGGCAGGCCGAGGAAATCGAGATAGGCCTGGTTGGCGAAGGAGCGGGTGCGGTCGAGCTTCGTCACCCAGATCGGGACCGGCGCGCTGTCGGCGATCAGGCGGAAGCGTTCCTCGCTCTCGCGCAGGGTCTCCTGCGCCAGCATCTGATCGGTGACGTCGAGATCGGCGCCGACCAGCCGCAGCGCTCGGCCGTTGCGGTCGCGTTCGATCTTGGCGACGACGCGGATCCAGCGGCTCTCGCCGTCGTTCGGGCGGATGATGCGGTATTCGGCCGTGTAGTCCTCGCCGCCGGCCTTGAGCACGCCGAACAGATGCTGGATGGTGCGCTCGCGGTCCTCGGGATGAATGCGCGCGACCCAGTTCTCATAGGTCTCGTTGACCTCTTCGGGCGGCAGCCCGTGCACCAGGAGATATTCGGGAGAGCGGCGGTTGCGCACGCCGTCGCGGAAATCGATCTCGAGCCCGCCGACCCGGGCAATGCGCTGGATCCGCGCCAGCTCGGCCTCGCGCTCCTGGAGCTCGCGATGGGCACGATCGCGTTCGCGCGCGATCTCCTCAAGGTGCTGCCGCAGCCGTTCGGCTGCCGCAGTTTCGGGGAGCACATCAGCGGGATCGGGTGGGGTCATACGCGCCGGCAACCTCTTGGCGCATTTTCACACAGGACAAGGCGGCTTTGCCAGCGTGATTTATCGCGGTCACTTGCTCTTCACTTGGTCTTGGCTTGGTCTTTGGGCGGACGGCAATTATAGGCCCTGCGGAACCCGGCGGCCTGGGCATCCTCCTCGGAGCAGAACCAGCGATCCGGATTGTCGAGGCCGGGGTAACTGCGGCACGCCTGCAGGTGATAGATGCCGACATTGCCGGTGACGCGGGCGCGCACGGCGTACTTGCCCTTGATGTTGCAGCTTGCCGGCATCGGCAGGTCATCGGGGAAGAGCGCATCGCGGATCTGCTTGTCGCGGTCGGCCGGACAGGCGTTGCCGAGCAGGGCGCCGTCCTTCTTGCCGGTCCGGAAATCGCGCGGCGCCACGAAGCAGCCCTTCCAGAGCCCGGCACGATTGTCCCTCGCGGTCGCTTCATCCGGCTTGAATCGGCCAGTGGCCGACGTCTCGACATTGAGCGCGTAGCCCTTCTGGACGAGCAGCTCGCTTAGGCTGGTCGGGTCGCCCTCGATCTTGCAGACGCCGAGGCGGCGCTTCTTGAAGGTGGGGTCGACGCCGATATCGTCGCAATGAATCGGCTTGCCGCCGATCAGCTTGGTGAGCTGGTCGCGCGCCTCGATCCCGCAGCTCCAGACATCGGCATGCTCGTCGATGCAGAGCTGATCGGCGGCCGGCGCGTCGATGCCGTCGAGCCGATAGGTCGTGTTGCCGAGCTGAATGGCGCCGGCATCCTTGATGACCGCTGAGGCGGCGAGGGCGGGGGTTGCAGACAGGCAGGGCGTCGCAGACAGGCCGAGCGTCGCAGACAGGCTGGTCAGGAGAAGCGTCGTGGCGACCGGATTTCGAAACCGCATCATTCTCACTTCAGGGCTTGGGCGTCAGGTTTTGGACGTCAGGGCTTGGGCGTCAGATCTTGATGGCAGGTCTTGGGGCGGGCAGCCGAACTTCTAGCACAGGCCGGCGCGATCCAACCAAGGCCCGTTCGAGAGCGGGCCCGTTCGTGCGAGCCGCGTGCGCGGTGGCATCCGATCAAAGATCCGATTGACTTGATGAGAACAAAATAGGAACATGTTGCGCCAACTGAATCCCGGATACCTCATGATGTCTGCACGGCCCGAATCTGACGACGATGACGGGCTGGAAGCGGCTGTCGATCAGGCCATCTCGGCTTGCGGCGGCAATTTGCGCGCAACCATCCGGGCGCTGATCGTTGCCAATGAATTCCTGGAGAACGAGGTCAGCGAGCTGATGAAAGCCGTGGCGAAGGCGCATTCGCGCGGCCGCTTCAAGACCTATTCGGGCTGAAATACCCCTCAGGCTACCGCCAAGGACTGGCCAAGGACTGGCCAAGCACCGGGCGGGGTCTGCATTAGACCGTTGCCTCCGGGGCAATTTGCTGTACGACGGAGTGGCCAATCGCCCGTGCCGGATTGCGCGGGGAGGATCCTACCCAATAGACAAATTCAAGTCGAAAAAAGCCCAAGCAAGAAGAGCATGTTCAAACGAATCCTGATCGCAAATCGCGGCGAGATCGCCTGCCGGGTCATCAAGACTGCGCGCCGTATGGGGATCGAGACGGTTGCCGTCTATTCCGAGGCCGACCGCGACGCGCTGCATGTCGAGATGGCCGACGAAGCCGTGCTGATCGGCCCGCCCGCCGCGGCCGAGAGCTATCTTTTGATCGACAAGATCGTCGAGGCCTGCCGCAAGACGGGCGCTGAGGCCGTGCATCCCGGCTACGGCTTCCTGTCCGAGCGCGAGGCATTTCCGCGCGCGCTGGAAGCTGCCGGCATCGTGTTCATCGGCCCGAATCCCGGCGCGATCGCCGCGATGGGCGACAAGATCGAATCCAAGAAGGCCGCGGCCAAGGCCAAGGTCTCGACCGTGCCGGGTCATCTCGGCGTCATCGAGGACGACAAGCACGCCGTCCAGATCGCCGACGAGATCGGCTATCCCGTGATGATCAAGGCGTCCGCCGGCGGCGGCGGCAAGGGCATGCGCATCGCGCATTCCAAATCGGAGGTCGCCGAAGGCTTCAACCTCGCCAAGGCGGAGGCGGAGTCGTCGTTCGGTGACGACCGCGTCTTCATCGAGAAGTTCATCACCGATCCCAGGCACATCGAGATCCAGGTGCTCGGCGACAAGCATGGCAACGTGATCTATCTCGGCGAGCGCGAGTGCTCGATCCAGCGCCGCAACCAGAAGGTCATCGAGGAGGCGCCGTCGCCGCTGCTCGACGAGCAGACCCGCCGCAAGATGGGCGAGCAGGCGGTCGCGCTGGCCAAGGCGGTGAACTACGATTCGGCCGGCACCGTGGAATTCGTCGCCGGCCAGGACAAGAGCTTCTATTTCCTGGAGATGAACACCCGCCTGCAGGTCGAGCATCCCGTCACCGAACTGATCACCGGCATCGACCTCGTCGAGCAGATGATCCGCGTCGCGGCCGGCGAGAAGCTCGCGCTCGCGCAGAAGGACGTGACGCTGACCGGCTGGGCGGTGGAGTCCCGCGTCTACGCCGAAGATCCGTTCCGCAACTTCCTGCCGTCGATCGGCCGCTTGGTGAAATACCGTCCGCCGGCCGAGGCCAGCCATGACGGCATCACCATCCGCAACGACACCGGCGTCCAGGAAGGCGGCGAGATCTCGATCCACTACGATCCGATGATCGCCAAGCTCGTCACCCACGCCCCGTCGCGCGCGGCCGCGATCGAGGCGCAGGCGACCGCGCTCGATGCGTTCTACGTCGACGGCATCAGGCACAACATTCCGTTCCTGTCGGCCTTGATGAACCACCCGCGCTGGCGCGAGGGCCGGCTCTCGACCGGGTTCATCGCCGAGGAATTCCCGAAGGGGTTTTCGGCGCGCGCGCCCGAGGGTGAGATCGCGCGGCGGCTGGCCGCGGTCGGTGCTGCGATCGATCACGTGCTGGGCGAACGCAAGCGGCAGATTTCCGGCCAGATGGGTGGCCGCGTGGTGCAGCGTGAGCGCCGCCGCGCGGTGTGGCTCGACCGCGCCGAGATCGCGCTCGACGTCGCGCGCGAGGATGACGCCATCGCGGTGCGCTTCATCGGCGCCGACGGCCTGCCGGGCAATCCGCACAACCTCGTGTCGAGCTGGGCGCCGGGCGAGCCGGTCTGGCAAGGCACCATCGACGGCAATTTTGTCGCCTTGCAGGTGCGGGCCATCAACAACGGCTTCCGGCTCGCGCATCAGGGCTATGAGGTGCCGGTCTACGTCTTCACCGAGACCGAGGCGACGTCGGCGCGGCTGATGCCGGTGACCTCGGCGGCCGACACCGGCAAGAAGCTGCTGTGCCCGATGCCCGGTCTCGTGGTGTCGATCGCGGTGGCCGAGGGCCAGGAGGTCAAGGCCGGCGAGACGCTGGCGGTCGTGGAAGCCATGAAGATGCAGAACGTGCTGCGCGCCGAGCGCGACGGCACGGTCAAGAAGATCCACGCCGCCGCCGGCGCCACGCTCGCGGTCGATGCGCTGATCCTGGAGTTCGCTTAGCAAGAGCAACTGCCTCGTCATTGCGAGCGCAGCGAAGCAATCCATTTCTCCTCACAAACAAGAATGGATTGCTTCGTCGCTTTGCTCCTCGCAATGACGTGGATGGAGAAAACACCATGGCCTTCCGCAAATGCCGCGAAGCACTGCGATCGATTCTGAGTGGGTCAACCTGCATTCGCCCGGGCTCGGTCTATGACGCGACCTCGATCCGGATTGCCGAGGATCTCGGGTTCGAACTCGGCATGTTCGGTGGCTCGGTCGCCTCGCTCGCCGTGCTCGGCGATCCCGATATCGCGCTGATCACGCTGACCGAGTTCGCCGAGCAGATACGCCGGATGTCGCGTGCTTCGAGCCTGCCGGTGCTTGTCGATGCCGACCACGGCTACGGCAATGCGCTCAATGTCCGCCGCACGGTCCGGGAAGTGGAAACCGCAGGTGCCGCCGGCCTCACCATCGAGGACACGCTGCTGCCGCAGGCGTTCGGCCAGGCCAAGACGCAGCTGATCTCGCTCGAGGAAGGCGTCGGCAAGATGAAGGCCGCGCTCGACGGCCGCAGCGATCCGTCGCTCGTGATCCTCGGCCGGACCGGCGCCGTCTCGATCGCTGGTCTCGACGATGCGATTGCACGCGCCAGGGCCTATGAGGCGGTCGGCGTCGACGGCCTGTTCTTCACCGGCATCAAGTCGCGCGGCGAACTGGAGGCGCTTTCGGCCGCGACGACGTTGCCGATCGTGCTCGGCGGCGCGCCGGAGGAGATGACCGCGCTGGATTATCTGACCAGTCAGCGTGTCAGGATCGCGCTGCAGGGCCATGCGCCGTTCGCCGCCGCTACCCAGGCCGTCTACGAGACGCTGAAGGCGCTGCGCGAAGGCACCTCGCCGAAGAACCTCAAAGGCATCGCCTCTCCCGAACTGACCGGCCGCGTGATGCGCGAGGCGGAGACCAAGGCGCGCAGCGGCGAGTTCCTCGGTCTGAAGAAATGAGCGGCGTGATCCGCCACGTCACCATCAGCGGCCGTGTCCAGGGCGTCGGCTACCGCGCCTGGGTCGACGAGCAGGCGACTTCGCGCGGCCTCGAAGGCTGGGTCCGCAACCGCCGCGACGGCGGCGTCGAGGCGGTGTTTGCCGGAGCTGACGACGTCGTCACCGACATGATCGCAGCATGTAACCGCGGTCCGTTCTCTGCGCGCGTCGATGCCGTGCAGGCTACGGCGGTCAATCCCGATCTTTTGAACCAGCGCCGGGCAGGGGAGCGGTTCTCGGTCCTGCCGACGGTCTGAAGCACGTTGTTACGCGACGGCTGAAATCACCAGCGCCTGAATGCGGCCTTCGATCGCGCCCTTGCCGAAGCGGTGCGCGAGCGCTGCTGCGGCGTGCTCGGTCGCAGCATCAAGGCCGATCCCGCCGCGCGCCTCGATCTCGCCGCGCAAGGGCGAACCCTGGCAAAAACCGATCGCCGGATCGCGAGGCGCATTCGCCCGGCTTTGCTTCCGGACGGTATCGATCTCGATCTTGCTGAAGCCCGCGGCCGCAAGATCTGCCCGGATCGGGTCGACCGCATAGTGCCCATGAGGCGTGCGTGCCAGGAATCGCGGCGGATCGGCTGGAAAGACCTCCGCCAATGCCTGGGTCACCACGTCGGCAAACTCGTTGTCTTCGATGCGATCCCAGATGTTGAACAGGAAGCGGCCGCCCGGCTTCAGGACACGACGCGCCTCCGAGTAACCCTTGGGCTTGTCGGGGAAGAACATCGCGCCGAACTGGCAGGCGACGACATCGAAGCTCGCATTGTCGAACGGCAGGTTGAGGGCGTCGGCCGGCCGCCACCTGATATCGGTCGCGTCCGGCATCCGCGATTTCGCCCGTTCGAGCATCGGTTCATTCAGGTCGGTCGCTGTGATCCTCGTGGCGCGGCCGAGCGCCGACGACAGTGCGCGGGTGACGGCGCCGGTGCCCGCGGCCGTCTCGAGCAGTTCGTGCGGGCCAAGAGCCTTCGCGCGTTGAGCCAAATCGCGCGCATAGGGTTCAAAGATCATCGGCACCAGCAGCCGGTCGTAAAGCTCTGGAATGGACCCGACGAACTCCTCGTCTGACGCTGGCATCGGCGATCTCCCTGGCGGCCGTGAAGCCGGCTCACATCGAGAGCCCGGTCTACGGCCCAAAATGGTCCACCCCGATCAGCTTGGCCGAAGACCTCGGCAACCACAAAGGAAAACGCGTCACCCACGATCAAGTGCACTCACCGGTGCGTCACACAGGGTGGCCTTCCGGGTCGCGCGCCCCCCTCACGAGCGGCGCCGGCGGCTCTTGACTTCCGCTCCGAATGGTCTGATATTTCTGTCATGACAGAAATAACCGCCAAGAAAAAACTGCCTGCCGTCGTCGAGCGCTTCATCCTGCATTGGGGCGACATGGGCGACGAATGGGGCGTCAACCGTTCGGTCAGCCAGATCCACGGGCTGCTCTATCTTGCCGAAGCGCCGATGACCGCGGAGGACATCGCCGACACCCTCGGCATGGCGCGCTCCAACGTCTCCAATTCGATCAAGGAGCTGTTGTCCTGGGGCTTGATCCGGCGGGTGCCGATCCTCGGCGACCGTCGCGACCACTTCGAGGCCGAGGCCGATATCTGGGAGGTCGCGGCCAAGATCGCGGCCGGGCGCAAGGAGCGCGAGATCGATCCCGCGCTGGCGGCGCTGCGCGCCTGCGTCTCCGACGCGGCCGACGATCCCGCCATCAGTCCGCTCGCCAGCAAGCGGCTGAAGGAGATGCTGACATTCACCGAGCTCGTCGACCGCTGGTACACGCAAATGCTGAACGTGCCGCGGCCGCGGCTGGTCGCGCTGATCAGGCTCGGCGAGAAGATCGTAAGTTTCCTGCCCACAGGCAGGGCCAAATAGAGGCGGCGGCGTAACGGGAGTGTGCGATGGCGTCAGCAAGGATATCCAGCCTCAAGACATCGCCGGTCCCGGATACAAAACTGCTCGACGACCATCGCTTCCGCGCATTGCTGCCGGATGAGGATTGGGGCCGCCTGCCGGTTGCGATCTGGCGGCGTTTTTCGAAACGCTTCGAGGACGGCAACACCGTCGTCTATGTCGGCGAGGTCGAGGAAGCCTCGAGCAGCCGCGCCGGCTGGTGGCTGGCACAGGTCGCACGGCTGATCGGCGGTCCGCTTCCAACCGGCACCGAGACCGGCGTGCCGATGATCGTCACGGTCACCGAGGATGCGGCAAGCGGCGGCCAGATCTGGACCCGCATCTGCGCGCGCCGCGACGGCTTCCCGCAGGTGATTCATTCCGCCAAGCGTTTTGCCGGTCCGACCGGCCTCGAGGAGTATGTCGGCTTCGGCGTCAGCATGGCGCTGCGGATCGCGGTCGAGCACGAGGCGCTAGTGTTTCGCAGCGTCGGCTATTCGCTGCAGTTCGGCCCGTTTCGCCTGCAGCTGCCCGAATGGCTCACGCCCGGCGCTCTCACCGTGACCCATTCCGATCTCGGCTGCGGCGACTTCCGCTTCACGCTCGAGATCATCCACCCGCGTTTGGGCCGGCTGATCCGTCAGTCCGCCGTGTTCAGGGAGGCCTCGTCATGACGCCGCTGCTTTGGACGCTCGTCGCCATCCAGATCGCGATGGGGGCGTTCGACACCTTCTATCACCACGAATTCACCGAGCGGCTGGCCTGGCGTCCGTCGCAGCGCCATGAGCTGCAGCTGCACAGTGTGCGGAACATGCTCTACGCGCTGCTGTTCCTGGTGCTCGGCTGGCTCGAGGTGCACGGCATTTTTGCGATCGCCGTCATGGCCGTGCTGGTCGTCGAGGTCGTCATCACGCTGATGGACTTCGTCGAGGAGGATCTGAGCCGAAAGCTGCCGCCGAGCGAACGGATCAACCATACGCTGCTGGCGATCAATTATGGCGCGATCCTGGTGCTGCTGGTGCCGGTCCTGATCGGCTGGGCAATGCTGCCGACGGCCGTCGCGCCAGCCTCTGCGGGTCTGCTCAGTCTGTTCGCGACGGCCGTAGCCTTCGGCGCTGCGCTGTTCGGTGCGCGAGACTTCGCCGCGGCAAGACGCCTCGGACGGATGGCCAGCGTGCCGGCCACGACGCTGGTTGAGAAATTGCCGGCGCGGCAGACCGTGCTCGTCACCGGCGCGACCGGCTTCATCGGCAGCCGCCTGGTCGCAAGCCTCACCGCGTCAGGCCATCAGGTCATCGCGCTGATCCGCAACCCCGCGAAGGCCGAGATGCTGGCGCCGCCGGTGACGCTGATCACGAGCCTCGACCAGTTGCCTTCCGACTCAGGGATCGACGCCATCGTCAATCTCGCGGGCGAACCGATCGGCAATGGCCTGTGGACCGAGGCCAAGCGGCGGAAGATCCTCGCCTCGCGGATCGACATGACGGCGGAGGTCGTCAGGCTGATCGCGCGCCTCGAGCGCAAGCCGTCGGTGCTGGTGAGCGGCTCGGCGATCGGCTGGTACGGGCTCTGGCAGGACCAGGTGCTGACGGAATCGGCGAAATCCCACGCCTGCTTCAGTCACGAGCTGTGCGAAGCGTGGGAGAATGCGGCCAGGCCTGCTGCCGATCACGGCGTGCGTGTGGCTTATTTGCGGATCGGTCTCGTGGTCGGCACCGACGGCGGCTTCATCACGCGGATGCTGACGCCGTTCGAGTTCGGTCTCGGCGGTCCGCTCGGCTCGGGCAAGCAGTGGATGTCGTGGATCGAGCGCGACGATCTGGTGCGCCTGATCGCGCATGTGATCGCGAGGCCCGAACTGTCCGGCCCTGTCAACGCGACCGCGCCGATCCCGGTGACCAACACGAAATTCACCGAGGAGCTGGGGCGCCGCCTGCACCGGCCCGCGATCTTCCGTGTCCCTGCCGCGCTGCTCCGCGCAGTCGGTGGCGATTTTGCCGATGAGCTGCTGCTCGGCGGCCAGCGGGTGCTGCCGAACAAGGCGTTGAGCAACGGTTTTGTGTTCCGGCACGAAACCTTGCGTAGCGCGTTCGATGCGATCCTGTGAGGAGGGCGGCATGTCAAGCAGCTGTTCCCATGCTTTCGGAGGTTGGTTCGCCGGATGCGGAGCCGCAACTGCGGTTCTCTCTGGCGTTGCCCAGACCCTCCTGATGGTCGCATCCGGCGGCGACATCATCAGGCTGCTGGGAGGCGTCATCGCGCTTCTGCTTCCCTCATTCCTGGTTTTCGTCATCACATGCCTGCTGACCGCGATTCCCGCAGCGATCGCGATCTGGCTTAGCGAAGAGCTCCGGATCCGATCCGCAGGGTTCTTCGCCGGCGCAGGCGCTGCGATCGGCGCGCTCAGCATCACGGTGCTGCTGCGGTCTCCGGCCGTCTGGACATCAGGACTCGTCTGTCTGTTCGTCGCAGCCGGATTCGTTGCGGGTCTGACCTACTGGTTTGTCGTGCGAGAGCTGGAAGCCGCCGAGCATTCTTCGTGATGCCGCAGAGCAGTGCCCGCACTACGCTGCAGACGCCACGCTGCGGAGCGTCGCGGCCAGGGTCCGCAATGCGGCCAACTTGGCGGGGTCGCTGACCTTCGAATGCAGCATCACTTTTGACATGCCGAGCCGCGGCAATCTGTGCGCAGGTCCGATGTCGATCAGGCCCGGCGGCGCGATCCGGCGGACGAGCGGCGCGACCGCAAGCCCTGCGAGTGCGGCGGCTACCACCGCGGTGACACCGCCGCCGACGAAGCCCTCGGTCCACGCGATGCCGGCCTTGTCCAGCGCCCGGACCGCCAAGGCGCGTACCCCGCAAGGCGGCGCGAGCGTCGCCAGCGGCAAGGCTTCGCCGCGCGGCCACACGAAGCGCTTGGTGGCGAACCAGCCGAATTCGTCCTCGGTCAATTTCTCGCCACCGCGCCGGCTGCCTTCCTGGCGCACGATCACAGCATCGAGCTCGCCGGCATCGTAGGCGTCGAGCATTTCGCGTGAGAAGCCGATGGTCACGGCGAGGGCGAGCTGCGAGGCCATTGCGTGCAGCCGCTCCAGCAGCGGCACCAGCTCCGGACCTGCGGCGTGGTCGCTGATCCCGAGCGTGAGCTGCTGCCGTGTTGGTTTTTCGCCGGAGAGTGCACGGTCATGTACCTCGATCAGCGCGCGGGCATGATGCAGGAAGGCGGCGCCGTCGGCGGTCAGCCGCACCGCGCGCGGCGAGCGTTCGACCAGCCGCTTGCCGAGCAGCGTTTCGAGCCGCTGCAACTTCATGCTGATCGCCGCCTGGGTGGTGCCGAGCGCCTCGGCGGCGCGGGTAAAGCCCTGCAGTTCGGCGACGAGGAGAAAGGCCTGCACGGTATCGATATCGAGCGTCGTCATTGATGATCAACAATCGTTATCATTGCTATCCATCTAGATAAGATACCAAGATGATGGCGAAAGGTCTAGCTAGGGGAGGCGCGGTTGACCCGCGCCAACCGAATTCAAGGAGACCGATCATGCCGCTCATCACCGTCACCTATGCGACCTCGCGCGAGAGGCCGTCGCTGAAGTCCGATATCGCCGCTGCGGTGTCAGACCTGACCGCAGGGATCCTGCACAAGGATCCGAAGGTCACCGCCATCATCGTGAAGTCGGCCGATGCCGCCGACTGGTTCGCGGGTGGCAAGTCGCTCGCCGAGCAGGGGCTCGCGAGCTACTGGCTCGACATCCACGTTACGGAGGGCACCAACACCAAGGACGAGAAGGCGGCCTATCTCGCCGCGCTGTTCAGCCGGATGGGCGAACTGCTCGGCCCGCTCCACACCGAGAGCTACGCCCATGTCGACGAGGTGAAGGGCGATGCCTACGGCTTCGGCGGCCTGACCCAGGAGCGCCGCTACATTGCCGGCAAGCTCGAGGTCGCGCCGCAGCAAGCAGCGGCATGATTGCCAGTTGTCCGGCTGGCGCGCGCCTCAAGGACACTGCCCGCCGATTGTGCTCTCGATCGTGCCGGTCCAGGCGGCATAGCCATCTGCGCTGAGATGGATGCCGTCCTCGACCTGGGGGCTCGCCTGCGTCTGCAACGTGCCGACATCGATGAGCGGGATCGAACGATCACGGGCGGTCTGCCGTATCACCCGGTCGATGTCGGCGAAGCGCGACCGGTCGATGGCATTTGCCAGCACGCCCGATCCGGCAATCGGTGCCAGCGACACGAGGAAGACCTTGGCGCCATGCGCGCCGGCCCGCTGTACGATCTCCTGATAGGACTCGGCAAAGGGACGCCGGTCGACCACGAGGCTGTCATTGACGCCGACCGAGATCACGACAATGCCCGGGGAAAATTTGATGCGCTCGAACTCCTTGACCAGTTGAAGCACGCCGCTAGCGATCGCACCGGCATAACCCGCGTTGAAGACGGGTCGTCCGCAGATCGCAGGCGAAAAGCTGGCGCTTTCGACCAGGCTGTCGCCGACGAAAGCGACCGGCTTTTCGCTGCCATGACGCGTCATGAAATCCTGCACGCGCTGCAGTGTTGCGTTCTGTCGAAGTTTTTCGACCGGAGTGTCCAGCAGGCGATAGACCAGGCTTGCGGAGGCCAGAACGATCAACGCGACCAGGAACCACTTGCGCATCAGGTCACAGCGCCGTCGCTTCCGGCAGGCGCGCCGCGCTGTCGCCGAACACCTCGGAAAAGGTGTGCCGGAGCGCGATGTCGACATCGGCCATCGTGACCGGCAGCCCGAGATCGACCAGCGAGGTGACGCCGTAACGTGGGTCGACCACGCCGCAGGGCACGATCGCCTGGAAGTGCGAGAGCTCCGGCTCGACATTGATCGCGATGCCGTGGAATGAGACCCAGCGGCGCAGCCGGACGCCGATCGCGGCGATCTTGTCCTCAAAGCCCGGTCCCTTGTCCGGGCGCCGTACCCAGACCCCGACGCGGTCTTCGCGGCGCTCGCCGCGGACGTTGAAGGCGGCGAGCGTGCGGATGATCCATTCCTCCAGCGAGGCGACATAGGCGCGCACGTCCGGCCGGCGCCGCTTGAGGTCGAGCATCACATAGGCAACGCGCTGGCCCGGGCCGTGATAGGTGACCTGGCCGCCGCGGCCGCTCTGGAAGGTCGGAAAGCGCGGAGCGAGCAGGTCATCGGCCTTGCCGCTGGTACCGGAGGTGTAGAGCGGCGGGTGCTCGAGCAGCCACACCAGCTCGGCTGCCTCGCCGGCCGCGATCGCCGCCACCCTTGCGTCCATCGTCGCGAGGGAATCGGGGTAGGGCACCGGGCCGTCCGAAATCCGCCATTCGACCGCGCCGCCGCCCGAAGGGCGCGCAAAGGTCGTCAAATCGAGGCTTTGGCGGTCGTTAACCATTAGCTAACCCTAACGTGGTCAGGTGAATGCACAATTTAGTTCCGGTTCGGCGGTTCATAAGTGCCCACCCTCGATAAAGTCAGCGTAGATCTCATGGTGGTCCTCGGCACGACCACCATGCCGATTCATCAGGTCATGCGGCTGTCCCGCGGCGCCATCATCGAACTGGATGCCACCGAGGCCGACGAGGTCAAGATCCTCGCCAACAACCTGCCGGTGGCCAGCGGCGTGGTGCTGGTCGACCGCAACAGGATTGCGGTCGAGGTCAAGCAAATGCTGCCGAAATCTCCCGGAGTTCGCAGTTAATTCTCGCATTTAGCGCCTTGTCCCTGCATGCATGATTTGTTACATCGCCCCGTCGATGCGGCGGCGCCTTAGGGTTCCATCCGACATCCTTAGCGCTCGTGGCGGAATTGGTAGACGCGCTGCCTTGAGGTGGCAGTGGGTAACACCGTGGGGGTTCGAGTCCCTCCGAGCGCACCACACCTCAGCTGATCCTTGAAATCGCTGGATTTTTCGATGAGGGACTGCACGCCGGCGATGCCGGCGTGGCGTCCGGATCGGGAGCCGGCCGGTGATGCGGAGGTGCCGGCCGACGGGATCCTGTAACACCGCGCGGGTAGTTTCGCGGGTGCGCGGCCGTAAAGCCTGCCCCACCCGGAGCGCCTGATGATCTTTGCTAGCTACGCCTACCGTGTCCTCTCCAATTTCGTGTTCCTGGGGCTGGTCTATTTCACGCTGAACTTGCTCGACAAGTACGAGCAGCGCGCGACGGTCGCGATCCTGATTCTGGTCTATGCGGCGATGCATGCATTCTCGGGCCTGCGCTCGTTCACCTTCTTCCAGCGCATCGAGCGCCTCGAAGGCGAGACGCGGCGGCTGGCAGCGGCGGCCGGCGAGGGGCCCAATGCGACCGCCTCGCGCCGGCAGATCGTCGCCGGTGTCACCGAGCTCAGGCATGCCGGCGAGATCAAATCCTATATCGACATCTTCTTCCTGGCGCTGGTGATCCTGCTCTGCGTCGCCAAGATCGTCGCCAGTTAGTTCCTCAGTCGGCCACGCGCTTGCCGGCCGACGCTTCGGCGCGTGGGTTGCGTTTGGCGAGGCGGACCGAGGCATTGCTCGCAGCCGGCGGCGCGGCGTGTCCGGGCGCGGCGTGGGCTCTGCCGTGAGCCGCAGCGGGAGGTTGATGCGCGGCCTGCTTCGGATGCCTGGCCTGGCGCGCGGAGATCGCCTGCGCGCGCGGTCCGACGGCGCCCGGGGCAATTGTCGGACGTTGCGCGATCCGGCGACTGGCCGCCGATCGCGTCGCGAGCAGGGTCAGGTCCAGCGCTTCGGGAACACGAAACACGTCGGACGAGGGAATCGGCAATGTCGAGACCGCCGCCAGCTGCGCGAGCTGCGGCTGCGGCCACAGCGTGCGGACAGGCCCCGCTATTCGGCTGCGCTGCGCGTGATCGAGGATGTCGGCGTCGCGCCAGTCCATGTCTGCAAAGACAGGTGCAGGCAGCGTCCGGGTCGCCGTGAACACGAAGTTCGGAATTTTCGGCCAGCGCGTGATCGCCACCGTCTCGGTCGGCGGATGCATGAACCATTGCTGCGGCTCGGTCGGTGTCGCCGGGCGGTCCGCCGTTGCAGGGACCACATGAACGATGCGGTAGCCGCGCTCCTTCAGCGTGTTGAGGATTCGCGGCAGCGCTGCCACCGTGCGCGGCTGGATATCGTGCAGCAGCAGGATGCCCTTGTGCTTGGCCTCGATGCGCTGGATCGCAAGATCATAGACCCGCTGCGGCGAGACGTGGCGCCAGTCGTCAGCCGGGAAGTCGGCGCTCCACACCTGGATGCCCTGCGAGGCCAGGTAGGCTTCCGGGATCTCGGCGCGCATCAGGCCGGGAATCCGGAAGAATGGCGCGAGCTTGCTCTTGTCGCCGTTGAGCGCGGCCAGGGTCGAGGCGATGCCGTCGTCGACCTCCTGCTTCACCTTTTCGAGCGGCATCTTGTTCATCGTCAGAGGATGGTTCTGGCTGTGCGTGCCGACGGTATGTCCGGCCGCGATCAGCTTGCGCACGCCCTCCGGATTGAACCGGGCCTGAGAGCCGATGGTGAAGAAGGTCGCCTTGACGCACTGGCTGGCGAGGATCGCCAGCACCTGGTTGCTGTATTTCGGCAGCGGGCCGTCGTCGAAGGTCAGCACCACCTCGTGATCGGCGAGCGGCAGTGTCTCCGGATACTGCATGGTGCCGATCCGCGGATGCTCCATGGGATCGACGACGAGGGTTCGCGAGGTGCCGAGTGCGTTGGGGTTACCCGGGCAATCCGCAGCGCGAACGGCCTGCGGCGCCATGAAGCAGCAGCCGAGCAGCGCCGCGCCGATCACGGTCCGCGACCGCTTCCGGATAGTCACCAGGACGTTCGCAATCATCAAATTCGGCCGCATTCCAAACGCACTGACGAATCCTTAGGTATGGCGCCATGAACGCCGCCTTAACGGTCTGTAATCCAGTTCTGGTTCCGGGTTCAATGTGACCGGTCGGACACGGTCTTCATCGCCGCCGGGACGATGTGGACGACGTGATAATTATGCTCACGCAGATACCTTAAAAAGGCCGGCAGCATCTCGGCTGTTCGCATTTGCGCGTCATGCAGCAGGATAATGCCCTTGCGGTGGCCTTCGAGCCGCCCGGTAAGCAGCTTGAGTTCCTCCTCGGGCGACATCTTGACCCAGTCGCTGGCCCAGAAATCGGCTCCGAACACCGCGATACCGCGCTTTTCCAGGTGATTCAGCAGGGTGGGCGTCGACTCGAAGTACGGGAACCGGAAGAACGGCGTGCTTGGGGTCGTGCTCTCGGTTCCGCGCAGGGCCTTGCCGACCGCTTCTATCCCCCGATTGATGTTCGCCTCGGCCTGGTCCAACGGGAGCTTGTTGAGATGCGGATGGTCCCAGGTGTGATAGCCGATGGTGTGGCCGAGGCGCGCGACCTTGCGGACCATATCGGGATGATCAGCCGCGTTGCGGCCGACCATGAAGAAGGTGGCACGCACGCATTCGCTCGCCAGCGCCGCCAGCACCTTGTCGGTGGTGCCCGGCGTCGGGCCGTCGTCGAAGGTCAGCACGATCTCGCCGTCGCGCAGCGGCAGGGTCTGCGGAAAGCTCTTCAGCCCGACGCGCGGATAGGTCGCAGGATCGACCTCGAGCACACGCGAGGTGCCGAGCGCGTCGTTGCGCTGGCACTCGGCGGCCTGCGCGGAGGCGATCAGCGCAGCCGGCGCGAGGGCGATCAGCGCCGCGACGACGTTCAGGATTGACCGTTGGCCGCTCGACATATTTCTAATTGCAATATTTCTCATTGCACTGGGCACCGCCGATTAGGTAATCCGTTCCGCACTCATCAGAGCAGTTTTTCCCCTCCTGTCAAACCGGCGAAACACGGCATGGCCGAGAATTTCGACGTTGCCGAACCCGCCGAGACCGACCCGCTGGCCCGGATGCCGATGCGGGACGAGGAGGGCGAGCTGCGCCCTGAATTCGTCGCGGAGGTCACCCGGGCCATTCACGCCGCGGACCGGCCGCTGCTGTGCGAGGTGGTCGCGGAACTGCACGAGGCCGATCTCGGCGACCTGATCGCGGCGCTGGAGCCGGACGACCGCGTCACCCTGGTCGAGATCACCGGCACGGATTTCGACTTCTCGGCGCTCAACGAGGTCGACGAGACGGTCCGCGAGGAGATCCTCGAGGAGCTCGAGCCGGAGACGGTGGCGGAGGGCGTCCGCGAACTCGAATCCGACGACGCCGTCGAGCTCCTGGAAAGCCTCGACGAGGAGGACCAGGAAGAGATCCTGGAGAAGCTGCCGGCGGCCGAGCGCGAGGACATCGAGCGCAGCCTGCTGTACCCGGAGAATTCCGCCGGCCGGCGGATGCAGACCGAGTTCATCGCGGTGCCGCCGGACTGGAATGTCGGGCAGGCGATCGACTACATGCGCGACACGCCCGATCTGCCGGACCGCTTCTACGAGATCTATGTCGTCGACGCCGACAAGCACTTGCTCGGCGCCGTGCCGCTCGACGTGCTGCTGCGCACCCGTCGCCCGGTCCCGGTCAAGGACCTGATCGACGAGGACCGTCGCCGCGTCTCCGCGCTGGAGGACCAGGAAGAGGTCGCGCGGATGTTCGGCAAGTACAATCTCGTCGCAGCTCCCGTGGTCGATACCGTCGACCGGCTGGTCGGCGTCATCACCATCGACGACGTCGTCGACGTGATCGAGGAGGAGGCCGACGAGGACCTCAAGGCGCTGGGCGGCGTCACCCATCCCGAAGAGCTGTCCGACACGGTCTGGACCATCGCGCGCGGCCGCTTCAACTGGCTGCTGGTCAATCTCGCCACTGCGTTCCTGGCCTCGTCGGTGCTCGGCCTGTTCGAGGGCCAGCTCGAGAAGATGGTGGCGCTCGCGGTGCTGGCGCCGATCGTGGCGAGCCAGGGCGGCAATGCCGCGACCCAGACCATGACGGTCGCGGTGCGCGCGCTTGCCACGCGCGAGCTCGGATCGGCGAACGCGATGCGTGTCGTCTTGCGCGAGACTATGGTCGGTCTCGTCAACGGCATCGCCTTTGCCGTGATCACCGGCATCGCCGCGGTGGCCTGGTTCAAGATCCCCGGTCTTGGCCTTGTGATCGGGCTTGCGATCATCTGCAACCTGGTCGCCGGCGCGCTCGGCGGCATCCTGATTCCGATCGTGCTGGATCGGGTGCGGGCCGACCCCGCGGTTGCCTCCGGCACCTTCGTCACGACCGTCACCGACGTGGTCGGCTTCTTCTCGTTCCTCGGCATCGCCACGCTGTGGTTCGGGCTGAAATAGGCCAGCGCCAGCCGGCTGGTTTATCGTTAATCGCGCCTTAACGGGGTTCGCGGATGATGCTTCCATCTCCAAGGGGCCATCACGGGGGCCATCATGCAGCGCTTGCGGCTCAAGGCGGACGGACGGATCGTCGAACTGCGCGACGGACAGGAAGTCCCGCTCGTGCCCGCACACCCGGCGGTGCCGACCATGTCGCCCGCAACCTCGCAACCGGCGGTGCGCGCCTTGGTCGTGCGTGATCTGCGCCGCCGCGCGCAACTGACCCAGCTCGAATTCGCCGCCAAGCTCGGCGTGCCCGTCGAAACCATCCGCAACTGGGAGCAGGGCAAGCGCGCCCCGCGCGGCCCCGCCCGCGCGCTGCTCGCCGTGATCGCCCATTCGCCGGAAACGGTGTTCGCGGCGCTGTCGAGCGAGCCGACGGCGGCTTGAACTGATACGGCGGGCTCCGTCCTCAACCAATTGATTGCGCATATGCGCCACAATTTCAGTGTCGTCCCGGCGAAGGCCGGGACCCATACGCCGCAGCAATTGTAGTGAACGGGACTCGTCGTTCCAGCGACGCTCAACAATAGACTTTTGTGGTTATGGATCCCGGCCTGCGCCGGGACGACATTGAGTGTGTTGCGCGAGTTGTGATTCACACATTCGCGTTCTCGCGACATGTTCTGTCCGAGCTTTGCTCTTCGTTCCGCCCTCATCTCACACAGAGGGCGCAGGGAAAGCCGGGTACCGATCGCACCCATGGGTCCGGTGCAACAAAAAGCACCGGAGGTAGGACCACAGGTGTAACCGGGAACTCCGGCTTTCCCTGCGCGATGGCTTACGGCTTATACGTGCTCGCCCCGGCGAGACCGGGCTTGCTTGTCACCGCCCTCGCAAAAACGCTTGCGCGCTTTACGAGAGGACACTGCCGCTAGGGCGTCAGGCCTGCACGACTTCGCCGTCCGCCTCTTGCGTCCTCGTCAGTTGCGCAATCGGCGTCCACCGCATCTCACCGCAACGTTCGTGACGATCGCGAGCGCCCCTCATCGGGTGAGACGGCGGCATTAGACCGGTGAGTTGGGGTCCGCGTCAAGAGCAAATTCGGAAAAACTGAAGACGCCTTCTCCGGGGCTTGACATCAGGCAACTCAGTAATTGGCAATTCGGCGGGACCGCACCCGGGGTGGAAGGAGCGTCCGTCGCTCTACACGTTGGTCGACGAGATGAAGCGCATCAATGTGCCGACGCTGATCATCACCGGCGACGCGGATTGGCCGTGCCTGCTGCCGGGCATCCTGATGAAGCAGAGCATCCCGTCGGCCGCGCTCGCGGTGATGCCGAATAGCGGCCACGCCATCAACATCGAGGAGCCCGACGAATACAACCGGATCGTCGGCGATCCTCTCGCAGGTCGAAAGCGGCCGTGGGCCGCAGCGCAATCCCCGAGCGTGAGTGCTTCGATCACGGGATGAAAGAGTAGGGCTATCAGTTCGGCAGCTCCGATGTTATTCCCCGTGAGGCGCAGCAAGTCTCGTGACACGGTTGGGCAGTGGACGATCTTCCGCTTACATGCGCGCCACGAGTTGCGTTCACGGAGCCAGAATGTGCAATCACCTTACGCTGGCATGACATTGAACGAACGGATCGTCGTTTCTGGCCGGTTGGCAGAATGGGACAAGGCAGTCCGTGCAGTTGATCAATCGAAAATGATCGAGATTCTGACCCACCTTGACCTGGAGAGTCAGGCGGAGTCGCTGGTCAATCAAATTCTGTCAAATCCAAAATTCTACGGATATGACGATATCAAGTAGTTAAAATGAATTGATCTGATGAGCGTGTTTTTGCGTGGCTGGCGCCACACGTCCGATTTACGTCTCCTGCGCATTGCTCATTGAGGGAGTTGGAGAAACTCCCGTAACACCATTGAAGGTTCCGTGATGGAGAATCTCCTGCGTCTTGATTCGATATCACCGGGTTTGGCCGGGTCCTTTCGGCGGGCGAATGACGACCAGCGACGACATGCGGCTTTGGCGACGTGTCTCGTTGCCGTTGCGCGAGCGGGATTGCAGGGGGACGAAGTGGACGCTGCCATTAATCTTCTTCGTCATGGCGGAAGCGCCCAGCCCGGTGTGCGGCAGAGGCTCGACTCCTTAACCGCGCGGTTTGACGAGCAATACTTCAAGCTCAGCGGGGAATCTGACGCCACGTCGTCACAGGCTTTACTCGTATTTCGCAAAGCGCGTGCGGCGGCAGCACTGGCATTTGCCCTCTCTCCCGACTCCAGACAGCTTCACGAGGCCATCTATGAAGCGATTATTGCGTCGGATGACCAGGCGGAAGCCATACGGGTAGCGGATGCGGCACTGAGAGCAAGATAGTAGGGTTGGGCTGCGCATAACGCCGACGCGCTTGCCGGCATCGCTTCAATGACATCGATTCAATATCCGTTCGCGCGCGCTGCAACCGCCGCGTGAATCGAACGCGCGACGATTATGTCGCGATGATGCGGCAATCGCAAAACCGACACAGAGCTGTTACGCGCGCTGGCTAATGTGTCGCACGTTGACGTCATAAATCCTTAAAAAATGGGGCAAGAAGTGAAGGCGAAATTCCTTTCAACGGTCGGATTCTGTGTGGTCGCCGCGGCGATCGCGAGCAGCGCTCCCGCCGCGCAGGATGATCACGACCGCGATCATCGTCATCCGCACGACATTCACACCGCCACGCCGATCAAGCATCTCGTGGTCATCTTCAACGAGAACCGCTCGTTCGATCATTACTTCGCGACCTACCCGAAGGCGACGAATCCGTCGGGCTCGATTCCCTTCGTTGCGAAGCCGCATACGCCGAAGGTGAACAATCTCGCCAACGCCAATCTGTTGACCAACAACCCGAACCTCAATCCGGCCAACGGCACCGGCGCGACCAATCCGTTCCGTCTCGACCGCACCCAGGCCAACACGCGCTCGCAGAACCACTCCTACACGCCCGAGCAGCAGGCGGTCGACAACGGCAAGGAAGATCTGTTTCCGGAATTCACCGGGCGCGGCACTGCCGGCGGCGTCGGCGCCTTCGGCACCAACGGGCAGGTGATGGGTTATTTCGACGGCAACACCGTCACCGCGTTCTGGAATTACGCCCAGAACTTCGCGATGAGCGACAATCACTGGACCGACACCTTTGGTCCGTCGACGCCCGGCGCGCTCGAGGTGGTTTCCGGCCAGACCAACGGTGCGCAGAACATCGTCGGCACGTCATCGTCGATCGCCGATGGCCAGGGCGGCCTGACGCTGATCGGTGATACCGATCCTGCCTACGACTCCTGCTCGAGCACGACCAGCCAGGTCTTGATGACCAGCAAGAACATCGGCGACCTGCTCAATGCCGAGCAGATCAGCTGGGGCAGCTTCATGGGCGGCTTCGACCTGACGCTCAAGAACACCAACGGCACCACCAACTGCGGCCGCAGCACCTTCTCGAGCAACGTCAACGGCACCATCGTGGACTACATCCCGCATCACGCCTGGTTCCAGTACTACAAGTCGACCGCCAACCCGACCCATGCGCGGCCGAGCTCGGTGAACGCCGTCGGCCACACCTACGTTCCTGGCAGCAAGACTGTCGATCCGGCCAATCACGCCTACGATCTCGACGACTTCTACGCCTCGGTGAAAGCCGGCAACTTCCCGGCCGTCTCCTACATCAAGATGCCGGCCTATCAGGACGGTCATCCCGGCAACTCCGATCCGCTCGACGAGCAGGCCGGCAATGTCGAGCTGATCAACTTCCTGCAGAAGCAGAAGGAGTGGGGCGAGACCGCGGTCATCATCACCTATGACGACTCCGACGGCTGGTACGACCACCAGTACGTTGCGCCGACCAGCGCCTCGTATGATCCGACCGCCGATCAAATCAACGGTCCCGGCCAGTGCGGCCGCGGTATCGGCAAGCAGACGCAGCCGAAGGGCCTCGACGGCAAGCCGGTGAACGGCCGCTGCGGGCCGGGCACGCGCGTTCCGTTCCTGGTGATCTCGCCCTTCGCCAAGAGGAACTTCGTCAGCCACACCCGCATCTCGCAGGCCTCCGTGGTTCGCTTCATCGAAGACAACTGGCTGCACGGCCAGCGTCTTGGCGGCGGCGCATTCGACGACAGCGTCGAATCGATCGCTGACATGTTTGACTTCGATCGCGGCCACGGCCAGGACCACGAGTACCGGCAGGACGCGCTGTTCCTCGATCCGACGGCCGGCACGGTCATCGTCAGCCCGCCGGATGATCACCATCATCACTAAAGCTCTTCGGTTCTGATCCAGTCAGAACCGAAGCTCTGCTTACGGTCTTGATGCGTTTTACTCGCGCGAACTGGTCCCCAGTTTGCGCGAAAGCGCCCTAACGACACTGGACCTGGTATGAACGGCCGCACTCTTTGGCTTCTCGGCGCTGGCCTGCTCTCCATGGCCGGCGCCGTTGCGGCAGTCGAGACCCAAGGACTCCCGGGGACAAATCCGAACCCGGTGCAGCTCAGGCGGCCGCCCGTCGCGCCGCTTTCTTCCATGGCGCAGCTCGGCCGCGAGATCTTCTACGACGCGTCGCTGTCGTCGTCGGGCGCGTTGTCCTGCGCCTCCTGCCACAGCCCCGACCACGCCTACGGGCCGCCCAATGACGGACCGGTGATGCTCGGCGGCCGCACGCTGCAGCGGCAGGGCGCGCGCGCCGTTCCGTCGCTGACCTATCTCGAACGTCACCCGAATTTCAGCATCGGCCCCGAGAAGGACGAAGACGACAACGTCGTCGACCTCGCGCAGATGGCAGCAATCGGCCAGCAAGCCGCGCGCGCGAAGAAGACCGCGACCGCGACCGCCGCGTCGGCGGCGAACATCGTGCCGCAGGGCGGCCTGTTCTGGGACGGCCGCGCCGACACGCTGCAGGATCAGGCGATCATGCCGCTGCTCGACCCCAATGAGATGGATGGCGGCAGCCTCGACATCGTGGCCGACAAGTTGCGCGGCGAGCCCTACGCCAAGCGCTTCGTCGAGTTGTTCGGCGCCGGCATCTTCGACAACAGGCGGCTCCTGGTCGCGGAGGCGATGTTCGCGGTGGCGCGCTATCAGGTGGAGGAGGTGAGCTTCCATCCCTACACCAGCAAGTTCGACTACTGGCTGGAGGGCAAGGCGCGGCTGAGCGAGACCGAGCTGCGCGGCCTGCAATTGTTCAACGATCCGGAAAAGGCCAATTGCGCCGGCTGCCATACCTCGGCGCCGACCCGTGACGGCCTGCCGCCGCTGTTCACCGACCATCAGTACGAGGCGCTCGGCGCGCCGCGCAATGCCGCGCTCGCAGGCAACGCCGATGCCAATTATTTCGATCTCGGGGTCTGCGGTCCGCAGCGCACCGACGTCGCTGAGCAGACGCAATATTGCGGGATGTTTCTGACGCCGACCTTGCGCAACACCGCAACGCGCCGCGCCTTCTTCCACAACGGTGTCTTTAGCAGCCTCGAGCAGGTGCTCGATTTCTATAATTTCCGCGATACCAATCCGGAGAAGGTGTATCCCCGTGCAGCCGACGGAACAGTACGCAAATACGACGACCTGCCGGGGAAATACCATGGCAATGTCGACGTCAGCGATCCGCCGTTCGAGCGCCATTTGGGCGACACGCCTGCGATGACGGCGCAGGAGGAAGCCGACGTCATCGCCTTCCTGAAGACGCTGACCGACGGCTATCAGGTGGAGCGGTAAGCCCGCCGCGACCGCCTGCGGAACCGATACGTGAGTTGGCAGGCTGTCGTCACGCGCGCATAATGGGCGGATGAAAGTCGTCGAAGGCAACGGCGCCAGCATCCCCGCGATCGGGCTCGGCACGTGGGAATTGCGCGGGCGGGTCTGCGCGCGCATCGTCGAGCAGGCGCTGCGGCTCGGTTATCGCCACATCGACACCGCCCAGATCTATGACAATGAGCGCGAGGTGGGCGAGGGACTGCGCGCCTCCGGCGTCAAGCGCGACGATGTGTTCGTGACCACCAAGGTCTGGACCACGCATTTCATGGCAAAGGATCTCGAACGCTCCGCCAGGGAGAGCCTGGCGCGGCTGCGCCTGACCGAGGTCGACCTGCTGCTGCTGCACTGGCCCAATCCGCATGTGCCGCTGGCCGAGACGCTCGGCGCGCTGGCGCGGGTCAAGCAGGCGGGACTGGCGCGGCATATCGGCGTGTCGAACTTCAGCGTGGCGCTGATCGAGGAGGCCGTGGCGGCGTGCCCCGAGCCGCTCGCCTGCGACCAGTCCGAGTACCATCCCTATCTCGACCAGACCGATGTGATCTCAGCCTGCGCGCGCCATGGCATGGGCTTCGTCGCCTACAGCCCGATCGCGAAGGGGCGGGTCAAGGGCGACCGTGCGCTGGGGCGGATCGGCGACCGCTATCGCAAGACCGCCGCCCAGGTCTGCCTGCGCTGGTTGCTGCAACAGAATGTGTCCGCGATCCCGCGCACCTCGAAGCTCGAGCGGCTCCAGGAAAACATCGGCATCTTCGATTTCGAATTGTCGGATGAAGACATGCGCGAGATTTCGGCAATCGGCAGCGGCAACGCGCGATAGTCGGCGCATTGCGCATGGGCGCGTTGCCCGGCCACCGGGTGACCCGCTGCATCGCCTGACTGGTCTTCGGCCCTGCTTGCAATCTCTGGTTCCAAAATACCTTGACTTCGAAATCCTTTTCCGTTCGCCTTGCTGCGGCCGATCTCTTTTGCCCGATTTTCCCGGCCGACATTTTCAAGGGAGGTTTCGATGAAAATCATAGTCGTTCTCTTGAGTATTCTGTTCGCGGGTGCTGTAACGGCGCCGCTTTTAGTGACTGATGCGGTCGCCCAGCAGAACCCGCCGAAGGCCGGTGCCAAGAAGGCCGGGCAAACGACCGGGCAAGCCAACAACCGGCCCTGCAGGACACGCAACCGCGCGTGCTACTGAGACGTTGCTGCGCGCTGATGATGGGCGGTGGCTCCCCGCCGGAATCCGCCGCCCGAACCAGAATGGGATTGAGGCCGGTCCTGATTGCCCGCTATGGTGCCGGGCAGGGGAGCATCACGACGTGATCGAGTGGGATGAAGTTTCGGCCAAACGCGGATCTGATGGCGTCGGTGTTCGTACACCTGATGCTGCTCGCGCTGATTTTCCTTTATTCGGAGGTCCATCAGTTCGATCCCGTCGCCGCTGACACGGTGCCGGTCGAGATCGTGACGCCGCAGGAGGCGGCCAAGTCCGAGATCAAGACCGAGCCCGAACCGGTGCCGAGCCCGTCGCCGACGCCCGAATTGCAATTGCCGTCGCTCGACAAGCCGATCGACACCGCCAAGCCGGAGCCCTCCGCGCAGACGCCTGCACCTCAGCCGCAACAGAACGCGCCGCAGCCCGCGCAGAAGCAGCCGACGCCACCGGCGCCCAAGCCCAGCCCGTCGCCGCAGCAGACGGCGGCGGCCGTGCCGCCCGCGCCGCCGACGCCTCCACCGATGCCGCAGCAACCGGCTCCGCAGGCATCACCCGCCTATGTGCAGCCCGAACCTGATCTCTCGGTCAAATACAACGTCATGCTCGGGCTGCCGCCCGATATCTCCGTGCAGGCCCCCGCCGACGCGCCGGCCGGCCCCGGACCCGGCAAGGACAATTTCGACGCGGCGGCGACCGAGAAGGCCGACGTCGGCTCCAGCGTAGCAGCCGAATTCCGCCGTCATCTGAAGAGCTGCATGAAGCTGCCGCCGACGCTGAGCAGTGCCGACGACGTCAGGGTCAAGCTCAGGGTGTTCATGAAGCCCGACGGCAAGCTCGCCTCATCGCCCTTGCTGATCGAGGCCAGCGCGTCGGCCAAGGGGCCGCTGTTGCTGAAGAGCGCGACCGATGCGCTGGAGGCCTGCCAGCCCTACGCGATGCTGCCCAGGGATCGCTACGGCGAATGGAAGGTGCTCGACCTCGACTTCACGCCGCGCGACTTCGCGTCGTAGGGCAGGGACGAGCGTCAGCTTCCCATCGCCTGCCAGGCATTCGAGGCGAACTGCCGGCGCCAGATCACGATCACGACGGCGGCGGTGGTGACGAACAGCACCCAGGGGCTGACGAACCAGCCGAGATAGGCGAGCGCGAAGAAGAACGCGCGCTGGCCGCGGTTGAAGTGCCGGCCCGCCGTCTCGAACAGCCGCGTGGTGCGGACCACGTGGGCCTCGGCCTCCGGCGTGTCGCGCTGGCCGGCCGGCGGCATCGCGCCGAACAGGATCGCGACATAGTTGAACAGGCGATAGGCCCAGGCAAATTTGAAGAACGTGTAGATGAAGATCAGGATCAGCCCGATGCACTTGATCTCCCACAGCGCGGGCGAGGGCGAGAGGTTGACCGGCAATGCACCGAGCACCGCGAGCGCGTCGTTGGTGGCGCGCAGCAGCGCCAGCCCGCCGCCGATCGCGATCAGGCTGGTGGAGGCAAAGAACGCGGTGCCGTTCTGCAAGCTGGCCATGATCTGCATATCGACCATCCGCGCCTCGCGGTTGAGCAGATTGCGCACCCAGATCTCGCGATAGACATGCATCCGCGCCGACAGGCTGTCGCGCCCATAGGCGCTGTGCTCCAGTGTGATGGCGTAGACCAGCCATTCCAGCGCGAAGAAGCTGACGGCCAGGATGTCGGCCCAATAGCCGGTCATGGTGCCTTCCTTCGTGAACGCGCGGCTGCCTCCGTCAATGCGCGGCTGCCGCGCCGCGCGGCGTTCCGCGTCATGTACAGGTTGAACGCGTGCAATGCACTATGGCAAAATGCGGTGGCAACAGGATTCTCCGGACATGCTCAAGCTCGTCATCGGCAACAAGAACTATTCGTCATGGTCGATGCGGCCCTGGCTGGCGCTGCGCGCCAACGCCATCCCGTTCGAGGAAGTCTTCATTCCGCTCTACACCGACAACAAGGCCGACAAGGACCGCATCCTGAGCTTCAGCAAGGCCGGCAAGGTGCCGACGCTGATCGACGGCGACGTCGCGGTGTGGGATTCGCTGGCGATCATCGAATATCTCGCCGAAAGATTTCCCGAGTCGAAGCTGTGGCCATCGGATCGCGCCGCGCGCGCGCATGCCCGTGCGATCTCGGCCGAAATGCATTCGGGCTTTGTGCCGCTGCGCAGCGAGTGCGGCATGAACCTGCACCGGCCGATCCGCGCTGTCGCGCTGTCGGACGATGCGCGCGCCAATGTGGCGCGGATCCAGGAGATCTGGGCCGAGTGCCATGCGCGCTACGGCAAAGAGGGCCCGTTCCTGTTCGGGGCCTTCTCCGGGGCGGACGCGATGTACGCCCCCGTAGTGCATCGCTTCCGCACCTATGCAATCCCGGTGAAGGTCGAGGCGCAGCATTATGTCGACGCGATGATGTCGCTGCCGGCGTTCCAGGAATGGACGCGAGACGGCCTTGCCGAGACGCTGCGGATCGATCGATTCGAGGACGCCTGACTGCGTCTTGCGCTTCCGAAATGTGACAGCGGCGGCAAAGATCGCGGCTTGACGCCGCGGGGCCGAAGGCGTCGAATCCGAACGACCGGTTTTGCAAGTCGTGAAAGGACTTAGACCATGGGCATTCTGGATTCCCTGGAGAACTCGCCGGAGCTGAAGGGCATGCTTGGCCAGCTCGGGGCAACGGTGATCCCAGTCGTGCTCGGCGAGGTGATGGGCAATGGCGGGCAGGGCGGATTGTCGGCGATCGTCGCCAAGCTCCAGCAAGCCGGGCTTGGTGAGCAGGTTAAATCCTGGATCGGCACCGGCCAGAACCTGCCGATCACGGCCGAACAGCTTCAGGAGGTGCTCGGCAGCGACACCGTCAGGCAGCTTGCCGCCAAGTTCAACATTCCGGTCGACGAACTGTCCAAGGTGCTGGCCCAGCAACTGCCGACGGCGGTCGACAGCGCGAGCCCCAACGGCAAGCTGCCGCATACCGCCTGAGGGACGGTGGAACCCGGTTTCGGCCGGGTCTGCGGGCAATTTCTGGCTGGCACATAAATTGCTGCCTATCGCCCTGAAAAACCTGCAAAAACCGCACCTTCGCCATGCCCCAATGTTGCTGGATTTTGAGCCCTGCCCTGTGCTAGGTTGCCGCAGGGTTCAAAATGCCGGCCAGAGCTATCGGGACTGTCAGCTCAGCCAGCAATCTCTAAGAAAATGGAGAGGGCGTTGAAGCATAAGTACTCGATTGGCGAGACCGTCTATTTCACGGCCAGCAATGTGGCGCGCCCCGCCGCGAGCGGCACCTACCAGGTGATCCGCCTGCTGCCGACCGATGGTGACGACTGCCAGTATCGAATCAAGAGCTCGACCGAAGCGTTCGAACGGGTGGCCAAGGAGAGTCAGCTCGCGCTGTCCTGACGGAGTTGTGCGCAAGCCGGTGGCTGGAGCGGGTTCCGCGCCGTCGCCGTCAAAAGGCCCTGTTCGCAGACACATTCTGCTGAAGGTCGAGTGCCGGGGTGGCGGCGTTGGCCATCGCCGATTGTGCTTACGCTGCGTTGAGGGACATCGCGCATGAACTGGGCTTGGACTTCGCTGGATCAGGTGTGGCGCTCGCCGACCTTCCCGATGTGGCTGACCTTGGCCGCCGCCGGGTTCTTTGGGGTGGTCGTTCTGGTCACGCTGCTGCGCGCGGAAAAATCCGTCGCCAACGGCGCGCTGACCGTCATCACGCTGCTGTCGATCGCGGTTGCGGTCGCCGCGACGATCCGCGGCTTCGGGCAGGGCGGAACGGCGTCGCCGGCCGAGACACGCACCGCGCAATTGACCGGCCAGACGGTGCCGGCGCTGGCCTGCGTCGACGACCTCGCCGGAGATGCCGTTCTCAATGCCTGCGAGAAGGTGCTGTTCGGCGCATCGGATACCGCGGCGGCGGCAGTCAGCTATGCGGCGGCCCAGGTCTCGCGCCTGACCGCGCTCGGCGACCTCGCCGCGGCGGAGCGCAACTCGACCACCGAGCTGCAGGCACTGCGCCGCGCCATCGAGCATGACCGTTACGGCCTGGTCGCCTACGCGCTGATGGCGCGCGACCACTGCACACCGACCGCGTGCCCCGCGTTCCGCTCGCTCGGCGATAATCATCAGATCATCGCCAACATGAACGAGCGCACCTACGAGAACCTGGTCACGCGCTACGCCTCGTCGTGGAACGCGCCCGCTGGCCAGCCGTCGGCCGCCGGTCTGGTCGCGGCGCTGCCGCAGTCGATTCCCACGGGCAGGCCAACCAACGCCGAGTTCCCGAGCGCGGCGTCGACGCCGCCGGTCAGCATCATGACGCCTGAACCGTCGGCGAAGCCGGGTGCCGCGGCTCCGCCGCCGGCCGCCCGTGCTGCCGCCGCGCCGCCTGCCGCTCCGAAGCGGCCACCGGCGGCGAAGCGCCCGGTCCAGATCGCGCCGGCTGCCGCCGCGCCCGCGCCGGCACCCGCCGCTGCGAGTGCGCCGGCGGCGGCCGAGGGCCAGGAATAAGCGTGACGATGAGCGCGATGACGGCGGCCTCAGCCGTCGCCATTGCACTGTTTCGCGCAGTAAGTCCCGATATCCACCGCCGCGGATAGCGCTCCCTTTTCAAAGCGCGCGCCGGCCGCTACATCCGGCACATGCCGCTTCATCTCATCAAGCTCGCCGTCGGTTGCGACTCCGTCAAGGAACTCAAGGGCTGGGTCGCCGAACGGATGGCGACCGCGAAGAAAAAGGGCCTGCCGCTCCGTCACGTCCACATCACGCGGATGACGCCGAAGCGCGAGGAGGAGCTCCTTGCCGGCGGCTCGCTCTATTGGGTGATCCGCGGCGAGATCGCCGCGCGCGAGAAGATCATCGCCATCGAGCCGTTCCGCGACAAGGACGGCATCGGACGCTGCCGGCTGGTGATGCAGCCCAAGGTGATCGCGGTTTCGCCGCGGCCGATGCGGCCGTTCCAGGGCTGGCGTTATCTGACCGCGGACTCTGCGCCGGCAGATCTCACCAAATCGAGCGCGGCCAGCGTGGCATCGATGCCCGAGCCGATGCGCCGCGAGCTGCGCGACCTCGGATTGCTCTGAACAATCGGATTGCTGTAAGCAATCGGACGGCGGCTGCCGAGGATCACTGCGACTGCGTCACGAGATGCAGCCGGCCCCATTCGGATGCCGGGATTTCGACATAGCGGCCACCCGCTCTGTTGACGGTGACGTCGAGCAGTTCGTGATCGATCCCCATCTCGCCGAGATAGCGCCGGAACTGATCGGTGAAGATCGAGGTCAGGCTTTCGCGGTGCTCGTCCGAGACGTTGGGCGCGAGCCGGTTGGTGATCGCCATTCTGGCGGTCAGGACGACGCGATTGCCGGGCGGCAGGCTGCGATGCACGCCGCCTGCAAGCACCAATACACAGGCAAGCTCGCAGGGGACATCGGAGAGCTTTTCCTTCGCATCCAGCGGGCCGCCAGGGCGTTTCAGTGCAAAACAGTCCGCGTCGGATTTCCCGTTGCAGGCCTCGACCTCGGTCGCCGCGACCGCGGCGTCGATGCCGCGACCGCGCAGGATCCGGCCGAGGCTGGCAGCGACGGTGAGGTCGGACCCCTGTTTGATATTGATCACGACAGGGAGCTTGTGCCCGGCCTGGCGGTCGAGGATCGCCAGCAGCCGCTTGTAGGTGTCCCATTGCACGACGCCCTCGGCGGCGATCCAGTCCGAGCAGCCGGGGCCGCACGAATCGAGTGCGCCATGCGCGACATAGAAGATCATCGCGCCGGGCGACGAATTGACCCCGCCGACTGGCGGCCGGGTCTGAGCCTGCGCCAGGCCGGTGGTCAGCAGCGCGATACCGAGAAGAATGCCTAGCCTGTAAAGATTGTTCATTCCGACCGCCCCTGAAAGGCGCGATCATCCCTGCGTCGCGGCAGGGGAGCAAGCTCAACCCAGCATGGCTACACCGCGATGTTGTCGATCAGGCGCGTGCTGCCGAGCCGTGCCGCCACCAGCATCCGCATCGGGCCTTCCTTCAGCGAACCGATCGGCGCCAGCGAGGCGGCGTGACGAACCTCGAGATAATCGAGCACGAAGCCCGCCTTGGTGATCAGCGCGGCGCCGGCGGCCATCGCGGTTGCGGTGTCCTCGCCGGCACGCAGGCGGCCTGCCGTTTCTTTCATCACCCGATGCAGCTCGGGGGCGGTGCGCCGTTCCTCCGCCGAGAGGTAGACGTTGCGTGAGGACATCGCGAGGCCATCGCGTTCGCGCACCGTTTTGGACCCGATCACCTTGACGCCGAGGTCGAGGTCAACAGCCATCTGGGTGACGACCCGGAGCTGCTGGAAATCCTTCTCGCCGAAGATCGCAACGTCCGGCCGGACCTGGGTGAACAGCTTGCCGACCACGGTGGCCACGCCGCCGAAGAAATGCGGCCGGAAGCGATCCTCGAGTCCGGCGGTGGCCGGACCCTCCGGCACGATCCGGGTGGCGAAGCCGTCCGGATACATCGCCTTCACCTCCGGATGCCAGATCAGGTCGACGCCTTCGGCGGCGAGCTTGGCGACGTCTTCCTTCCAGGTGCGCGGATAGGAGCCGAAATCTTCCGTCGGCGCGAACTGGGTCGGGTTGACGAAGATCGAGACGACGACCCGCTTGGCGCGGCGCTTGGCAAGCCGTACCAGCGACACATGGCCGTCATGGAGGGCTCCCATGGTTGGGACCAACGCGACGGCCGCCTTCTTGGCGCGGAAGGCGTCGACGGCGCGACGAAGGGCAGGGACGGTACGGACGACGGTGGGATTTCTCGGCATCTGGTCTCAACTCGTGGGCGATCGGGGTGGGATGTTTGCGGTTCGGCGGGTGGCGCAGCTTACCAAGTCCGCACCGCTATCGGCAAACCGCCGTGTCGCGACCAGCCTTACCCGATCCCGGACGCGCGTGGATCACGCAGTCATGCCGCCGATCGACGCAGCCATCTTGCCTGATCGATTCATCATTAAGGACGGCTGCAACTGATTTCCTCTCGCGGTGATGCATTTCACTTGACCGCAGCCGTGCGCGATTTGAAGATCATTGCCGGGGTTTGAATCATGTTGGTGCAGGCTAGTCAGGGTCAGTCCGGCTCCGCACATGTCATCGTGCTGGGCAACGAGAAGGGTGGTTCGGGCAAGTCGACCACCGCCCTGCATATCGCGGTCGCGCTCTTGAAGGCCGGACAGCGCGTCGCCAGCATCGATCTTGATTGCCGCCAGCAAAGTTTCACCCGCTACATCAATAATCGCCAGGCCTGGGCGCGGCGCTCCGGGCTCGATCTCGAGCTCCCGGCGCACCACTGCATCAAGTACGGCGAGACGATGCAGATCGAGGAGAACGAGAACGCCGAATTCCTGCAGTTCATGGCGGCGGTGAGCGCCGTGGAACGCGCCCATGATTTCATCGTCATCGATACGCCGGGCTCGGACAGCTACCTGATGCGGCTCGCGCATTCGATGGCCGATACGCTGGTGACGCCGATCAACGACAGCTTCCTCGATTTCGACGTCCTGGGCACCGTCGATGCCGCGACCTACGCGGTCACCGGCGAGAGCCACTATGCCGAGATGGTGCGCGACACCAGACGCAAACGGCGCCAGCTCGACGGCGCCTCGACCGACTGGATCGTGGTGCGCAACCGCCTGTCGATGCTCGGCTCGCGCAACAAGCAGCTGGTCGCCGACGGCCTGAAGCAGCTGTCGCTGCAACTCGGGTTCCGTTCGGTCGACGGCTTTGCCGAGCGGGTGGTCTATCGAGAATTCTTCCCGCGCGGGCTGACGGCGCTCGACGACATCGACGAGGCGACGCTCGGCACCCGCCCGAATCTCGGGCACGTCACCGCGCGCGAGGAGGTGATGGGCCTATTACGCCAGCTCAAGCTGCCGCTCGACGAGCGCGGCCGCCGCCGGGCCGCCAACCGGGCGGAATGGTTCAGCCAGGTCGACAAGCCGCTGGAAGTCCACGACATCATCGGCAGCTAGCGATCGTGAGCAGCAGCGCGTTGATGGCGATCGATCTGGGTTGTCGGGGCGCGGCCGTCGGATTGTCGTTGCTGATCGCCGGCGTGTTGCTGCGCGACCGCAGGGACACGCCGGCGCGCCTGAGCGCCGCCCTGCTGGTCGCCGTCGCGGCATCAGCGATTTCCTCAGCGCCGGGATTTCCGCGGCCATGGCCATATTGGAGCCTGATCCTGGCCGCTCTGTCCAGCAGCGGGGCGGTCCTGCTCTGGCTCTGGGCGCGCGCGACCTTCGATGACGATTTCGTGCTGCGGCCCTGGCATGGTGCCTTGCTGGTCGCCATTCCCGGCGCGCAACTGTTTGACGTCTGGCCCGCAAGAACCGTGCTCAGAGGTGACCTCGATCAACCGCTGTCGTTGGTCTATCTCGGCCTCGCTCTCTTGGCTGCGGCGCAGATACTCCCGACGTGGCGCCTGGACCTGGTGGCGGGACGACGGCGGTTGCGCGCCGTCGTCCTGGTCGGCGCGGTGACCTATAGCCTCGCGGGTTTTTTTCACGGCCTTTGGCCCGCGTTCGGCTCCTCCGTTTGGAGCATCGCCAACGCGGTTGGGCTCTGGGTGCTGCTGAGCCTCAGTGGATGGAGCCTGTTTCAGGCGGCCAGAATGCAGCAGGCATCCGCGTTTCTGCCTACCACGGACAGGGTTCCGGGCGAGACCAGTGCTGTGGCACCTGGAGAGGATAAGCCGTCCGCGGTCGACGCCGAATTGCTGCGCCGGTTGCAGCGGCTGATGACCGTGGAATGCGCCTATCGGCGTGAAGGACTGACCATCGGCGCGCTGGCCGCAGAGCTCGGCGTTCAGGAATACCGGCTGCGGCAGTTGATCAATGAAGGGCTCGGGCACCGCAACTTCAATGCCTTCCTCAATGGCTACCGGATCGATGAAGCCAAGGCGGCCCTGGCCGACCCCGGGCAAAAGCAAGTGCCTGTGCTGACCATCGCCATGGATGCCGGATTCCAGTCGGTCGGCCCGTTCAATCGGGCCTTCAAGGCGGCCACCGACGTGACACCGACTGAATTCAGACGGCTCGCGCTGGCAAAGCACGCGTCCGACCCGCTCGAACCGGATGACGTCCGAGGAATCGGCCAGCCGGACTGAGGTATCGGCCAGCCGAGTGACGCATTGATGCGCTTGTGGCTCGATTCTTATTCCTGACGCGTTTCAGTTCGGCTCCAGCACCGTCATCCGGAACGGCCCGCCATTGGCGGCCGCATGTGCCACAGCGTCGTTGACGTGATCGAGATCGAAGGTCGTCACCTCGAACTGATCGAGTTGCAACAGGCCCGCGCGGACGAGGTTGACGAGCCCGAAGGTGGCCTCCGGCGGATACATCCAGACACCGTGAATGCTGATGCATTCGCGCATGATCCAGGGATAGGGCAGGTCGAGCCCGGGTCCGCCCTGCATGCCGACACCACCCATCAGCACGACCCGTCCGTAAGGGCGCACCGTCATGATCGCGGCGCGGACGGTGGTCGTCGAGACCGACGGCGGCATCAAATCCAGCACGCAGTCGATCGGCCCCGGTGCAGCCTTCCGCATGCGTTGGCGATCGTCGTCTTCGTTGCCGCTGAGCTTGACCGGGCGCACGCGCGGTCCGAACCGCCGGACCAGATCGGCCAGCACCTTCTCGTTACGGCCTGGCGCAACGATGCAGGCGGCGCCCATCGCGAGCGCAACGGCGACGCCGGCGCTGCCGAAATTGCCGGTGGCGCCGCTCACCAGCACCGTCTCTCCCGGCTGCAGCCGCGCCGCCAGCAAGCCGCCATAGGGTACGAGGCAGGTGCCGAGCGCGCACCATGACGGCGCGTCGGCCGCATCGATGCTGCCGATCCGCTTGACGTTCTCGGTCGGCACCAGCGTCTGCTCGGCGAACGAGCCGTGGCGGAAGTGGCGTTGCAGGCGCAGCCCGCCTTCGCCGCGCGCGCTCCAGCCCTGCAGCGTGATGTCGGGCGAGATAGAGTCGTCGCGCGAGCGGAAGGTGGGATCGCAATAGACCCAATCGCCCGCGACGAGATGCGTCGCGTCCGGCCCGACGGCGCGCACCCGGCCGATCGCGCCGGGCCCGGGAACGGCCGGCAGCTCGAGCAGGTAGTTGCGTGCGCCGCTGAACACCTCGTCGGCATAGGACAGCACGCGGGTCGCGTTCACGTCGACGACGACTTCGCCGGTGCCGATGACCGGCGCGGGAATCTCCTCGATCGCGAGCTGCGAACCGAACGACTTCAAGATTGCTGCTTTCATTTGATCTCTTCCTTGTCTCGCACTTGCCTCGCGCTTGGGCTGAGATCGGCATGATCGTGCGGTCCGTTGCAGCGAAGAAGACCTGGTATTATCCTAGGATAATCAGACCCACGCAGAGGGAGCCCGGGATGGCCACCGCACGGCAAAGCGAGCTTGGTGATTTCCTGCGATCGCGGCGAGCGAAGCTGACGCCCAAGCTCGCCGGCGTGCCGGTCGGCCGGCGGCGCCGAACGCCCGGCCTGCGCCGCGAGGAAGTGGCTGAACTCGCCGGCATCGGGGTCGACTGGTACATCCGCCTCGAGCAGGGACGCTCGGTGAGCCCGTCGGCCACCACGATCGACGCGCTGGCGCGGGCGCTGCGGCTGAGCAAGGCCGAGCACGCGCATCTGCGGGCGCTCGCCAAGGACGGCGATCGCCGGCCGTTCGTGGCCGAGATCGTGCCGCCTGCGATCCGCCGCACGGTCGAGAGCCTCAACCAGCCGGCCTATGTCACGGGACGGCGATGGGACGTGCTGGCGTGGAATGCGGCCGCCGAGGACGTCTTTGCCTTCGGCCGCCTGCCTGAAGGCGAGCGCAACACCCTGATCTGCATGCTGACCAATCCCGAGACCCGCCGGCTGTTTGCTGCCGGCTGGGGCGAGGAGGCGCGGCGGATGGTGGCCCAATTCCGCCGGACGCACGACCTCTGGGCCGGAGATCCGGCCTTCCTCGACCTGCTGACGCGGCTGCGCGGGGGCTGCCCGGAATTCGATGCGTGGTGGGGAACCCACGATGTCGGCAGCAGCGTCGCCGGCCGGAAGACGCTCAGCCACCCCAGGCGCGGCCGGCTGCGTTTCGAATACGCCAGTTTCCAGGCCAATGACGATCCCGGCCTGAAACTGGTCATTTACACCGAAATCGGTTGAAATCCGTGGTTTTCCGGTGATTTTTGCCACAGAGTGGCCAAAAAGCCGGAACAAAGCAGCCGAAATCTGGTTTGACTCGGGATGCCATCGTTCCCTTATCCGGCATGCCGGCAGGTGAGGTGCTGCGGTGCCGTCGCGCCAATGCGGTAGAAGCAAATGCACAAACTATAGGTGCAGCGCACAACGTTATGGCGTCGAAGCCACAATATTTGGACTTCCTGTCACGGCGCTGTGACATATATTCTAAAAAAGGAGGCCGAAGAGCTTCCGGCGAAAATCAGCCCTGTAAGGCGGGCGCCTTGAGGACGTCATGAAGCGTGGAATTTCCGTTCTGCTTTCGCTCTGCGTGGTGGTCACTGCGGCTTACTTCACCGCGAGCAAGTGGGCGATCCGTCACGAAACTCTCATGTTCAAGGATCCGACGCGCGATGAGCGGCCGGTCGCAGTCGACGTTGCCGTGCGCTTCGACAAGGAGATGCAGGCCGACGCTGGCATGATCAAGTTGCCGGTTGCGATCCTCAATCATGGCAATACCGTCAAATTCACCGAATATTCCTTCCTCGCGAACGTGTTCGCAGCGCGCGGCTATCTGACCATCAGCATTCAGAACGACCTGCCGTCGGACGGACCGATGGTGACCAAGGTCGGCGAGATCTATGTCGGCCGCTTGCCGCAATATCAGCGCGGCATCACCAACATCAAATTCGCGATCGAGGAGATGAAGAAGCGTCACCCGAACGCCGATTACAGCAAGCTGACGATGGTCGGCCATTCCAATGGCGGCGACATCGCGATGTATTTCGCCAAGCAGTATCCCGACGAAATCAAGAAGGTGGTGACGCTGGACAATCTGCGCGTGCCGTTCATGACCGACGGCAGGTTCAAGATTTTGTCGTTCCGTTCCCACGACTCGCAGTTCAAGCCTGATCCCGGCGTCGTTCCCGATGCGGAGGAGTGCGAGAAGGCCGGCATCACCGTTGTGAACACCAACTTCCAGCACAACGACATGCGCGACACCGGGCCCGAGAAGGCCAAGGACTCGATCCAGGCGATGCTCGATAAATTCCTTGCCGATACCGACAGCGATGTCGCGGCGGTCGACACAAGGAATGCGCCGCCGAAGATTCTGGAGCCCGGTCCCGTCTCGCTCTACGTGCCGATCGAGAAGCGTCAGACCTTCACCGACAAGGTCAAGAAGTCGCTCTCGCTGACCAAGACCGAGACGAAGAAGGACCCGTCGATCACCAATTGACGGCGCCGCCCGGGATCCCATCCGGGCAGAGGGGCCCGCGATCTTGATCGATCCGCTACGTTGACCAATCCCATGGCGCGGCCCACATAGTGTTTGCTGCACGAGGCAAGCGCTGATGGCCGGCAAGACAATCAAACCGACATCCGGAAGCGATGTACGCCCGGCCGACACTCCGGACGTGCCGTCGTCGACCGCGAACGACATCGCCGCGTTCGTGGCGAAGGCGCGGGCGATGTCGCCGCATCGCGCCGGCGCACGCGGCCGGTTGGTGTTCGCGCTCGACGCCACGATGAGCCGGCAGCCGACCTGGGACATGGCATGCACGCTGCAAGCCGACATGTTCCGCGAGGCCGGCTCGCTCGGCAGCCTCGATATTCGCCTGGTGTACTACCGCGGCTTCAATGAATGCCGTGCCACCGGCTGGATCTCCGACAGCGCGCAGCTCGCGCGGCTGATGACCAAGATCGATTGCCAGGGCGGCAATACCCAGATCGGCAAGGTCTTGTCGGAGACGCGCCGCGAAGCGGTCGGATCAGGCGTGCGCGCGCTGGTGTTCGTGGGCGACGCGATGGAGGAGAGCGTCGACGACCTCTGCACCAAGGCTGGCGAGCTCGGCCTGCTCAAGGTACCGGTCTTCATGTTCCAGGAAGGTCACGACGCGGCTGCCGAGCACGCGTTCCGCGAGATCGCGCGGCTGACCGGCGGCGCATGGTGCAGGTTCGATCCCGGCGCAGCCGCGCAGCTCCGCGAGCTGCTGCGCGCCGCCGCGGCCTATGCCGCGGGTGGCCGCGAGGCGCTATTGCAGCTGGCCAAGACCGCAAGCGGAGCGGCGAAGCTGATCGGCCAGATGAAGTAGGGGGTGCGCCGCGTCAGGCCCCGCCTGACGTCACGGTCTTTGCAATTGCGCCGAGCAACGCCGACATGGCGGCGGTCACTGCCTGGGTCGTCTCCGCAACGCCGTGCCGTTCGGCGAGCCAGGCCGGATCGTTGTAGGAGAGCCAGGTGTCGCCGCCGGTGTCCTGCCAGACCAGCGCCTTGAGCGGCAGATCGATCCCGATCGTTTGTGTGGCCTGCATCAGCGGGGTGCCGCCCTTCGCATTGCCGAACACGAAGAGCTCGGTGGGGCGGAGCGCGAGACCGGCGCCGACGGCGCCCGCGGCGTGATCGATTTGCGCAAACAGGGTCAGCCCGAGCGTCTCGAGTTCGGACTTGAGCCGATCGGCCGTTTGCTTCGGCCCGACATTGCTGCGAAGGCTGATCAGTCCGTCAATCGCCATCGACTGTCCTCCGGTGCGGTCGGCGCAAGCTACTCAATGGCGGGGGCCGGCGCCACGCGGTTGCGCTTCACGCTCCGGTGAGACGAAGCTTCGCATGCTTTTTGTCGCCGGGCCGCCTATATTCTGCGCATGCCAACCCTGATCGCCGGCGTCGTCGCAATTGTCGTCCTGTATTCCGCGCTGCAGATGTTTCGTGCGGCCAATCCCGCCGTGCTTGCGCGCGCGATCAAGATCGGAGGCGGGGTGCTAGCGCTCGCCGTTGCCGCCTTTACCGGCGTGCGGGGCGAATTGGCGGTGGCGATTCCGCTCGGCATCTTCGGCGCCGGACTGCTCGGCTGGTCGCCGTTCGGCAACACCGGTTTCCCCAATTTCGGCGGCATGTTCGGTGGTTCGCGTAGTGCGGGGCAGAGCTCGCGGGTGCGCTCGCAATATCTCGACATGAGCCTCGATCACGGCAGCGGTGTGCTCAGCGGCCAGATCGTGGCCGGACCGCAGGCCGGCCGCACGCTCGACGAGTTCGACCTGTCGCAGCTCCTGGCGATGGTCCCGAGCTTCGACGCCGAGAGCGTCGCGCTACTTGAAAGCTATCTGGACCGCCGCTTTCCCGCCTGGCGTCAGGACGCGCAGGGCCACCGGGCAGGGGGGCAGGGCCGTGCGGCGGCGAGCGGCAAAATGACCGAGGAGGAGGCCTATCAGATCCTTGGCCTGCAGCCGGGCGCGTCGCGTGACGACATCAGCCGGGCTCACCGCACCTTGATGAAGAAACTCCATCCCGACCAAGGGGGCTCGACGTACCTCGCGGCCCGTGTGAACGAGGCCAAGGACACTCTGCTTCGCACGCATCTCTAACTCCGGCTACGCCAACAACGCCACAGCCGAGAGCTGCCTTCCGTCTCTGATCGACGCCCTGTCTGGCCCGCCGCTGTCCGGCGTGACCGATCTTCTTTCGGGAAAACTTAACCGTAAAAGCTTGACGAGAAGTTTCATGATTGCGCCGCGCGCTGACGGCCCGGCTTTTCTTGTGGCGGCATGCAAAGCAAAAGGCCGGCGCTTTTGGCGCCGGCCCTTTGAGATCAGCAGTCAAAAGCGTTTTCGAGCGAAATGGATACCGGTTCGCGTGAAGAAAACGCGTCAAAACAAAGAAGCGAGAGTTTCGGTTCTGATTCAATCAGAACCGAAACTTCGGCGTCGATCAGTTGCGAACGGTGATGCAGGAAATCTCGGCGCGCTTCAGCGTCTTGCAAGCCGCTTCGGCCTGGTCACGCTCGAGACCGGCAAAGCGGGCGCGGTAAAGCTTGCGATTGTCCTTGGCGACGACCTCGGTGAACGGATCCGCCTTGCTGAGCAGGCCGCGGGCCGAGCTGCGCGCGAGGTCGATACGCTTGTTGGCCTCGCCCTCGGTCTCCAGCGCACCAACCTGGATGATCCAGCCGGTGTGCGCGGCGCTCGGCTTGGCGGCGCTGGTCTGCGGCGCGGCCTGCAGGCTGCGGGTGGGCTGCTCGATCGACGCCACGGCCTGAGGCGCCGGCGGGGCGGGCGCACGCACGGCCGAAGCCGGCAGCACGCCGAGGATGCCGTTGCCGGTGCCGAAATTGGCCGGCTGCGGCGGCATCTCCGGTCTCGAGGTCTCGGCGGCGCGCGCCATCATCGCATTGGAGGTCTCGGGGATCTCGCCGCGCGACAGGATCGTGCTGGTGATCGGGGGCGCGGCCTGCGCCGGGCCGGCAGCGGCGAGCTTGATCTGGCCGGCCTTGACCTGGACGGTCTTCACCTTGACCGGCTTCATCGGTTCAGCCGAGCCCGGGATCGCGGCGATCGGCTGGGTCTGGATCACGCCTGAGGTCAGAGGCGCCGGCTCGGGCTTGGCCTGTGGCTCCGGCTTTGCCGGGGGCGGCGGCAGGGCGGCGGCTGCGGCCGCCATCAGGGAGGGCTTGGCCGGGCGCGGCGCCGGCATCGGGGCAGGCGCGGCGGGCTCGGCCGCTGCGACCGGCGTGGTCTCCGCCGAAGCGCGCGCATCGTCCGCATCGGCGACCTCGACATTGGCGTCGGCCGGATTGCGTTCGGTGATCGCGGCGGCCGTGCGGGTGGTCGCACCCTTGCCGATATTCTCGGCCAGCAGGTTGCGCATGATGGCGTCGCGGGAACCGCCGCTGCGGCCGCCGAGCACCACGCCGACCAGGAAGCGATTGCCGCGGTGGATCGAGGTCACGAGGTTGAAGCCGGAGGCGCGGGTGTAGCCGGTCTTGATGCCGTCGACGCCCTCAACGCTGCCGAGCAGGCGATTGTGACCGGTGATGGTGTGGCCGCGGAAATTGAAAGCCGTCGTCGAGAAGTAGCGATAGTAGCGCGGGAAGCGGTCCTGGATCGCGCGGCCGAGCGTCGACTGATCGCGCGCAGTGGTGATCTGCTCGTCGTTCGGCAGGCCCGAGGCGTTGCGATAGGTGGTCCGGCTCATGCCGAGCGCGCGGGCCTTGCGGGTCATCATGCGGGCGAAATCGTCTTCGCTGCCGCCGATCGCCTCGGCGATCACGACTGCGGCGTCATTGGCGGAACGGGTGACCAGGCCCTTGATGGCGTCTTCGACCCTGATGGTCTGGCCGGGCCGCAGGCCGAGCTTGGTCGGGTCCTGTTCGGAGGCGTGCTCCGACACCGGCATCTCGGTGTCGAGCTTCATCTTTCCGGAATCGAGGCGCTCGAACAGCAGATAGAGCGTCATGATCTTGGTGAGCGAGGCGGGATGGCGCAGGCCATCGGGACTGTTTGATGTCAGCACCGAGCCGGTGTTGCCGTCGACAATGATCGTCGCGAATTGCGGGCTGTAGCTTTCGCGCGCGGGCTCGCTGTTGTGGTGCCGTGCGTAGTGGCGCCGGTGCCGGCGCGCCTCCGCGCTATCACTGGTGATCAGGATCGCCGTCGTGACGGTAACGAGCCCAAGAACGCCAACTCGCAGCGCCCGCGAGGAGGCCAAGGTTGTTCGAAGCATCTACTTCCCCGTCCCAATTTCTATCTAGATCACTGGCTCGTGAGGCGAAATTGTGCCCGGCGGCCATCGATCCTTGCCTGCGCAACCAACCACTTCGGGCAGAACCCATTCGCCGCGGTGGCCGCTCAGGTCGCTCTTCTAGCTAAGGTGTTGTTCACAAACAGCTTTCGGAGCCGTCTGTTGGAAGGCGAACAAGAGCCCGGGAATCAGGTTAGGCGGACCGAGTTTCCAAAAGATTAAGCAACCGTTGCGCAGTTGCCCGGGGTTTAGCGCAAATGCTGAAGATTCGGGCTGTCTGATTGTGCGTTGCACAATATTTGTTGACTTTATTGTGCGATGCGATATTCCTATTGCCGTCAGGGGGCCGGGAGCTTCCCGGCATGGGAATTTGCGCGTTCAAGTCTGGGAAAAGGACATTCTATCCATGGTCAAGATCGAAGACATTCAGAGCTACGGCAAAGAGCATATGGAGTCGGTTACCGCCTCCGCGAATAACCTGCAGAGCGGCGTCCAGGCCATTGCCACCGCCTATGGCGACTATGCCAAGAAGTCCTTTGAAGACACCAAGTCGTTCGTCGAGAAGCTGTCGGGCGTGAAGTCGCTGGACAAGGCGCTCGAGGCGCAGACCGAGTACCTGCGCTCGTCCTACGAGACCTTCGTCGCGGAATCGCAGAAGATCGCCGGCCTGTACAGCGACTGCGCCAAGCAGACCTTCAAGCCCTATGAGGGCCTGGTCTCCAAGTTCACGCCGGCTGCTCAGTAAGCCTCACAGATAAAGACAAACGAAAAGCCCGGCCGTTGCGGCCGGGCTTTTTTGTTGTGCGTGAAGCGGGCGGTTACTTCGCCAGCCGCAGCTTGCTCAGCGCCGTTCCGATCGAGTTGAACGCCGTCACGATCTGGGTGGAGCTGGTCAGCATGTAGAATTTGTCGGCGCTGCTCGCACAGTTCTGCAAGACGGTCGAGGTCGGATCGGCGGGCGTGCCGGTGTTCACCTGGATTGTGTAGATGGTGTACATCGGCCGGCCGCCGCTATCCGTCGCGGCCTTCAGATTCTGGCACATCAGCGCCTGCCTTGCGTCGATCGGATTGCCGGAAGCCTGCGAGCTGCCGTCGCCGTAGTCGGGCCAGCGGTCCTCGGTGTTCAGACCGTCGGACAAGAGAATGATGACCCGGTTGTAGGTCGTATTGGAATCCTCCGCCGGTGCGTTCAGCGGACCGCCCACCAGCAGCGACTGCCAGGCCCAGGCCAGTCCGACCGCCTGGTTGGTGCCGCCGGTCGGCTGCATGGCGTTGACCGCATTCTTGAGCGTAGTCCAGCTGTAGCTTAGCGGAATGATCGCCTCGAGCGGCGTCGAAACGCTGGTGTTGCAGTAGTAAGTGCTGTTCTCATAGTACTCGTTGGCCGGGAACAACGTGGTGACGTCGGACGACGCCGGCAGCACGCCGGTCGCATCGTTCGGCTGGGTGCGGTCGGCGACGCAGCCCGTCCAGTTGCTGATCGGATTGGTGGACGCCTGCCGCCAGTCGTTCTGCACGGTGGGTGTCTGGGTGGTCGCGGTCCATTTGTTGTTGGTCCATCCGACAACGGCGCTGACGCGGGGCTGGCCCAGATTGTCGGTCGTGTCGTTGGGGCCTGGCTGCGTCCAGTTGTGGGTATAGATATAGCCGGAGCACGACTTGACGCCGCCGCTGGTCGCGCAACTGCAGCCGGAGACGGCGTTGCCCGTGGAATCCGTTGGGCAGGCGCAGGACGACGACCCCGTGCAGAATACCTGCGCGGTGGTGCCGACCTGTGTGCTTACCCAGCAGCCATTGTAGCGCGTGTGCGAGTTGGCATCGACGCTCGGGCAGATGTAGCCGGAATAGGTCCCGCTCGAGGGGATGTAGTTCGTGGTCGACGTGCTGGTCGGGTTCTTGACGCAGCTGAAGCCGCCGCTGCTGGTGGTCCAGGGGCATTTCGCACCCGGTCCGACCGCATGCCAGTTCATCGGCAGGCTTGCCTGCATGGTGCCGTTGGCGGGCTGCGTGGTCGGCGGATTGAGCCAGTCGGTCCAGTCGATCCAGCTCTGGCCGGAATTGCTGGTGCCGACGTTGACGACCTTGGCGAACGGAATGACGGAGATGTAGACGTCGCCGTTGCTCTTGCTCAGCGCGCTGAGCTGGTCGATCAGTCCGCCGGTTGCGGCCACCGCGTTGCGCAGCGCGGTAATCTTGCCGTCGTCCTTCATCGATCCCGTGTTGTCGAGGGCGAGCGCGACGCGCATCTTGACGTTGCCCCAGGTGGTGGTCGTCGAGCTGCTGAAATTCATGGTCGGGAAACCGGCAAGCTGCATGAAATCGGATTTGATGAAGCCGGATCCGTTCAGCAGAATGGTCGCCGCCGTGCTGGCGGTCGGGGTCGTATAGGTCGCCGAGACGGCAATGCCCTGGCCGTCCTTGTTGGTATAAAGGCCGGCGAAATAGGTCTGCGCCTTGCTCGGGATCTGGGCGGCCGTGATGCTGCCCATGGTCAGATCCTTGGACAGCATCAGTGCGGTCGAATCGAGCGCTGCCTGCATCGACGAGCGGGCGGTGTTGGCGCGGGTGTAGTCGATCGCGGCACCCACGAAGGCGATCAGCGGCAGGATTGCGAGGGTGAAGATCACCGCGACATTGCCGTCAGTTGCCCCGGAAAACCGGCGGGCAGCCGAGCGGAAGCGATTGAAAATGGCTGAACCAAGCATGGGGCTCTCGTCAAAATGGATTGCTGGGCCATCTCTACGCGCGCGGCTAAACAGATGGTGAATCGGGCTGGGGAAACCCGGCAGCCGGCCCTGCGGAAGGCTCAAAATCGGGGCAAAAGCGTTCGCTATCCTCAATGGCGTCTAAATTGGCTGCCCGAGTCCTTTGTCAAATCAGGCAGAAATGATTAACCTTCCGAGGGTTGCCGCGCCGGGAATCGGACCGGTGGGCCGCTGCGGTTCTGCGCTTGCGGCAGGGCGTCGCGAGGCCCATATTCGGGAGGTCGATCCGGCCGCCGGATCGAACCGGAAGCGGCAATCTGGAAAGCATTGCTGGGGGTTCCGCGATCCGTCTTGCGGCCATCGCGACCACCTTCCAATCGCCAACCGGTTTCCCTTGGGGAATTCGAACGCCTGAGCCATGTTGCGACTTACGTCTACAGCCCTGATCTCCGAGCCGGTTTCGTCCATGCCGGCGGTCGCCGCCGCGCACGCGCCGACAATGAGCAATGACGACAACCGCAACGGCGCGGGCACCGGCCCGTCGACCTCGGTCATCACCAAGGTCAAGCCGAAGACCAAGCGCCCGAACCTGTATCGTGTCCTGATCCTGAACGACGACTACACGCCGATGGAGTTCGTCGTTCACGTGCTGGAACGATTCTTCAACAAGGACGCCGAGGCGGCGACCAAGATCATGCTGCATGTTCACCATCACGGGATCGGTGAGTGCGGCGTGTTTACCTATGAGATCGCCGAGACCAAGGTGACGCAGGTCATGGACTTCGCGCGCAAGCATCAGCATCCACTGCAATGTGTGATGGAAAAGAAGTAGTTCGCTGGAACGATTGACCCGCCGCGGGCCGCGGAACGGGTCTTGCATCGCGTTTTATGACGCAACCGCGCGTCCCGTATGATCACGGGCGTGGACCGCATGCGACGTTCCGGTGCCTGCAATTTAGAGGAAAACCATCGTGTTGGGGCCGGTCTTTCGCCACGATCCGTCGTAACTATATCAATGGCGATCACGAAGGTTGTTATTGCCTGACCCGGTAATGGCGATCATGATGGCCGGGGGCCATAGAGGACGCGAATGCCTACTTTTTCTCAAAGCCTTGAACAATCCTTGCATCGTGCATTGGCGATCGCGAACGAGCGTCACCATCAATACGCGACGCTCGAACATCTGCTGCTGTCGCTGATCGATGACTCGGATGCGGCGGCGGTGATGCGGGCCTGCAGCGTCGATCTCGACAAGCTCAGGACCAGCCTCGTCAATTATCTCGAGACCGAATTCGAGAACCTGGTGACCGACGGCGCCGACGATGCGAAGCCGACGGCCGGGTTCCAGCGCGTGATCCAGCGCGCGGTGATTCACGTCCAGTCGTCCGGTCGCGAGGAAGTGACCGGCGCCAATGTGCTGATCGCGATCTTCGCCGAGCGCGAGAGCCATGCTGCGTACTTCCTGCAGGAGCAGGACATGACGCGCTACGACGCCGTCAACTACATCAGCCACGGCATCGCCAAGCGGCCCGGCGTCTCCGAGGCGCGGCCGGTGCGCGGCGTCGACGAGGAAACCGAGACCAAGGGCAACGAGGACGCCAAGAAAAAGGGCGAGGCGCTCGATACCTATTGCGTCAACCTCAACAAGAAGGCGCGTGACGGCAAGATCGATCCGGTGATCGGCCGCAATGCCGAGATCAACCGTGCGATCCAGGTGCTGTGCCGCCGCCAGAAGAACAACCCGCTGTTCGTCGGCGAAGCCGGCGTTGGCAAGACGGCGATCGCCGAAGGCCTCGCCAAGCGCATCGTCGACAGCGATGTGCCGGAAGTGCTGGCGGCCGCGACCGTGTTCTCGCTCGACATGGGCACGCTGCTGGCCGGCACCCGCTACCGCGGCGATTTCGAGGAGCGGCTCAAGCAGGTCCTGAAAGAGCTGGAGGCGCACCCGAACGCCATCCTGTTCATCGACGAGATCCACACCGTGATCGGCGCCGGCGCCACCTCCGGCGGCGCGATGGACGCGTCCAACCTGCTGAAGCCGGCGCTGGCCTCGGGCACGATCCGCTGCATGGGCTCGACCACCTACAAGGAATACCGTCAGCACTTCGAGAAGGACCGCGCGCTGGTGCGGCGCTTCCAGAAGATCGACGTCAACGAGCCGACGGTGGAAGACGCGATCGCGATCCTCAAGGGCCTGAAACCCTATTTCGAGGATTACCATCGGCTGAAATACACCAATGAGGCGATCGAGGCGGCCGTCCAGCTGTCGTCGCGCTACATCCACGACCGCAAGCTGCCCGACAAGGCGATCGACGTGATCGACGAGTCCGGCGCGGCGCAGATGCTGGTCGCCGAGAGCAAGCGCAAGAAGACGATCGGCATCAAGGAGATCGAGACCACGATCGCGACCATGGCGCGGATCCCGCCGAAGAGCGTGTCGAAGGACGATGCCGAGGTGCTGAAGCATCTCGAGCAGACGCTGAAGCGCACGGTGTTCGGCCAGGACAAGGCGATTGAGGCGCTGGCTGCGTCGATCAAGCTGTCGCGGGCCGGCCTGCGCGAGCCGGAAAAGCCGATCGGCTCGTATCTGTTCTCGGGCCCCACCGGCGTCGGCAAGACCGAGGTCGCAAAGCAGCTGGCAGCCTCGCTTGGCGTCGAGCTGTTGCGTTTCGACATGTCCGAATACATGGAGCGGCACACCGTGTCGCGCCTGATCGGCGCGCCTCCCGGCTATGTCGGGTTCGACCAGGGCGGCCTGCTCACCGACGGCGTCGACCAGCATCCGCATTGCGTGGTGCTGCTCGACGAGATCGAGAAGGCGCATCCGGATCTGTACAACGTGCTGCTGCAGATCATGGACCATGGCCGGCTCACCGACCACAACGGCAAGCAGGTCAACTTCCGCAACGTGATCCTGATCATGACCACGAATGCGGGAGCGGCCGACCTCGCGCGGCAGGCCTTCGGCTTCACCCGCTCGAAGCGGGAAGGCGACGACCACGAGGCGATCAACCGCCAGTTCGCGCCGGAATTCCGCAACCGGCTGGATGCGATCGTCTCCTTCGCGCACCTCAATGCCGACGTGATCGGCATGGTGGTCGAGAAGTTCGTGCTGCAGCTCGAGGCGCAACTCGCCGACCGCGACGTCACGATCGAGCTGTCCGAGCCCGCCAAGGCATGGCTGATCGAGCACGGCTATGACGAGCAGATGGGCGCGCGTCCGATGGCGCGCATCATCCAGGAGCACATCAAGAAGCCCCTCGCGGATGAGGTGCTGTTCGGCCAGCTCAAGGGCGGCGGACATGTCCGCGTCGTCCTGGTCAAGGACGAGGCGACCGACAAGGACAAGATCGGCTTCGAATATGTCGAGGGCCCTGTCACGCCGAAGCCGGAAAATCTGCCGCCGCGCAAGCGCAAGCCGCCGAAGGGCGGTCCCAACAACGGCGGCGGAGGCGGCACCAAGGGGCCGGCCTCGAAGGGGCCGATGGTCAAGGCCTGAGGCGCCAGCGAACGATTAAATGAAAGGGCCGGCTAACAGCCGGCCTTTTTGTTCGCGGCGATGGAGGGCGCGCGGCGTCACTCGCCCTTTAGGCGCTGGCCCTCATGGACTCGCACTTGGTCGGCGCCGCGGCTGCCGACGGATGACAGCCGCAGCGTGCTGAGCACTGCACCGACCAGCGCAAAGCCGACGCCGACCATGAGCGAGAGCCTTGTGCCGTCGGCCGGATAGCGCGCCAGCAGCAACGCCACCAGGGCGGCGCCGATGGTCTGTCCGAGCAGGCGCGCGGTGCCGAGCATGCCGCTGGCGCCGCCCGAGCGCTCGCGCGGGGCGGCGGCGATCATGGTGCGGTTGTTGGGGGTCTGGAACAGGCCGAAGCCGGCGCCGGCGAGCGCCATGCGCCAGATCACGTCGATCGGCGTCGCGTGGGCCGGCATGAATGCCAGCGTGCCCAATCCCAATGCGAACAGCAGTAGGCCGATGCCGCCGAGCAGGCCGGCTGGATAGCGCTCGACCAGCCAGCCGGCGAGCGGCGCGGCGAATGCGACCGCGATCGGCCAGGGCGTGATCAGGAGGCCGATCTGCACCGCGGAATATCCGAAATGGTTCTCGAGGTAGAAGGGCATCGCGACAAAGGCCAGCATCTGGCCGCAGAACGAGGCGATCGAGGTGCCGATCGACAGCGCGAAGATCGGGATCCGCAACAGGTCGACCGGCAGCAGCGGCGAGGGCAGATGCTGCTGCCGCCGGTACAGCAAATGCGAGGCGACCGCGGCTATGGCGAACTCCAGGGCGCAGAGATACAGCGCCTCGCCATGGCCGGCGCTGTCGATCGCGCTGATGCCAAATCCGAATGCGATGGCGCTCATCGCAGCGCTTTGCCAGTCGAAGGCGTGCACGGCGGGCATGGTATGCGGCAGAAAGCGCCAGCCCAGGGCCAGCGTGATGATGCCGAGCGGGACGTTGATGGCGAACAGATAGGGCCAGGTCCCGATCGCCAGGATGAACGAGGCGATGGTCGGGCCGACCGCGGCCGAGATCGCGACGACCAGCGCGTTGACGCCGATGCCGCGGCCGAGCAGCGAATGCGGATAGATAAAGCGGACCAGCGCGGTGTTGACGCTGAGGATTCCGGCGGCGCCAAATCCCTGCAGGATGCGGGCAACCGTCAGCAGCGGCAGCGTGTGCGACAGCGCGCAGAACAGCGAGGCCAGCGTGAACAGCACGAGCCCCGCCAGATAGACCCGGCGATAGCCGATGATCTCGCCGAGCGAGGCCAGCGGCAGCAGCGAGATCGTGATCGCCAATTGGTAGCCGTTGACGATCCAGATCGAGAATGCGGGGCTGGCGTCGAGATCCCGGGCGATGGTCGGCAGCGCCACGTTGGCGATCGAGCCGTCGACGACGGCCATCACGAGGCCGAGCGCGATCGTGAGAATGGCCCAATTGCGCTGCGGCTGCGGCAGCCCGTCGGGATGCTCAATGATCGCGGACGACATGTCGTGAAGTTGCTCTCGGTTCCAGCATCGGCGGGCTTACCGGATGCTGGATTAGCCTGACCTTTGCAACCCCCGAAATGGCAGACGCCGGCAGCGATCGAAACGAGGCCGGCGAGCCGCGCGTGGACGCCTTAGCCCTGACCGAGCAACTCCTTGATGCGACGTTGCAGCTGCCGCTTCTTGATCTCGCTGCGGCGGACCCGCTCGTCGAGATCGCTGACCGGCGTGTCCGAGGTCATGATCCGGAAGGCGAGGCCGACCTTGTTGGCCTGGCGCCAGATCAGGCGCGCGAGGAACGAGCGGCCCTTGCGCGCAATGCTCAGATTCATCTCTTCGGGCAGCCGCGTGGCGTCGCCGAATTCGACGCAGGCGCCACCTTCGCTGATGTTGCGGACGACACAATCCATCGTCGAGCCGCGCTCATTGATCTCCGCAACCGCACCGTAAAGTACCTTGTCGCGTGGGCTCTGGCGCCGGTCCTGCATGGGAAATACTCCAAATGAACGGCAGGAATGTACCGCTCCGCCAAAGCGAAAAGAAGGGTACCAACGGAACCCGTTGCAGTTAGTGTAAATTGTTTGCATGTGTGAAGGTCCGGATTCCCGGCTATTTTGCGCCGCAAAGGACCCGGAAGTCAGTTCGGCAGCCGGCTGTGCCGCCAATCGCGCGGCGACAGGCCGTAATGGTCGCGGAACACGCGGCCGAAATGCGAGAGATCGTTAAAGCCCCAGGCGAACGCGATCTCGCCGATATGGCGATGGGCGTGCGCCGGCGAGGCGAGGTCGCGCCTGCAGCGCTCCAGCCGCTGCGCCAGCACGAAGCGCTGGAACGAGGTGTCCTCGTCGGCGAGCAGGCTGTTGACATAGCGCGGCGAGATGCCGAGCGCGGCGGCGGTCTCGGTGAGGCCGAGATCGGGGTTTTGCAGGTGCGCGAGCACATGCGCCTTCAGCCGGTAGAGCAGCGCCGAGCGGTGCGTCGAGGCCTGTAGCGCCGCGCCGCCGAGCCGTTCGCTTATCGCCATCGCGAGCAGGTCGGCGGCCTGATCGGCGAGGCGGATCGCGCTGTCCGGATCGAGCTTGTCGGCGACGTCGGAGAGGCCCGAGATAAACTGCCAGGCCAGCCGCTGCACCGGACGATCCGATGAGAACGTGGTCGCGGTGAGGCCCTGCGTGCCGGCAAAGCGCCGGTGCAGCATCGCGCGCGGCACCTGGAAGATGGTTTGGGTGAAGTCGTCGTCGAAGCGCAATTCATAGGGCCGCGTGGTGTCGTAGAACGCGACTCGCCCGGCTGGATCACGGTCTCGCGGCCGTCCTGCAGCACGGCGCCGCAGCCGCGCTGGCCGAGCGCGACGAGGACAAAGTCCTCGCTGGCGCGCGCGATCCGCGACGGGGTGCGCAGCACCCGCTGCTGGCCTGACGAGACGACCGAGCATTTCGCCGCGCCGAGTTGCGCGCTGGTGATGGCGCCGTGGAAGGCGCTGCCGAGCTCGGACTTGCAGTCGAGCTGCACGAACACGTCGCAGACGATGTCCCGCCAGAGCGCGAGGCGCCGATGCGTGGGCGCGTTGTCCGTGGTGAACAGGGCCGGCATGATTTCCTCCCTTCACGAGTGCAAACGCTGACCACTCCAACAAAGCAAGCTTCGTACCGGGGACGGCTGGGGAATCGCCTCCGCAGTCGAATTTTCCTTCCGTCCTGGTCGAACGGCATTCCCGGTCCCGGGGCAGCATGATGTCAGAGGCTGATAGGGCCGATCAAGTACGAACCGGCCGGAATGGCCGGCGCGAGGAGGACATCATGGGTATCGAACATCCGAAATATCGCGTTGCGGTGGTGCAGGCAGCACCGGCCTGGCTCGACCTTGACGCCTCCGTTGCGAAGAGCATCGCGCTGATCGAGGAGGCCGCCGCGAAAGGGGCAAAGTTGATCGCGTTCCCCGAGGCCTTCATCCCCGGCTATCCCTGGTACATCTGGCTGGACTCGCCGGCCTGGGCGATCGGGCGCGGGTTTGTGCAGCGCTATTTCGACAATTCGCTGAGCTATGACAGCCCGCAGGCCGAGAAGCTGAGGCTGGCGGTGAAGAAGGCCGGCATGACCGCAGTCCTCGGCCTGTCCGAGCGCGACGGCGGCAGCCTCTACCTCGCACAATGGCTGATCGGACCCGACGGCGAGACCATCGCCAAGCGGCGCAAGCTGCGGCCGACCCATGCCGAGCGCACCGTCTATGGCGAGGGCGACGGCAGCGACCTTGCGGTGCATGACCGCCCCGGCATCGGCCGGCTCGGCGCGCTGTGCTGCTGGGAGCACCTGCAGCCGCTGTCGAAATACGCGATGTACGCCCAGAACGAGCAGGTGCATGTCGCGGCCTGGCCGAGCTTCTCGCTGTACGATCCGTTCGCGCCGGCGCTCGGCTGGGAGGTCAACAACGCGGCCTCGCGCGTTTATGCGGTCGAAGGCTCCTGCTTCGTGCTGGCGCCCTGCGCCACGGTCTCGCAGGCGATGATCGACGAGATGTGCGACCGCGAGGACAAGCACGGGCTGCTGCATGTCGGCGGTGGACACGCGGCGATCTACGGGCCGGACGGCAGCTCGATTGCCGAGAAACTGCCGCCCGATCAGGAAGGCCTGCTGCTCGCCGATATCGATCTCGGCGCGATCGGGATCGCCAAGAACGCCGCCGATCCGGCCGGGCATTATTCGCGCCCCGACGTGACGCGTCTGCTGCTGAACAAGAAGCCCTCGAAGCGGGTCGAACATTTCGCGCTGCCGCTCGACAGTTTTGAGGAGATCGACGCGGCCGCGAGCTGAAGCATCGGGAAATCCAAACGGAGGCGACTGCCATGGAATCCGCGATTCCCACTCATCTGCAAGCAGAACGGTCCCGTCATCGTCGCGTGCCCGACGACTACGCGCCGCCTTATCCATCGTTCGTCGCGCGCCACAAGCCCGCGGTCAAAAGCGTCATCATGGCCTATTTCGGCGTGCAGTTTCGTGGCGAGCCGACCGCCGCAGCGGCCGAGGCGCTGGCGCAAATCGCAAAACGCTTTGCCGGGGACAACGGCCCGACCCATTGGGATCGCGCGCAATATATCGACCAGGCCGGCTTCACCAATGTCGTCTCGGTGGCCTATTGGGACGATGCCGGGCGTTTCGATGCCTGGTTCGACGGCGCGCGCGAGGCTTGGACCGGTGGCGGCGCGGCGGGTGGCGGCGTTGGCCGCTTCATCGAGGTGCTGCGGCCGCATGTTGCGCGCTACGAGACGCTGTTCTCGTCGCTCGGCCGCCCGGAGGGCGTCGCCGTTCTTGCCGACGGCATGAGCGGCGAGGTGCAGGAGCACGCCTATTGGGGCGGCATGCGCGACCGCATTCCGCTGTCGCAAACCGACGCGATGTCGCCGAACGGCGAGCCGCGCGTGATCCGCGACGGCGCGCGCATCCGCGTGGTCGCGCATGACAATCTCTGCCTGATCCGCTCCGGGCAGGACTGGAGCGACACGGAAGCGTCGGAACGCAAGATGTATCTCGACGATGTCGAGCCGGTGCTGCGCGAGGGCATGGATTTCCTGCGCGACGAGGGCGTGCCGATCGGCTGCTACGCCAACCGCTACTTGCGCGTGGTCGACGCCGAGGGGCGGCTGACCGAAAAATCCTACGGCCAGAGCTGGTGGAAGTCGCTGGCGGCGCTGGAGCGCTGGGCGGAATCGCATCCGACCCATGTCAGGATCTTTGGCGCGGCGATGAAGTATCTGTCGACCTTGGGGCCGAGCGCGAAGCTCAGGCTGTATCACGAGGTCACCGTCGCCGCCGCCGACGAGCAGTTCTTCGAATATCTCGGCTGCCACGAACGAACCGGCATGCTGGGCGCGGTGCAACTCGCGGCGGCGCCGTCCGCCTGACGCTGCAGATGCTCGGATAGAGCGAGCGCAGGCCACATCGGAACTGCGTTCCCTCTCCCGCTTGCGGGGGAGGGCTAGGGTGGGGGCTCTCTCCGCCAGTCGTATCGTGGAGAGAGCCCCCGCCCGGATCGCATCTAACGATGCGATCCGACCTTCCCCGCAAGCGGGAGAGGTGCAGCTAGTCTGCCGCAGCACCGATCCGAGCTGACATCGCCGTGGTTAGGGCCGCAGCCGGCCGCCGTGCGCGGTGATGGCCTGCGCCAATTCGACCGCCGGGCCGCGCTTGGTCCGGCGCGCGGTGCGGACCACGAACTCGACGCTGCCAAGCGGCGGCAGGCCTGACGCCGGCATCGCTTCCAATCCGTCGGGGATCAGGCCCTGCGCCTGCGGCGTGATGCCGAGGCCGGCCAGCGCCGCGGCGCGAAGGCCGCTGAGGCTGCCGCTGGAGCAGACGATGCGCCAGGGCCGTCCGAACCGCTCCATCGCTTCCAGCACCACGCTGCGGCTGACGCTCGGCGGCGGGTAGAGGATCAGGGGCAGCGGCTGCTCGGGATCAAGCCGCATGCCGGGCGCGGCGGTCCACACCAGGCGGTCCTGCCACACCAATTGCCCCGCCGCGTCGCCGGGCCGCCGCTTGCCCAGCACGAGATCGAGCTCGCCGGCGTCAAGCTGCTGGTACAGCACGGCGCTCAAGCCCACCGTCAGCTCGAGATCGACCTGCGGATGGCGGCGGACGAAGTCACGCAGCAGATCGGGCAGGCGCGAATTGGCAAAATCCTCCGCGGCGCCGAACCGGACCTTGCCGCGTATTTGCGACCCCGCGAAGTAATCGCGGGCGCGCGCATTGGCCTCGAGGATCGGACGCGCAAAGCCGGTCATCGCCTCGCCGTCGGCGGTGAGGACGACCGAATGCGTGTCGCGCACGAACAGGCGCCGGCCGGCGGCGGCCTCGAGCTTGCGAATGTGCTGGCTCACCGTCGATTGCTTCAGGCCGAGGCGGCGGCCGGCCTCGGTGAAGTTCTGCGTCTGCACCACGGTGAGGAAGGTTTCGAGCTGGGTCGGGTCGAGCATGCCGGCGGTCCGTCATTACATAACGTAATGACAATAACATCGGTAAGAGCGGTTCACAATCGCCCTGCGAAGACGCACTTTCCCATCAAGGAAAGGGAGCCGCCATGACCATCACCCGCCTGCGCTCATTCGTGCCCGTCGACCCCTACATCGCCGCCATCGTCGGCATGGTTGGCCTCGCCACGCTGCTGCCGCTGCACGGGCAGGGCACCGTGATCGGCGGCTATGCCACCGATGCTGCGATCGCGCTGCTGTTCTTCCTCCACGGCGCCCGCCTGTCGACGTCGGAGGCGCTGGTGGGCGCCCGGCACTGGCGCCTGCACCTCGTGATCTTCCTCTCGACCTTCGCGCTGTTCCCGCTGCTCGGGCTCACAGCGCATGCGCTGGCGCCGCATCTACTGACGCCGGCGCTGTGGGCGGGCGTGATCCTGATCTGCATCCTGCCGTCGACCGTGCAGTCGTCGGTCGCCTTCACCTCGATCGCACATGGCAATGTGTCGGCGGCGCTGTGCTCGGCGACCGCCTCCAATCTGCTCGGCATCGTCGCGACGCCGCTGCTGGCGGGCGTGCTGCTCTCGAGCCATGGCGGGTTCTCGGGCAATGCCGCGCTCGACATCGTGGTGCAGCTGCTGCTGCCGTTCGTGGCGGGGCAATTGTCGCGGCCGCTGATCGGCCGCTGGGTCGAGCGGCATCATGCGATGCTCGGCCTGGTCGACCGCGGCTCGATCCTCCTGATCGTCTACACCGCGTTCAGCGACGGCGTCAGCCACGGCATCTGGCACCAGGTCAATGCGACCCAGATGGCCATCGTGCTCGGCCTCGATGCACTGCTGCTCGCAACCGTGCTGCTGATCACCCATTTCGGCAGCCAGCTGCTCGGCTTCTCCCGCGCCGACCGGATCGCCATCATGTTCTGCGGCTCGAAGAAGAGCCTCGCAAGCGGACTGCCGATGGCGAGCGTGCTGTTGGCCAGCCAGTCGGTCGGGCTGATCGTGCTGCCGCTGATGCTGTTCCACCAGATCCAGCTGATGACCTGCGCGGCGCTGGCGCGGCGTTATGCGGGCAACGAGCAAGGGACGTCACATGATGTCGTCCCGGTGCGCGCGTAGGCATTTTGCCTTCGCGTGTCGTCCCCCGGCTTGACCGGGGGACCCAGTACGCCGCGGCTTCTCCGTCACTGACCAGTGTCTCTGGAATACTGGATCGCCCGGTCGAGCCGGGCGATGACACTGTCAGCTTGGCAAGCGATGGCCTTCGACGCTCAGCTTTGTGCTACGCGACGCGCAGGCCTTTCGCGATCTCCTTCTGCGCGTCGAACTCGCGGCGCAGGCGCGCCAGCTCCTCGGCGCTCAGTGCGTCGGCGTTGCTGTAGTCGCGCTTCCACGAAGCGTCCTCGCTCCAGTGCAGCGGCGATTGCACGGTGGTCTGCGGACCGGGAGCCTGCTCCAGCACGCGCAGCGCAAGCTCCATCGTGAACGCCTGCGAGGCCTCGTCATGCGGCTTGCCGGCGGAGTTGCCGAGTGGGAAATCCGAGAACAGGAAGCGCGGCACCGCGGCGTGCTCGACGATATCCTTGGCGCAGCCCATCACGACGGTCGGGATACCGTTCGCTTCGAGATGCCGCGCGACCAGGCTGACGGTCTGGTGGCAGACCGGGCAGTTCGGCACCAACACCGCGACGTCGACCTTGTCGTCACGGCAGCGTTTGAGGATTTCGGGCGCGTCGGTCTCGATGGTCACGCGGTGGCTGCGATTGGTCGGCGCCCCGAAGAAGCGCGGAGCGACTTCGCCGATCTTGCCGGCCGCGGCGAGCCGCTTGAGCTGCGCCAGCGGGAACCAGGTGCCGCTGTCGGTCGCCGCGGTGTGGGTGCGGTCATAGGCGACGTGCGAAATCCGCAAATCGTGTGGCTGCGACGTGTCGCCGTCATAGACCGAATAGAATTTTGCCCCGCCATTGTATTTTGCGCCGGGACCCTGGTCGCCCCTGATGGGATCGAACGGTGCCGCCGTTGTGATGATGGCGACGCGGGACTGGCTCAGCGGTTTGTTCAGGGGTTGGAACGGGGCGGAGGTGTAATGCGCCCAGCGGTAGGGGGTGGTGTAGCCGATCGCCGCGTAATAATCGCGGGTTCGCTTCATGTAGCCGATCGGGGCGTCGTCGTCGGGGGCAAAGCCTGTTTGATCGTCGGAGGCTGCGGCCATTTTGCGCTCCCTTTTGCGCGCCATCATTTCGGTCCATAGCTAGACCACGAGACTGCGGTGTCAAGCCGCGTTGCGCGGGAACAGATTTGCGATGCGAACGGGTCTTTGCGCCGCATTGGTCATGCTTCTGACGCTGCTGCCGCCGGTCGGCGCCGGCGCGGAGGACGCGCCTGCCGCAGCCCCGGCGACGCCGCCAGGCCCCGAGCAGCCCGCATCGCCGCCGGCGGACAAGCCGGCCACGCCTGCCGAGACTCCCGCGGCTCTGCCAGCGGAGCAGCCTGCGACGCCTCCGGGGACGCAGGCCGACAAACCTGCGGCACCTCCAGCGGACACGCCCGCGGCCGACAAGCCCGCAGATGACGCGCGCGAGAGCGACACCCGCGAGGCGATGTGCCTGATGATCGAGTCGGCGGCGCGGGCCAACGATTTGCCGCTCGAATTCTTCGCCCGCGTGATCTGGCAGGAGAGCCGCTTCCAGGCCGATGCGGTGGGGCCCGTCACCCGCAACGGCCAGCGCGCGCAGGGCATCGCGCAGTTCATGCCGGGCACCGCCAACGAGCGCGGACTGCTCGATCCGCTCGATCCGGTACAGGCGCTGCCGAAGTCGGCCGAATTCCTGAGCGAGCTGCGCAACCAGTTCGGCAATCTCGGCCTTGCGGCGGCCGCCTACAATGCCGGCCCGCGCCGGATCCAGGACTGGCTCGCCGGCTCGGGCTACATGCCGCAGGAGACGCGCAACTATGTCTCCGCGATCACCGGCTCCAGCGTCGACGATTGGGCCGCCGCCGGCCGCAGCGGCAAGATGCCGGCGCGCGCGCCGACCACGAGCTGCCGCCAGCTGATGGCGCTGTTGAAGCGCGCGCCCAATCCGTTCGTGGCCGGGCTCGAGCAGCACGTCACGCTGTCGGCCGCCAAGCTGTGGGGCGTGCAGCTCGCCGCCGGCTTCAGCCGCGACAAGGCACTTGCGATGTATGCCCGGGCCATCAAGCGGCTGTCGAGCGTGATCGGCGATCAGGATCCGAGCCTCTTGAGCTCGCGGCTGCGGACCCGTGGCAGCGCCACCTTCTACCAGGTGCGCATCGGCGCCGATACGCGCCCCGAGGCCGACGGCCTCTGCAGCCGCATCCGCAAGGCGGGCGGCGCGTGCTTCGTGCTGAAGAACAGGGCGTGATGTCTAAGTCCCGTAGCCCGGACGAAGCGAAATCCGGATATCTCGAATTGCGCTTCGCATCATCGTCATTCCGGGGCACGCGAAGCGTGAACCTCAGGTGCGCAATTGCGCACCGGGGAATCTCGAGATTCCGGGTTCGATGCTGGCGCATCGCCCCGGAATGACGGACAGAGGTTATCCGGGCTACTGCATACCGGATCTGTGCAGCCATTCGCTTGACCGCTTGAGCATCGCGCCCTAAGCCGCCGCCATTGCAAAACCATCCGGTATCCCGTGGCGCTTCCTCCGCTCGATTCTCCGCAATGGCAGACCTCGTTCCGCGCTTTCCTGTGGGGCGCGCGGTCGATCGGCGCGACGGTGCTGACCCTGGTGCTGTTTGCGACCTATCTCGGCATCGGCGCGCTGGCGCATGATTCCGGTTTCTCGCTGGGCTGGACCCTGGCGAGCACGGCGTTCGTCTGGGCGGGGCCCGCGCAGATCATCGTGATCACGACGCTCGGCTCCGGCGCCACCGTGCTGCAGTCGGCGATCGCGGTCACCGTCAGCGCGATCAGGCTGTTTCCGATGGTGGTGTCGGTGCTGCCGATGATGCGCACCGAGGACACCAAGCGGCGGCATCTGATCCTGGTGGCGCATCTGACGGCGGTGACGCTGTGGGTCGAGTGCTTCCGCTTCCTGCCGCAGGTGCCGCGTATCAGGCGGATCGCCTTCATCCACGGGCTCGGCTGCGGGCTGGTGACCGTTTGCCTGATCGCCAACACGATCGGCTACACGCTCGCCGCCAACCTCACGCCGCTATTGGCCGCCGGCATGCTGATGCTGACGCCGCTCGCCTTCCTGTTCTCGACCGCGCGCAACTGCCGCGAGCTCGCCGACGTCATCGCGCTGGTGCTCGGGCTGTTGCTGTTCCCGCTGGCGGCGATGTTGAACAGCGGCGTCGACATCCTGGTCAGCGGCGTCGTCGCAGGCACCATCGCCTATGGCGTGCACCGGGCGAGGGCAGGCAGCGTGAGGGCGCGCGCATGACGGGCTTCATCGGCGACTGGCACGCGCTGGCGATCCTGTTCGTTGCCGGCGTCATCCCCAACCAGATCTGGCGCATGCTCGGCCTGTGGTTCGGCGGCGGCATCGACGAGAATTCCGAGCTGCTGGTCTGGGTGAGGGCAGTCGCCACCGCGATCCTTGCCGGGATCATCGCGCAGATCGTGGTGCAGCCGCCGGGCGCGCTCGCCAGCGTTCCGGACTGGCTGCGCTACGGCGCCGTCGCAGCGGGCTTTGCGGTGTTCATGCTGACGAGAAAATCGATCTTCGCCGGCGTGATCGCGGGTGAAATCGTGATGCTGGCGGGCAAATACTGGCTCGGCTGATTGCGGCGCACGCATTATCCGCTACTCTCGTCCCCAACAACAACAACGGGGGAAACGGCATGCAGCGGCGCGCATCATCGGCATTCATGGTTGCTCTGGCCGCCGTGCTGGTGGCGGCGCTGCCGGCGCCTGCCGCCGATTATCCGGCGCGTCCGATCAAGTTGGTGGTGCCTTATGCCGCGGGCGGACCGACCGACGTGCTCGGCCGTATCGTCGGTGAGTATCTCGGGCGCGATCTCAAGCAGGTGGTCGTGGTCGAGAACAAGGCCGGCGCGCAGGGCGCGATCGGCGCCGAAGCCGTGGCGCGCTCCGATCCCGACGGCTACACGCTGTTCGTGACGGCAGCCTCGATCTTCGTGCTCAATCCGCTGCTTTACAAAAAGCTGCCTTACGAACCGACCAGGGATTTTCGGCTGCTGGCGGTGATCACCGACGCGCCGATGATCATGGAGGTGCATCCCTCGGTGCCGGCAACGACGATCGCCGAGTTCGTCGCCTACGCCAAAAAGAATCCCGGAAAGCTCAATTTCGGATCGGCCGGCACCGGCGGCACGGTTCATCTCGCCGGCGAGATGTTCAAGCAGATGGCTGGCGTCGAGATGACCCACGTGCCCTACAAGGGCGCCGGGCCGGCGCTGACCGATCTGCTGTCCGGCAATATCCAGCTGATGTTCGACACGCTCGGCACCGCGCTGCCGCCGGTCAAATCCGGCATGCTGCACGCGCTCGGCGTTAGCTCGACCGAGCGGATCTCCGACTTGCCCGATCTGCCCACGATTGCCGAGAGCGGCTATCCCGATTATGCGGTCAGCGTCTGGTATGGTATCGCAGCGCCGTCGAAAGTGCCTGACGAGATCGCCGACAAGATCAAGGCCAGCCTCGACCGGGCCTTGAACGACGAGGCGTTTCGCGCTTCGCTGGTCAAGATCGGTTTCCCGCCGCTGCGCCCGAAGAGCCAGGCCGAGATCGACAAATACGTAGGTGCGGATCGCGCGCGATGGGCGGGCGTGGTCAAGGCGCTGAACATATCGTTGGACTGACACATGGTACGTGAAATGGAATTGCGCCAGGGCGAGGTCGCCGTCGACATGCCGGCGGCGCGCGATGCCGGCCTGGTCTTCATCGGCCGTATCCGCACGCCCTGGACCTCGCGGCTGGCGACGCCGCGGCAGGGGCGGCATGACGGCCCGGTGTGCCGGCTGGAGATCTTTGAGCCCTGGGTTGCCGCGATCAAGGGCGTCGATTTCTACAGCAATCTCGAAGTGCTGTACTGGCTGCACCAGTCGCGCCGCGACATCGTGCTGCAAAGCCCGAAGAACAACGGCAACACCCGCGGCACCTTCTCGCTGCGCTCACCGGTGCGGCCGAACCCGATCGGCACCTCGATCGTCAAGCTGGTCGGCGTCGAGGGCAACGTCATCCTGGTGCGCGGGCTCGACTGCCTCGACGAGACGCCCCTGATCGACGTCAAGCCCGACCGCTGCGAGTTCACCCCGCTCGCCCCGCCGCAGCCGGGGGATTTCGAGACGGAGTGAATTGACGTTCATAGCTCTCTCTTTGAGAGATCTTGCTTGGTGGCATCAGTTGGGCACGCGCTCTTGCGTTTGCGATGTCGGCTGCTCGGTGATCGCTTGCGGATACCGGTCCAGGTGCGGGCCGGCCTTGTCGGAAGAGAACTCGCGCGCCCTGGTCTCCGGCGCGAGATAAACCCAGATGAGCGCGGGGCATGCAATCGCGGCTGCATAGAAAGCGACCGACAAGTTTGCTCCGGTTTTTTCCAGCAACACGGTTCCGACGATCGGGGCGATGGAGCCACCCAGGACAGAGGCGAGCTGATAGCTCGTGGACAGACCGGTGTAGCGAACCGACGTTGGGAACAGTTCCGACAGGTACGCACCCATCGCACCGAGAATGACCCCATGGGAAGCAAGGCATAGAGCAACGCCGACCTGAAGCTGGACGTAGCTGCTCCCGGGAGCGAGGGTGAACAGGCCAAAGCCAGATGCGATGCTGCTGACGAGGCCCACGAGAATGATCGGGCGCCGTCCAACTTTGTCGGAAAGCTGCGCCGCTAGCAGGATCACGAACACTTCTAGCGCCGAGCCCCAGAGCAAGGCATTGAGAGCTTGACCTCGCGAGAAGCCCAGGAATTTGGTCGCCATCAGCAGGAGAAAGGTCGAGAAGAGATACAGCAGCGTATTTTCCGCTGCCTTGACGCAGAACGTCTGAGCCATCTCCCTGAAGTGATGAGTGAACGCCTCACGCAGCGGCGCATGCGCCACCTTGTCCGGGCGAGCGGCCAACTGGAGAAACGCTGAAGACTCTTCCACCTGTCTGCGCGTCCAGAATCCCAGAAGCACTAGCAACCCCGACAGGAAGAACGGAATTCGCCAGGCCCACGCGACGAAGGCGTCGTTGCCGTAGATCAGCTGAACAGTGCCAATAGCGCTCGCTGCGATGACATTGGCCGCCGGACCGGCCAACATTGTGAAACTGGTCCAGAAGGCGCGCTGTGCGGCAGGCATCGTTTCCGCAACGATGAGGATTGCACCCGTCGCTTCGCCGCCGACCGCGACACCCTGCACGATGCGAAGCGCGACCAAAAGCATAGGTGCGGCCACGCCGATGCTCGCGTACGTCGGCAGCAGACCGATCACGAAAGTGCCCGCGCCCATGGCGATCAGGCTGGCAACGAGCAGGCGCTTGCGCCCGATGCGATCACCTACAACGCCAAACACAATGCCGCCCAGCGGACGGGCAATAAAGCCGACGGCGAATGTGCCGAGCGCCAGCAGGGTGGCCAGGAATGGATCACTTGCCGCAAAAAACTGTTTGTCGAAAACCAGGACGGAGCATGCGGCGAAGATAAAGAAATCGTACCACTCGAGCGTGGTTCCGACGGCGCTCGCGAACATCAGATTTATTTTCTTTCTTCTCTCTAACACCTGGACCTCCCTTGACGGCCTGCGCGAGACCTAATTTCCACTGCCGCTCAAACGATCGACCGAATACGGGCCGCCTCCCTTGACGAGGAAGGCCAGTGCGAGCGCCAACAGGATCAGCGAATATTCAAAGCCGGTAGCCAAGCGGCTCCAGGCGATCGCCCAACTTGCTGAGCGAGCGAAACAACGAGCTGACGTTCCGCAGAGCTGTCATCGATCCCCCCCTTGACGGGTGTGGAGAGCCCCAGTTCGTGCGGCTGAGGTCAGCGGTTCGGCCGGTGCATCCGGCGAACCTTTCGGCAGCTCTTACCTCTGTTCGAAAAGATGGATAAGCTGGCCTGATCGAAACATATTGTTCGGAAAAATGGACAATCAAATGAGCCTCGACGAACTTATCGTTTTCGCCAGGGTGGTCGAAGCCAAGAGCTTCACTGCGGCCGGCGAGAAGCTGGGCCTTCCCAAATCGACTGTGAGCCAAAAGATCGCCCGCTTGGAGAAACGCCTCGGCGTGCAGCTCCTGGCTCGATCCACGCGCCAGGTGAGGCCAACCGATCTAGGCGTGAGTTATTATGAACGCTGCGTCAGAGCGATAGCTGAGATCGAGGATGCCGAACTTGCGCTGAGACGCGCGCACCAGGCACCGCGGGGGCTCATTCGCATGACGGCTCCCGTCGAGTTTTCTGTGAATTTCTTGGGCCCGCTGATCGGCGAATTCGTCGGTCAATATCCGGAGGTACAGGTGCAGGTCGATGCAACGTCTCGCCTCGTCGACCTCGTCGAGGAGGGCGTCGACATAGCAATTCGAGTGAACCTCGTTGGGAGCCCCTCGCTCATTGCACGCAAGGTACTGGCGATGCATCGAGGATTGTACGCCAGCCCAGGTTACCTGAAAAATAGGGGAAAGCCGAAACAGCCTACCGACCTACGCCGGCATTCCTGCCTGTGGTTCCCGACTGGGGGCCGGATACCCGAGTGGACCCTTGTGAGCGCGACCGGCAAGCGCAATGTGCCGATTAGTGGATCCATCGCAGCCAACAACTACAGCCTGCTGCGTGACGCCGCGATCGCTGGCGCAGGCATCGCGCTGCTTCCGAGCTACATATGCCGGGATGCGGTGAGCGACAAGCGCCTCGTGCCGGTTCTTGCTGCGTGGAGACCCGAAGATGTCCCGCTTTACCTGTTCCATCCGACGCGGCGATATCTCTCAAGCGCAATCCAAAGCTTTATGGACTTCATCGCAAGCCGACTTGCTTCTCGCCAGAACCAGTTAAGCTTTGGGTGATCACCAGCCTCAGTGATCAACCTTGTGGGATGGGCCAACGAATGACGACGAGGGCGTCACTTCAACGCCGCGATCAACTTGGCCGCATTCGCCTCCAGCACCTTGCCGTCTTCCTTGTGGCTCGCAGGCGGCAGCAGCGCGATGCCGTCCTTGCGCGGCATCACGTGCATGTGCAGGTGGAAAACCACCTGGCCGCCGGCGGGCTCGTTGAACTGCTGCACCGTGATGCCGTCGGCTTCGAACGCCTTCATCGCAGCGGCGGCGATCTTGTGGCCGGCACGCGCGACATGGGCGTAGTCGTCAGCCTTGATGTCGAGGATGTTGCGGGCAGGGGCCTTCGGGATCACCAGCGTGTGGCCGGGCGAGCGCGGCATGATGTCGAGGAAGGCAAGCACGTGCTCGTCTTCATAGACCTTGTAACAGGGGAATTCGCCGCGCAGGATTTTTGCGAAGGGATTGTTGTTGTCATAGGCGGCGGGCATGGCGGCGGCTCCCTGGATTTTGCAGGTCTAAATCTGCAAGTCTAATGTCTCGGTCGCGATCCAAACGTCAAGCGTCGTCGTCGGCAGTCTTCCGGAACGGACCGGCCTCGGCCAGCTCGCGTCCGACTTCGGCGACATAGTCGCGCTCGCGCTTGAGGTAATCGGCGATCGCTTTGCGCAGTCCGGGATCGGCGATGTAGTGCGCCGAATGGGTGATCTGCGGCAGGTAGCCGCGCGCCAGCTTGTGCTCGCCCTGCGCGCCGGCCTCGACCACCTTGAGCCCGCGCTGAATCGCGAAGTCGATCGCCTGATAATAGCAGACCTCGAAATGCAGGAATGGGTGGTGCTCGACCGCACCCCAGTTACGGCCGAACAGCGTGTCCGAGCCGATGAAGTTGATGGCGCCCGCGATCCAGCGGCCGTTGCGCTTGGCCATGACAAGCAGCACGTCCCGGCTCATGCTCTCGCCGATCAGCGAGAAGAATTGTCGGGTCAGGTACGGCCGGCCCCATTTGCGCGAGCCGGTCTCCATGTAGAATTCGAAGAACGCGTCCCAAGCGTCCTCGGTGATGTCGGAGCCGGTCAGCCAGTGGATGGTGATCCCGGCGGCGACCGCCTCGCGGCGTTCGCGCTTGATCCCCTTGCGGTGGCGCGAGTTCAGCGAGCCGAGGAAATCGTCGAAGGTCTTGTAGCCCGCATTGTACCAGTGGAACTGCTGGTCGGTCCGCTGCAGGAAGCCATGCGCGCCCAAGAATTTTGCCTCATCCTCACGGGCAAATGTCACATGCACCGACGAGGCCTCGGTGGCGTTGCAGAGCGCCCGCAGGCCCCGCGCCAGCGCTGAGCCAATTGCCTCGCGGTCGACGCCGTCACGGATCAGAAGCCGCGGCCCGGTCGCTGGCGTGAAGGGGACGGAGACCTGCAGCTTCGGGTAATAGCTGCCGCCGGCGCGGTGATAGGCCTCGGCCCAGCCGCGGTCGAACACGTATTCGCCCTGCGAGTGCGATTTCAGATAGCAGGGCACGACACCGACGATCCGGCCATCGAGCTTTGCCACCAGGTGCCGCGGCCCCCAGCCGGTCCGCGGGCAGGCCGAATGGGAGGCTTCGGCGGCTGCGAAAAAAGCGTGGGAAACGAACGGGTTATAGCTTGAACTTGCGGTCGCCTGGCAATTGCCTGCGGAGCCGGGCGAGGCCAGCGTGTCGAGGTGATGGATGCTGTCCGCATCCGGCTTCGGATTGGCGCAGGCGTCCCATTCGGCGGGTGGAATGCCGCCGATGTCAGCTACAGCCTCTAGGGTGATTTCAGAAGACGCCATCGAGAATGAAGACCGGTGCCTCGTTCGAGCATGATCTTTCCGGAACAGCTGGCTCCACTTCCGGATCATGCTCCGCATTCCGCCATCGCCGATGACGACCAACGCTTGACCAACGCCTTACCAGCCCTTGCCAAGATCGTGCATCGCAGCGACGACTTCAAGGCTGCAAGGGGACATGTCAGGTTCCCGGTGTAAACCCCTCGAAAATGATCTGGTCGGCGTAGCGCGCGGCGCGTTCGCGCTGTTCCGCCGTCCGCACGGTCCAGGCCAGCAGCGAGCAGCCGAACACCTTGCGGGCGATCCAGGGCGCCGGCGCCGGTAGCTGGTCGACCCAGAAGGCGACGAAATGCGGCTCGGTTTTGAAGCCGTGGCGCAGATAGAGCATGCTGTCGCGCTGCGCCGGCGTCAGCTTGGTCCAGGAACTGTCGTCATAGGTGCGCTGGGCGGTAATGCCGCGTGGCAGGGCCGGCATGATCTCGCGCAGCGCCAGCACCTGGTCGGGATCGAACGACATCCCGACCACCGGGCCGGAATAGGACGACAGCACCTCGGCCATCCGAGCTACCAGCTTGCGGTCGCCGTCGAAATGGCTCTTCACCTCGACCACCAGCGGAACGCGGCCTGCGACCAGCGCGCAGAGATCGCCGAGCGTCATCATCTGCTCGGAGGTATTCTTGAACTTCACCGCCTTCAGCTCGGCTGCGGTCTTGGTCGACAGCAGGCCCGAGCCCTCGGTGAGGCGGCCGAGCGCATCGTCGTGATGCACCATCGCCTCGCCGTCGGAGGTAAGCTGGATATCGCACTCGATAGCGAAATTGCCTGCGACCGCGGCGGTGGCCGCGGCCGGCATGTTCTCGATGATGCCGCGTGCGGCATCGTGCAGGCCGCGATGGGCGACCGGCCGCTTTGTCAGCCAATCAGGGGCACGCATCGGTCAGGAGACTTCGAACACGCCTTCGACTTCGACCGCGGCATCCGCCGGCAGCGAGGCTACGCCGACGGTGGTGCGGGCGTGACGGCCCTTGTCGCCGAACGCCGCAACCATCAGGTCGGAGGCGCCGTTCAGGACCTTCGGTCCGTCGAAGAAGTCCGGTGCGGAGTTGATGAAGCCGCCGAGCCGCACCACGCGCACGACCTTGTCGAGGTCGCCGAGCGCGGCCTTGATCTGCGCCAGCAGATTGATCGCGCAGCCGCGCGCCGCCTCGGTGCCTTGCTCGATCGTGACGCCGGCGCCGAGCTTGCCCTTGGCTATCAGCTTGCCTTCGGCGTTGAAGCAGACCTGGCCCGAGACGAACAGCAGGTTTCCGCTGCGGACGAAGGGCACATAGTTCGCGACCGGGGAGGTCGGCTCGGGAAGTGTGATGCCCTGTGACGCCAGTTTCTGTTCGACGGTACCCGCCATTTTTGATCCCCAAATTGGATTTGCACGAAGCCTGAAACGCGGTCAGGGCCGGGTTTGTTTCGCGCATCGTGCCGCCGGTTGCAAGCGACGGTACGGCAGCAATAACGTTGCTGTTGGGTGTGGAATCGCACGGAAAGCGGTCGAAATTGACGGCATTTTCACCGCGCACATTGCCATTTTGTAAAATTTGCCCCAGTTGCGGCGCAATACCACCGTCACTATTGTGGCGAATCCCTGCCTCCCTGAGGAGAAATCATGATCCTGCCGTTTCGGAAGCCGTCGCGTGCCCTGGTGCTGTCGATTGCCGTTGCCGCAGGGTCCGGTCTGGTTCAGGGGCCGGCCGCCGCTGCGGCCAGCGGGCCGTTTCTCGCGCATCAGGCGCTGTACGATTTGAGCCTGGTGAAGTCGCGCGGCTCCAATTCGGTCAGCGATGCGCGCGGGCGCATCCTCTACAATTTCTCCGGCAGCTCCTGCGAGGGCTACACCTCCGAATTCCGCCAGGTGTCGGAGCTCGACAGCGGCGAGGGCAAGGTGACGCTCTCTGATCTGCGCTCCTCGTCCTGGGAGGATGCGGCGGGCAAAAGCTACCGCTTCAAGATCGACACGCGGATGAACGACAGCGAACCGGCGCCGGTGGACGGCATCGCCGAGCGGGTGGGCGATCATATCACCGTGAAGCTGACCCAGCCGGTGAAGAAGACGTTCAATATCGACGGCAAGGTCCTGTTCCCGACCGAGCAGATCCAGCACATCATCGTCGCCGCCCGCGACGGCAAATCGGTGCTCGAACAGACCGTCTATGACGGCTCCGACAATGGCGAGAAGGTCTACAACACGCTGACCGTGATCGGCCGGCCGATCGCAGGCGACCGCACGCCGTCGTCGCCCGATCCGTCGACGGCGAGCGATGCGATGAAAACGATGACGCGCTGGCCGGTGACGGTCAGCTATTACGACAGCGACGCACGGGCCAAGGACGGCGAGCAGACCCCGGTCTACGCGATGTCGTTCGAACTCTACGAGAACGGTGTCTCCCGCGCGCTGGTGCTGGATTACAACGATTTCGTGATCTCGGGCGCGCTGGACAAGTTCGACGTTAGGGATTCCAAGCCTTGCAAGTGATGGCTGGCTAGCGCCACCCATTTGGCGTCGTCCCGGGCAAGCCAACGGGTCGGCGCGAAGCGCCGCCCGATGACAGGCTCCGCGCGACCCGGGACTAACCACAGGGTTGAGTTGTTGAAGGGGGCTGTGGCCCCAACGTCGCGCAGCAATCACCTTCGGTGGTTATGGGTCCCGGCTTTCGCCGGGACGACCGCGGAGCAAGCCTGAGCACTCCGAGACCGCTCTGGCCGGAACCGTCCGACGCGAGTACGCTTCCCAAAACACGCGTGTCAGGGAGGCACATCATGAGCAAGCGCGACCATCTTCGGCCCAGCGGCCTTCATCACAATCCGGCTTACACCCACGTCGTCGTCGCGTCGGGCGCGCGCACGATCTACATCTCGGGACAGGTGTCCGTGGACGAGGAGGGCCGGGTGGTTGGCGCCGGCGATCTCGCCGCGCAGACGACGCAGGTGATGCAAAATCTCGGCATGGCGCTGAAGGCCGCCGGAGCCAGCTACGGCAACATCGTCAAGATCACGACCTACGTGGTCGGCTACAAGCCGGAGCTCCGCCCGATCATCGGCAAGGCGCGCTCGGCGTTCTTCGAAGGCATGGAGCCGCCGGCCAGTACGCTCGTCGGCGTCAGCGCGCTCGCGGCTCCGGAATGGCTGATCGAGATCGAGGCGGTCGCGGTCGCGGATTGATACCGATCGTCATGCGCGGGCTTGACCCGCGCATCCATCGCTCTTCAAAGAATCATTCTGGATGGATGGCCGGGCATAGGCGAGCGGAAGCGACGCCGTCCTTCGGACGGCTATGCCCGGCCATGACGACTGGAGACTACTCCTCCGCCGGCTTTGCCGGCCCCTCATACGCAATGCCCCTGATCACGGCGGCGTTGCCGAACTTCTTGCGCAGATTGTCGATGGCGCGTTCGGCGTGCGCCGAGCGGCGGTCGAGCATGTCGGAATCGTTGGCCTGCGAGCCCGGGCGCAGCGCGCTGACGCCGGTGCCCATCAGGCGGAAGGCGGTGCCGTCGATCTCCTTCACCAGCATCTCGCGCGAGACCGCGAAGATCTTGGCGGCGAGCTGGGTCGGGGTCTGGATCGATTGCGAGCGGGTGCGTTGACGGAAGTCCGCGGTCTTCAGCTTCAGCGTGATGGTGCAGCCGGAAAGCTCAGAAGTCTTCAGCCGCGCCGAGACCTTTTCGGACAGCTTCCAGAGCAGCCGTTCGAGCGTTGCGAAGTCGCGGATGTCGGTCTCGAAGGTGGTCTCGCTCGAAATGGTCTTGGCGCCGCGGTCGGGCACCACGCTGCGGTCGTCAATGCCGCGCGCCAGCCGCCACAGCCTGCGGCCTTCGCTGGCGAACTGCTTCATCAGCTCGTTCTCGTCGGCGCGCTGCAAATCGGCGATGTTGCGGAAGCCGCGCTGCACCAGCTTCTCCTGCGTCGCAGGGCCAACGCCGTAGATGAAGCCGACCGGTTTGCTTGCGAGCATCTCGCGCGCCTCGTCTTGGTCGAGCGTGGCGAAGCCCCTGGGCTTGTCGAGGTCGGAGGCGATCTTGGCGAGGAACTTGTTGCAGGACAGCCCGACCGAGACGGTGATGCCGATGTCGCGCTCGACATCGCGGGCGAATTTGGCGAGCACCTTGGCCGGGATCATGCCGTGGACGCGCTGCGTGCCGGCGAGATCGAGGAAGGCCTCGTCGATCGACAGCGGCTCGACCAGCGGCGTCAGCGCCTGCATGGCATGGCGCACCTCGCGCCCGACCCGGACATATTTCGCCATGTCGGGTGGGATCACGGTCGCGTCGGGGCACAGTTCCAGCGCCTTGAACATCGGCATCGCCGAGCGGACACCGTAGGTGCGGGCGATGTAGCAGGCGGCCGACACCACGCCGCGCTTGCCGCCGCCGATGATGACGGGGCGGTCGGCGATATCGGGATTGTCGCGCTTCTCGACGGTGGCATAGAACGCGTCGCAGTCGATATGCGCGAGCGTCAGCGCGGGCAGGGTGCGATGCCGCACCAGCCGCGGCGACCCGCACTGGCTGCAGCGCTTCACCTTGATATCGAGATCGCCGAGGCAGTCTCGGCAGAAACTGAGGGGGCCGTCGTGAGCTGCCGGTGCCGTCGTCACGGCACGTCGCGCTCCCATTGCGGGTCGCCCAGCACCTGACGGGCGGCAGCGATGTTGGTCGGGTGCAGCTCGGAGGCCTTCGCGAACGCCGTCACGGTGGCGTCGTCGCGCATCACAAAATCGAGCACGCTCGCGAGAAATTGAGGGTCGGATGCGGCGTTCCGCAGCGTCTCTGGACCGATTCCAGTCTCGGCCAGAAACAGACCCAGCCGCTCAGGATCGCCGGCAATAAAACCGAGCGCCTGAATCGCAACGATTTCAGCAACTTCCCGGGGGTTGTGAACAGGCTTTTTCAACGCGCCGGTTTGCCTTTCCGTTAACTTATGGTCTCTATTGAGAGGCCCATCATGCCCGAGTCTTCCGCAGGTGTTCAAGCAACGGAAACCTCACCGCGGACGTTTGGACTACGGGATTAACGGGTTAGACCGATTCTGGCGCTAGTTTGAATTCACTTTTTCGACGCGCCCCAAGCGCGGTGCGTGAGGTGCCGCAGCGGGGCCTGTCTCCTGGGTTTGGGAGGGACGGGATGGCCAAAACCGTCCTGATCGTGGAGGACAACGAGCTCAACATGAAGCTCTTTCGCGATCTGTTGGAAGCGCACGGCTATCAGACTTCGGGCACCAGCAATGGCTTCGAAGCGCTCGATCTCGTCCGCAAGCTGCGCCCCGACCTGATCCTGATGGATATTCAGCTGCCGCAGGTTTCCGGCCTCGAGGTCACGCGCTGGATCAAGGACGATCCCGATCTGCGCGCGATTCCGGTGGTCGCGGTCACCGCCTTCGCAATGAAGGGCGACGAAGAACGCATCCGCGAGGGCGGCTGCGAAGCCTATTTGTCCAAGCCGATCTCGGTCGGCAAATTTATTGAGACTGTCCGACGCTTTATCGGATAGGGGAGTTGTGGTGCCATGTCCGCGCGTATCCTCGTCGTCGATGACGTTCCGGCGAACGTCAAGCTGTTGGAAGCCCGCCTGTCAGCCGAATACTTCGATGTGCTGACTGCTTCCAACGGGACGGAGGCGCTGGAAATCTGCACCCGCGCCGAATGCGACATCATCCTGCTCGACGTCATGATGCCGGACATGGATGGCTTCGAGGTCTGCCGCCGGTTGAAGTCGAACCCTGCGACCCATTTCATTCCCGTTGTCATCGTCACCGCGCTCGACAGTCCTGCCGACCGCGTGCGCGGGCTTGAAGCCGGCGCCGATGATTTCCTGACCAAGCCGGTGTCCGACGTCGTGCTGATCGCGCGCGTGCGCTCGCTGACGCGGCTGAAGATGATGACCGACGAGCTGCGCATGCGCGCCATCACCTCGCTCGAGATCGGCATGCAGGCGCCCGAGCGCAGCGCGATCGCCGACCGGGGCACCGGCGGCCGCATCCTCCTGGTCGACGACCGGCCGTCATCCTACGAGAAGCTGGCGCCGATCCTGTCTGCCGAGCACACCGTCGATGTCGAAATCAATCCGGCGGACGCGCTGTTCCACGCCGCCGAGGGCAATTACGACCTGCTGATCGTGTCGCTCAGCCTCGACAATTATGACGGTCTGCGGCTGTGCAGCCAGGCCCGCTCGCTGGAGCGCACCCGCCAGGTGCCGATCCTCGCCATTTCGGATGCCGACAACAACGCGCGGCTGATGCGCGGGCTCGAGATCGGCGTCAACGACTATCTGCTGCGCCCCGTCGACAAGAACGAACTGCTGGCGCGCGCGCGCACCCAGATCCGCCGCCGCCGCTACACCGATCATTTGCGCGATAATGTGCAGAACTCGATCGAGATGGCGATCACCGATGCGCTGACCGGCCTCAATAACCGCCGCTACATGGAGAGCCACCTCGCGACGCTCGCGGAGCAGGCCTCGGTTCGCGGCAAGCCGCTGGCGCTGATGATCCTCGACATCGACTACTTCAAGGCGATCAACGACACCTACGGCCACGACGCCGGTGACGACGTGCTGCGCGAATTCGCCGTCCGGATTCGCAAGTCGATCCGCGGCATCGATCTCGCCTGCCGCTATGGCGGCGAGGAGTTCGTGATCGTGATGCCGGAGACCGACCTGCACGTCGCCGGCATGGTCGCCGAGCGGCTGCGCCGCTCGATCGCAGGCGAGCCCTTTTCCGTCGAAAAGGGCGGCAAGCGGATCACGGTCACAATCTCGATCGGGCTCACCACGCTGGAGCGCAAGGGCGAGCAGGTCACCGACGTGCTCAAGCGAGCTGACACCGCGCTCTACCGCGCCAAGCACGACGGCCGCAACCGCGTGGTTTCTGCGGCGGCATAACGTCCGCGTTTCACACCGTCATATCCATCGTCATACCCCGCGAATGCGGGGTATCCAGTACGCCGCGGCCTCTCGTTTAAACGACACTGCCTCTGGAATACTGGGTCACCCGCATGCGCGGGTGACGACAGGATAGATGAACCTAGCGCCCGCGCTTCACCGCGTCGTAGGCCATCCGCTTGAACTCGAACGAGAACGGATGGACGAACGCCATCTGGCGCTGCGCCATCATGACGCCGGCCATCCCGGTCTTCGGCGAAATCCACCACTGCGTTCCCGCAACGCCGCCCCAATAGAATTCGCCGGCAGCGTCGGGATGATCAATCGGCGAGGGCTTCTGGATCAGGCCGCCGGCAAGTCCGTGCACCTTGCCGGGTTGCTCGCCCATCATCGCGAAGCGGATCCACTGTCCCTCGGGCAACTGGTTGGTCATCATCTGCGCAATCGTGTCCGGCTTCAGCAGCGTCGGTCCGCCGGGCAGCAGGCTGCGGATCAGCGCAACCATGTCGGGCAGTGTGGACACCAGGCCGCCGCCGCCATTGAGCCTTGCGACCGGACGCAGATAGGCGCCGGGGAAGGGCGCATTGTCGGTGCGGGTGAGACCCGGCTTCATCGGCTCCATCAGATCGGCGCCGGCGTAGTACGCAACAAGGCGACCCTGATCCTCTTGCGGAACAACGAAGCCGGTATCGACCATGCCGAGCGGATCGAGGATGCGTGCCTTGATGAACTTGTCAAAGGTCTGGCCGCTGACGACTTCCACCAGGCGCGCGACGACGTCGATCGCGAGCGAGTATTCCCACGACGTGCCCGGCTGATAGATCAGCGGCAGATCGGCCAGCACGTCGACCATCTCAGCCAAGCTCGTATTGGGATTGTGCACTCCGCGCTCGTTGAGCGCCTTGAAAATGACGGTGCCGGGATCGAAGAAGCCGTAGCTCAGACCGGCGCTGTGGCTCAGCAATTGGCGGATGGTGATTGAGCTCTTCGCGGGCTCGGTTTGGTCGATCGACGTCGCGCCTTTCAGCAGGACCTTGCGGTTGCGCAGCTGCGGGATGAATTTCTCGATTGGATCGTCGAGCTGGAAGCGGCCATCCTCGACCAACAGCAGTGCCGCGCAGGAGGTGATGAGCTTGGTGTTGGAGAAGACCCGGAAGATGTGGTCAGTGCGCAGCGGGATCTGCGCTTCCTTGTCGGCCCATCCGACGCAGCTGACATCGACCAGCTCGCGGCCGACCATGACCGCCGACGAGATGCCGGACAGCAGATCGTTGTCGATATAACGCTGCATGGCCGCGCGCGCCGGCGCGAAATCGTAGCCGGTCGCGGTCACCTTCGGATCTTCCATGGTCGCTCCCCTGTTGCGCCGCGGGCCCTTTGGCGCGGTCGCTGTCAATCTCGCCTGACGGAATATTCCTTCGGACGCCGTCGCGCGTCGTCAGCGCTACCAACCAAACGCCGCTTCGGGACGCAACCGTATTCAGCCAGCTGGCTTCCTGGCTGCGGGATCGGTTTTGCCGACCTTGACCCCCGCATTCGCCAGCAGCACGCGGGCGGCTTCCTTCGCCGCGCGCGCCATGGCGGGATCGTCGCGCACCAGGTCCTGCGCGATCGAGCCATCGACCAGCAGCGTGAGCTGGGTCGCCAGTCCCTCGGCATCGGCGACGCCGAGTTGCCGCAGCAGGTCGCGAAACCAGACCCGGCGGCTTTCCTTGAAGGCAACAGCGATGTTTCTGACGGTCCGGTCGTCGTCCTCCGGGCCGAGTTCGGCCACCGCGTTGACGAACGGGCAGCCGCGAAAATCCCGCGCTGAAAAGCGCCGCTCCAGCGAATCGAAGGTCGCGAGAATCTGCTCGGCCGGCGGCTTGTCGGAGGGGCGGGGCTGCACGAAGCGGCGCTGCAGATAAGCCTCGATCAGCGCGTCCTTCGACGGGAAGTGATTGTAAAGCGTGCGTTTGCTGATGCCGATCTCGGCCGCGATGGTGTCGACGCCGATGGCGCGAATGCCTTGCAGGTAGAACAGCTTGTCGGCGGTCTCGAGGATCCGCTCTTTCATGGTCTGTTTGGGAGGCGGGGAAGCCATGCGCCGGCCGTGATCCTCTTTGCTTGACAGCTCGCCCCCTGTGTAGCCTAAGTACACAGGTCTGTGTAACCAAAACAAGCGTGAATCGCAGGCTGCGGCACTCGTGCCGTGCCCATTTGGGAGAACAAGAACAATGCCCCTGTTGCAGGTCCTGCGTCCCACGCTTCCCATTCTGATCGGTGCTTCCATCATGCTCACGCTGAGCATGGGGCTGCGGCAGAGCCTCGGCATCTTCATGCAGCCGCTGACGCACGACATCCACATCTCGATATCCGATTTCACGCTGGCGCTAGCCGTGCAGAACCTCGCCTGGGGCTTCCTGCAGCCGCTCGCCGGTGCGATGACGGTGCGGTACGGCTTCCGACCCATCATGGTGGTCGGCGCGCTGCTCTATATCGCAGGCCTCGTGCTGATGACGACCGCGCATGGGCTGGTCAGTGTCATGATCGGCGGCGGCGTGTTGATCGGCACCTCGCTGGCCTGTACCGCGGCGGCGATTGCGATGTCGGTTGCCGCGCGGGCGGTGCCGGAGACGGTGCGCTCGACCGTACTCGGCATCGTCTCCGGTGCGGGCTCGCTCGGCGCACTACTCTCGGCGCCGCTCGGCCAGATGCTCAATGAAGGATTCGGGTGGCGCGTCGGGCTCGCCGGCTTTGTCATCCTGTCGATCGCGATGATTCCGGCCGCCTGGTTCGCAGGGCGCGTCGACAGCATTCCGCTGCCGAAGCCCGCGGCCGACGATATCGGCAACGCCACTGCGGCGACCGCGGCGAAGACCGCGTTCGGCAACGCATCCTTCGTGGTGATGACCTGCGCCTACATGGTCTGCGGCATGCAGCTCGTCTTTCTCACCACGCATCTGCCGTCGTATCTCGCGATCTGCGGGCTCGATCCGTTGCTGAGCGCACAGACGCTCGGCATGATCGGCGGCTTCAACGTGCTGGGCTCGCTGTTCTTCGGCTGGGCCGGCCAGCGCTGGAACAAGCTCGCGCTGCTCGGCGCGATCTACATCCTGCGTTCGCTGGCGCTCGCCTGGTATTTCATGCTGCCGGCAACGCCGGGCTCGACGCTGCTGTTCGGCGCCATCATGGGCTTCCTCTGGATGGGCGTCGGTCCGCTGGTCGCGGGCGCGGTCGCCGAGATGTTCGGGCTGCGCTGGCAGGCGATGATCCAGGGCCTCGCCTTCATGAGCCACCAGGTCGGCAGCTTCCTCGGCGCCTATGGCGGCGGAGTGATCTACGACTCGCTCGGCTCCTACACCATGGCTTGGCGGATCGGCGTCGCGCTCGGCCTTGCCGGCGGCATCATCCAAGTCGCCTTCGCGCTGATCCGGCCCGCGCAGCCGCCGCTGCTCAAGGCCGCCTAGCTTCCGATCCCGACCAGGTCGGTGGCTGCCACGTCCGTGGGCAGCCGCCGATGTCTGCCTATTTTTCAGTCGATCGCTTGCTGCGAGAACGCGCAGCGCAGCGCGACATGGTTCCGTACGGCGATTGAAGTAACAGCGCTTTCAAAGCGTTACTCCGTACGCACTGGTGGCACGAATCTTGATTGAATTTGGCTAGAATTCGTGCCGGACGCCGTCGCTTAGGCTTTCCGGCTTGGGGACTATGGGAAGGGCTGGCCGCGATGAGGCTAGTCGCCGTCACTCTCCAGCCATCCGCGCACCACGGCCTTCGCCGCGCCGCCGAGCAGGAGGCCCTTGTGCCCGACGTCCGGCGTGATGCCGCTCTGACTTCGCCGCATCCTGCCACCCGCATCGCGGCACTTCGAGACATCCCGATAACCGAACGCGCAAGTGGCCTCTCGGTGCTCACGCCCCGAACGCGCCGCGCCCATTCCGAACAGCAACATTTCTTGTGATGGGAGGAAGATGATGGAGTCTGGGACATACACGCGCCAGAAGCTCGTGAGGACAGTGGTTGCGCTGCTTGGAGTAGCGTTTCTGTGCCTGCTGTTCAGCGACCTCGCGCTGGCCGAGGACGCGGCGCCGCCGGCCTGCGGCGGCAAGATTCTCGAGAAGTGCACACCAAACTCCGGCGACACCGCGTGGATGCTGACATCCGTCGCACTCGTCTTGATGATGACGGTGCCGGGCCTCGGCCTGTTCTACGGCGGCATGGTGCGCAAGAAGAATGTCGGCGATACCGTGATGACCAGCTTCGCCCTCACCTGCCTGGTCACGATCCTGTTTGCCGTCCTGACCTACAGTTTGGCGTTCCGTGCCGGCACGCCGTTTATCGGCGGTCTGGATCGCATGTTCCTCAGGACATCCTGAGTGACATCGGTAAGGGTGGCATCGGCAATCCCAATCCACTCGCCGCGACCATTCCTGAGTCTGTCTACATCTGCTTTCAGATGACGTTCGCCATCATCACGCCGGCGCTGATTGCCGGTGCGTTCGCCGAGCGGATGAAGTTCTCTGCCATGCTCTGGTTCATCGGGTTGTGGGCGATCTTCGTCTATGCGCCGATCGCGCATTGGGTCTGGGGGCCTGACGGGATCTTCTCGGCGGGCAACGACGCCGCGTATGTCAAAGTTCTCGATTTCGCCGGCGGCACCGTTGTGCACATCAATGCCGGCGTGGCCGGGCTGATGTGCGCCATCATGCTTGGCAAGCGCGTCGAGACGGGTCCGGCTCACAATATGGTGCTGACATTCATCGGCGCCTCGCTACTGTGGGTCGGCTGGTTCGGCTTCAACGCCGGCTCCGCCGTCACGGCGGGAATGCAGGCAGGCATGGCCATGCTGGTGACCCAGATCGCCACGGCGGTGGCGGGCTTCACCTGGATGCTGGTGGAGTGGGCGCTGAAGGGCAAGCCGACCGTCGTCGGCATCTGCTCGGGTGCCGTCGCCGGCCTCGTCGCGATCACGCCGGCCTCCGGTTTCGTCGGGCCGGTCGGCGCCTTCGCCATCGGCATCGCCGCCGGCGTATGCTGCTACTGGGGATGCACCGGGCTGAAGCGGATGTTCAGCTACGACGACGCGCTGGACTGCTTCGGTGTCCATGCCGTCGGCGGCATCGTCGGAGCGCTGCTGACGGGCGTGTTCGCGGTCGAGCAGTATGGTGGTACGGCAGGCGTTCTGGAGGGCAATGCCGGGCAGTTCATCAATCAGTGCATCGGCGTCGCGACCGTCTTCGTGTATGATGCCGTCGTGAGTCTGGTCATCCTGTTCGTGATCAATCTCTTCGTCGGGCTTCGCGTGACGCGGGAGATCGAGCGGGAAGGACTGGATCTCGCGCTGCACGGCGAGGTCGTGCAGTAGACTGGGCGGCGTTCCGCAAGGCCGGCGATCTTCGCTGGCCGGTGCGGGTCAAAGCTGTTCGAGGTGATCCCATGAACTGGTTCTATTGGAACACAGCGTGGTCGCTGTTCTTCAGCCTGGTTTGGTTCATGACCATCACGCACAATCCGGATGCGCAAATCGCAGATGCGCATCTGCGTGATGAGGCGTTCAAGCGCTAGCTCCGGTAGTAGCGCCACATCCTGAGGAACGTCCGGTGGATCTCGTCGGGCGTCCGGTCGAATGGCTCGAGATCGACGCGCACCACGCCACGCTGGTCCATGCGCCACGGCAAGCGCATCAGCAGCCGATAGGCCGGCCGCTTGCGCCAATCGGCCACCAGCGCGCTGCCGAGCGGCCCATTGAGCGCGATCTGCAACTCGTGAACGGTCATCGCGCGCTCGGCGATCTCGACGAGGTCGATGCGCGCGATGGCGCGCCAGCGGATCAGCCCGAAGGCCTGGATGAAGATGCCGTACTGGTTGGCCCCGATGGTCGGACGACCGGCCTCCAGCAGGGGGATGTTGTAGTAGGTGAAGCCGGCCGCCGCAGCCGCCAGCGCCAGCCAGTAGATCGCGCCCGTGATCCAGCTCGCGGTCAGGAAGATCGCGGCCAGGGCGGCCGTGACATAGACCGGAAAGTAGATGTCCTCGCGGCCGTAGGCGACCGAATAGCCGCCGACGTTTCCCTCGTCCAAGGTTGCAATCATGCGAGCCCTTCGCCCGGGGCGGTCCGGGACGCATCAGGGATGATGCTTGGGCACGAAGCAAAAACGGGGCCCAAAGGGCCCCGTTTGAAACGTCAGAAGCAGGCGATTTTACTTGATCTTGGATTCCTTGAACTCGACGTGCTTGCGCGCGACCGGGTCGTACTTCTTCTTGACCAGCTTGTCGGTCATGGTGCGCGAGTTCTTCTTGGCGACGTAGTAGAAGCCGGTATCGGCCGTCGACACGAGCTTGACCTTGATGGTGACCGCCTTGGCCATGTGCAAAACCTCGAAAATGCAGAGATATCGGGAGCCGGCCAAATCGGCCCGCGTTTGGCCGGGAAACTAGCCATAAACCGTGGGAAGTCAAGGATTTCCCGGCCGAAACGGGCCTGATTTCGCGGCTTTTCGCTGCAAAACGGGCGATTTTCGTCGAACCTGGCACACCGGACTGCCGACTACCGCCTGTTCCCGTTTCCAGCTGATGGCAGAGGACAGGATGTCGGTTGCAATCACCCATGACGGCCAGGGCGTGCGCATCGAATGGCTGAAGGAGTGGTACTTCCGCCTGGCCTCGGTGCCGTTCCTCGCAGGCGGCCTCTACTTCGTCGTCGGTTAAGAAGCCGATTTGAGTGGTGTGCGGTGGCTGGTGACTGAGAAGAAGGCAGCCAGGAAGAGGTACCAAAGAGCCCTTAGCCAGGCGAGGATGCGGCGGAAGTTGTAACCGACGGCGGAGAGGATGACGTTGGCGGCATCGCCGGCGCGGCCTTTGAGGTAGCAGCGGCCGAGGTGTCCGTCAGCCTTCAAATGGCCGATCACGGGCTCGATAGCGGAGCGGCGCCGCAGCTGGCGCTTGATAGTGCCGAAGACGCCGCGCTTCTGGCCGGAGATGAAGACGCGGCGCGGGTTCT